>JAXDWR010000094.1:0-4670 GCA_034088265.1 Collinsella sp. | reverse complement strand
ACGGAGTACTTGAAGGTGCGGGGCTCGTCGGTGACCTCGACGTTGAGGATCCAATAGGCGTTGGCGCGCTTGGGATGCTTATCGAAGATCGAGTACAGGATGTCGCGGTCGATCATGTCGGTGCTGGTGCTGTTGGTGAGGTAGACGAGGTTGTCGCACAAGGTCTCGTAGTGGGGATCCTCACGCAGGCGACGGAGCTGGTCGATGTAGTCGCGGACGGGGAGCATGGTGTACTGCCCGCGCTCCACGCGGCTGCCGTTGTACCAACTCACCATGACACCCATGATGAGGGCGGCCATGAGGATGGTGAAGTAGCCGCCATGGAAGAACTTGGTGAGCGACGAGACGAAGAAGAAGCTCTCGAGGGCGACGAAGAAGATGACGAACACCCAGGGGAAGACCTTGAGCTTGCGGATGCCGTGCAGGTAGAAGAACAGGAGGATGGAGGTGCAGATCATCGTGATGGTGATCGCGAGGCCGTAGGCCGCCTCCATGTGAGCGGAGCTCTGGAAGAGCAGGACGACGAGGACGCAGCCGACCCACATGACGTTGTTGACCATGGGGATGTAGAGCTGGCCCTTGGTGTCGGCGGGATAGAAGATCTGCATATGGGGCATGAGGTCCAGACGGCTGGCCTCGGACACGAGCGAGAACGCGCCCGTGACGAGTGCCTGCGATGCGATGATCGCCGCGCAGGTGGAGAGGATGACGCCGAAGGGTCGGATGACCTCGGGGAGCATTTGGAAGAAGGGGTTGAGGTCCTCGATGGCGAGGAGCTCGGGGTTGCCGGCGTTGGCGAGCAGCCAGGCGCCCTGGCCAAGGTAGGACAAGACGAGGCAGATCTTGACAAAGGGCCAGGTTGCGTAGATGTTGCCCTTGCCGACATGGCCCATGTCGGAGTACAGCGCCTCGGCGCCGGTGGTGGCGAGGAAGCAGCTGCCCAAGATCATGATGCCGGCATGGTTGTGGGGCGAGAGCAGGAAGGCCAGGCCGCGGATGGGGTTGAAGGCGAGCAGGACGATCGGGTTGCCCAGGACGTAGATGAGGCCGGTGGCGCCCAGGAACAGGAACCAGAAAGTCATGACGGGGCCGAAGGCATGTCCGATCTTGGAGGTGCCGGCGCGCTGGACGGCGAAGAGGATACTCACGATCGCAAGGGTGATGATGACGACGTTGAGCTGGTTGTCGCCCAGGACCGCATGGACCGCGTCGATGGTGCGCAGGCCCTCGATGGCCGTGGTGATGGTGACCGCGGGGGTGAGGACGCCGTCTGCGAGCAGGGCGGCGCCGCCGAGCATGGCGGGCAGGATGAGCCAGCGCTTGAAGCGTCGGACGATGCTGTAGAGCGCGAAGATGCCGCCCTCTCCGTGGTTGTCCGCCTTGAGCGAGACCAGGACGTACTTCACGGTGGTGAGGAGCGTCACCGTCCAGATGACGAGTGAGAGGGCGCCGAGGATGAACTCCTCGGTGACAGTCATGATGCCGCCTTGGCCCGCGAGCAGGGCCTTGGTGACGTACATGGGCGAGGTGCCGATGTCGCCGTACACCACGCCGAGCGTGATGAGCATCGCCCCCAGGCTCACGGGCACGGCATGCGAACCCGCCTTGGATGGCGCGCTCGAGCCAGTTGATTCAGTTGCGTGTGACATGTGTCGTCGTTGCTCCTTGGCAATGAGTGAGATACCGCGCCCGATGCGCGGCAGCGACGTCCGATAGCCGCTTTCGTGTCACGACATTATAGATGGTGCAAACGATAAACGCCATGCCCAACTAGCTGCGAGATGACCGAGGTGAACGGGGCTTTCCGCGCCCGGTCCCACCGCCGCCCGAGAGCTCCTCGCGTCGTCTCTCGATCTCGTCTTCCCCCATGCCCGCGAGCTCCATGGCGCGCTCGATCTCGTAGCGCTTGACGATATAGCATTTGTGGATGCGCTTGTTGCGGGCGAAGTCATCGGGGATGGTCCGCTCGCTGATATCGGTGAGCACCACGCCGGCTCGGGCGAGCTCGCGCACGTCGGGGCGGAAGGTGCGCAGGTTGCACGAGAAGATGGCCTCTCCCTCACGCGTGAGCAGGCGCGATATGCCCACGATGAGGTCGACATGGTCGCGCTGGACGTCCCAGGTGCGCCTGCCCATCTTGGCGGAGTTTGAGAACGTGGGCGGATCGCAGAAGATCAGGTCCCAGCGGTTCCGTGTCTCGCGCTGCTCGCGGATCCAGCGAAGGACGTCGGCCCGGACAAACTCGTGCTCCCGCCCACCGAAGCCGTTTCGACGCATGTTGCGCTCGGCCCAATCGAGGTAGGTGTTGGAGAGATCGACGGTCACGGTCTCCTCGATGCCGCCGTCGGCGGCGTAGCAGGTGGCGGTCCCGGTGTAGGCGAAGAGGTTGAGGAAGCGCCTCTTTCCGCGTGCGCGCTCGCGCACCAGCTCCCTCGTGACGCGGTGGTCGAGGAAGATCCCCGTGTCGAGGTGCCCATCGAAGGCCACCTCGAAGGCGAGGCCCCCCTCGTGGATGATGGGGCGGAGCGCGGGATCGGATCCGGTCGCCGCGAAGGTGCCCTTGCCCGCATTGGCGTATTGCGATCCGCCACGGGAGCGCGTGCGCGCCTTGGTGAAGACGTTTTGGGGCTCGACCTCAAGGATGCGCGGCGCGATGGCGAGGATGTCGAGCAGCCTCGCCTGGGCCACGGCGGGATCGATGGATTTGGGGGCGGCGTACTCGGCGATGACGAGCCAACGCCCTGGCGTCTTGGGTCCCCCTTGGTAGAGATCGATCGCGGCGGCGTAGTCGGGCAAGTCGGCGTCATACACGCGATAGCAGGTCACACCCGTGCGCTTGGCCCACTTGCGCCGAAGGCGCGCGACTTTCCTAAGACGGGCTGCGAACTGGTCGGATTCCGCGACCAGGACGGGGACGGGGCTCCCGTCGCCCAGGTCGACGCTGTGGGCGGGGGCCGCTGTGCGCGGGGCGGCGTGGTCTGCCGCCTCGCTCGTCGCGTCGGGGAAGGCGAGGATCCGGGCCTCCTCGTTATTGGGCATGACAGTGATGCAGGCTTGCGGACGGACCCCCATCGCGCGCTGGACAAGATCGTCGCGCGTCAGGACGACGAAGGGCGACGAGCCTGTCGCGGAGGAGGGGTCGCGGGACTGCTCCATGAGGGAGAGCATGGTCCCCATCTGGGTGAAGGGGACCTCGGTGGTGTCGGCGACCACGGCTGCGATGGTGTGGCCCTCGAGGAGGGCGGACAGGGAGCCGGATGCGGGGTCGACGAAGCTCACGCGCTGGGCGAGCCCCGCCGAACGCAGGACACGCTGCGCGAAGGCGACGGCGGCGGCATCGGGATCGGTCGCGACGATCTTGGCCGCACGCTGCCGCCCCGCGACGGCGCGCTCGTCGGCCTCTGCGAGCAGCTCGTCCCAGGTCTCGGGCTCATGACGGCCCCAGCCCTCGAATCCCCAGCGCTCTCGGGTGAGGCCGGGGGCTCGATCGATCAGCTGGCAGGCCGCCTCGAGGACGATGCCCCCGCCCGCGCAACAGATGTCGACGAGCGCGGCGCCCCGGCCTTCCGTTCCCGCGTCTCGGCAGGCCTCGGCCCATCCCGCCTGGGCCAGCAGCAGCGCTGCGTAATCCGGTCGCAGGACATGCGCGCCGGTGCTCGTACGCGTGGCTTCGCGCGGGAGGCGCTTGAAGAGCGCCTCGCCGCTCAGATCGAGGCTGATGCTCGCGCGGTCGCCTCGTATCGAGAGGAGGAGGCGGACGTCGGGGTCATCGGTGTCGACGTCGGCCCTCGCTCCCGTCTCATCGGCGAGGCGGTCGCAGACGGCGTCCTTCACGCAGAGGGCGGCGTAGTGGGAGTTGCGCAGCTCGGGGTTGGTACCGCGTGCGGATATGGCGATGCTTGCCCGCGGCGCGATGATGTCCTCCCAGGGCATGTCGTAGGCGCCGTCGTAGAGCTCGTTGGCGTTTCCGCAGTCAAAGCGCCCGACGACGACGAAGACGCGGCTCGCCAGGCGCGACCACAGGCATGCCCGGTAGGCGTCCGCGACGGTCCCTGTGAAGGAGATCCTCCCCTTGAGGCGGCGTATCTTGCGGATCCCCATGTTCGCGAGCTCGGTCTCGAGGGAGGGCTCAAAGCCCTCGGGGCAGCTTGCGAAGAACTCGAGATAGGTTTTGGTGTCCATGTGATCGCCTTTCGCTGGGGGCGCGTCGGTGGTCCGCGATGCGTTGGGCACCAATTATCACATAGCGCGCGATATGGCGGAGCTTTGACGCGAAGGAGCGCAAAAGCAGCGGTTCATGGGTGCTCGCGGGTCGGCTTCCCGTCCCTGGTGGCCCCGCGCGATACAATGCAGGGGACAGGATGCATCTGACGCAATGGGAGGTTTCCATGGTTGAGGTCGCAAGCGGGGTTCCAAACGTCGCGGCTGGGGATGCCGCCGCGCTGTTCTTCGACGTCGACGGGACGATCATCTGGCACAGACCGGACTCGGATCCCGGAGAGGTCGTCGTGAGCGGTCGGCCCACGGAGGCGGTCCGCTCGGCGTTCGCCGAGCTCAAGCGGCGTGGCCATAAGACCTTCATCTGCACCGGGCGTCCGCGCTGCCTGGTCTCCGACGCGCTTCTGGACCTGGAGCCGACGGGCCTCATCACGGGCGCGGGGGCCACGATC
>JAXDWR010000093.1:0-6655 GCA_034088265.1 Collinsella sp. | reverse complement strand
GCGCCCTCCAGAACGTCGATGACTACATAGTCACCCATAAGCGCGGGTTCCTGGTCAGCGGCCTCATGTATTTTGGCGTGATAGCCTGCTTCGTCATGGGGGCCGTGATAGGGAACTGGTGCCTTGAGCGCTTCGGCCTGCTCTCGATAGCGGCCTGCTCGGGTCTTCTGTTCCTCGCGTTCGCGCTCATGTTCATCGACAGGGAGCGGGGCGGCTCCCGCTCATAAGGGGCATCGGGCCGCTTGCCCGCCCTCGATTCGCCCTGCAAGGGGCAGGGATCCCCTTTCGGTCACATGCTGTTATATAAGAAATAGAACAAAATGACCGCATCTATTCTTTTCTGTTATATACTGCATATAACAGAAGGGAGGTCGGTTCCATGTTCGTCCATATCGACCAGGGCGCCAAGACGCCCATCTACCTGCAGTTGAGAAACCAGATCGTGGCCGCCATAGCGGCCGGCGAGCTGGCTCCCGGCGACAGCCTGCCGAGCGTGCGGTCGCTCGCGGGAGACCTGGGCATCAACCTCCATACCGTCAACAAGGCCTACGCATCCCTGCGCGACGAGGGCTACCTGCTCATGCGGGGACGCGCGGGGGCGGTGGTGGCAAGCCCCCTCCGCGATTCCTCCGTGCCCCATGCCGCAGAGGCGGAGCGGCGCCTCATAGACGGGCTCACGCTTCTGGCGCTCGAGCACAAGGCGGGCGGGGGAGGGCGCGAGGGCTTCGCGGCCGCCGTCGCCTCGGTTCTCGACGCGGTGTATGGGACGGGTGCCGGGGGCGGTTCGCGCCCCGTCCCGTCAGGATCTTCAGATCGTTAGGGGGTTCCCATGGTTTTCCTCAATGGCTCGGTGGCGCCGACGACGGCGCCCATGCATATCGTCCTCATCGCCTTCGTCCTCCTCACCGGGGCCCTGACCGCCGCCATGCCCTGGCTCATGCAGCCTGGCGAGTGCTTCGCCGTGACGATTCCGCCCTCGCAGGACGGGAGCCCCCGCCTGCGCGGGCTCAAGCGCTCCTACTCGCTGCTCATGGGGCTCGTCGCCCTCGGCCTCGCCGGGTTCTCTCTCGCTTGCCTGCCCTTGGGCGAGGACGCCTTCGCGCTGGCCGCCTCGGCCTCCGTCGTGCTCCTCTCGCTCGCGAGTTTCCTCGTCATGCTGGCCTTCAGGGGTCGGGTGCAGGAGATCAAGCGCTCGAGCGGCTGGGTCGCGGGCGCGCGGATCCATGTGGCGGCCCTGGGTGAGGTCGATCTCCCCGAGCCCGTCTCGCTTCGCTGGGAGCTCGTGCACGTCCTGTTCCTGGTCGTCGCGGCGACGCTCATGGCGATGGTGTATCCCGGTCTGCCCGATCGCGTCGCGATCCACTTCGACATGCAGGGCAACGCGAACGGATGGGTCGACAAGGGCCCCGAGCTCTTCATCTTCGTTCTTGGGACCATCGCGTTCCTCGGGCTGTGCCTCACCGTCTCGCATGTGGCGATCGTCGGCTCCAAGCGATCCTCCCGGGCGGACGCGCCGGCGACGAGCCTGTATGGTTACGCGGTCTATGCCCGCGCCCAGAGCATCCTGCTCGTCGGCCTGGGCACGGTGATGAACGGGCTGCTCGCCCTCATGCCGCTCGTCGTGGCCGGATCCCTGTCGGTGGAGGGCTGGACCATGGCCATGCTCGCGTTCGCGTTCGTCTGCGTGGCGGCGAGCATCGCCATGGCCGTGCTCTACGGCCAGAACGGCAATCGCGTCGTCTCACGCGTCGCGGCGGCCGGGAATCGCATGCTCGCGGACGATGACGAGTTCTGGAAGGGCGGCATCTTCTATGTCAACCGCGACGACGCGGCCGTCTTCGTGCCCAAGCGCTTCGGGATCGGTTGGACCCTCAACCTCGGTCGTCCCGCTGCATGGGGCGTCGTCGCCCTCGTCGCGATCTCGTCGGCCGCGTTCGTCATCGCGATGGCGAGCATGTAAGGTCTCGTGGCGGCGCGGTGCCCTCAGCGGATCGCTCGACGCGCCGTCCCGCCGCCCAGGACCCTGTCGCCATCGTAGACGACCACGGCCTGGCCGGGGGCGATGGCGCGCTGGGGGAGCTCGAAGTCGATCCGCATCTCGCCCGGCGCATCGCCCCGCCTGAGCACGGCCCTCTGATCCGGCTGGTGGTAGCGCACCTTCGCGGTCACAGCCAGGCCGTGTCCCCCGGCATCGTCGAGGGCCTCCTCCATGGACGGGGCCGGCGCGCTCCAGATCCAATCGTCGGCGACGAGCGCGCTCGCGAGCAGGTCGTCCCCCTCGCCCAGGGTGACGGTGTTGCAGACAGAGTCTATGGAGGTGACGAAGACCGGATGGGCCATCGCCACGCCCAGGCCCTTGCGCTGCCCTATCGTGTAGCGGATCGCCCCGCGGTGCCTTCCCAGGACATTGCCCCGTGTGTCGAGGATGTCCCCCTCGGGGAGGGGGCGCCCGCGTCTCCGCTCGATGAAGCTCGCGAAATCGTTGTCGGGGACAAAGCAGATGCCCTGGCTGTCGCCCTTGCCAGCGTTCGCGAAGCCCTGCTCTTGGGCGATGCGCCGCACGTCGAGCTCCTTGGAGAGGCCTCCGAGCGGCAGCAGGGTGCGTGCGAGCTTGTCTTGTGTCAGCGCGTAGAGGACGTAGCTCTGCTCCTTGGTGGGATCCGCGCCCTTCACGAGGCGGAAGCCCTCCTCCGGCCCCCGAGGCGCCTTTACCTGGGCGTAGTGTCCCGTCGCCACGAAGTCGCAGCCCAGGGCATCGGCGGTGGCGAAGAGCTCGCCGAACTTGAGGTGGCGGTTGCACATGACGCAGGGGTTGGGGGTGAGGCCGCTCTCGTAGGCGCGGACGAACCCCTCGATGACGTCGCGCTCAAAAGCGGCGCGGCAATCGATGACGTGGTGCGGGAAGCCGAGGTGCCGCGCGATGCACGCGGCATCCTCGATGTCCGCGAGGTTGTCGCATGAACGCCCTCGTTCGCGCCCCTCGGTCTCGGCGTCGTAGAGGCGCATGGTCGCGCCTATGCACTCGTATCCCTGCTGCTTGAGCAGGAACGCCGTGACGCTCGAGTCGACACCGCCGCTCATGGCGACGAGCACGCGTCCGCCTTCCCGCCGGTCCCTCGGTCCCAATGCGGCCTCCAACTTCGACCCGCTAGGAGAAGAGTGGGGTCGAGAGATAGCGCTCACCCGTGTCGGGGAGCAGGACGACGACGGTCTTCCCCTCCATCCCCGGGCGCTTGGCGACCTCGATGGCGGTGTGGAGCGCCGCACCGGACGAGATTCCCACGAGCACGCCCTCCTCGCGCCCCAGCTTGCGGCTGGCGGCGAAGGCGTCCGCGTTCTCGACGGGGAAGACCTCGTCGATGAGATCGCGCTCGAGGACCGGGGGGACGAACCCCGCACCGATGCCCTGGATTTGATGCGGCCCCGGCTCTCCGCCGGAGAGGACGGGCGAGGAGGCGGGCTCGACCGCGATGATGCGTATATCGGGGTTCATCTGCTTGAGGTGGGTGCCGACCCCCGTGATGGTGCCGCCCGTGCCCACACCGGCGATGAAGGCATCGATCTCCCCGTCGGTGTCCTCCCAGATCTCCGGGCCGGTCCCCTCGATGTGGGCCGCCGGGTTGGCGGGGTTGGCGAACTGCCCGGCGACGATGCTCCTCGGTATCTGCCCGGCGAGCTCCTCCGCCTTTGAGATGGCTCCCGCCATGCCCTGAACGCCCGGGGTGAGGACGATCTCCGCGCCGTAGCCATGGATGAGCTGCCGGCGCTCGACGCTCATGGTCTCCGGCATGGTGATGATGAGGCGGTAGCCGCGCGCGGCGGCGATGCTGGCGAGCCCGACGCCGGTGTTGCCCGAGGTGGGCTCGATGATGGTGTATCCCGCGTTCGGCTTGATCTTGCCCTGTCGCTCGGCCTCATCGATCATGGCCTTCGCGATGCGGTCCTTGACGGAGCCGGCGGGGTTGAAATACTCGAGTTTGGCGAGGAGCCTGGCATGCAGCCCCTCGCTCTTCTCTATCTTCGTGAGCTCAAGGAGCGGCGTGTTTCCTATGAGCTGGTCGATCGACGTGTGGATCTTGCCCATGTTCCCTCCTCTGGAGATGTGTTGGGTCCTCCCCATCGTACCCGACGAGGGGGCCTCCCAACGTCCTGATTCCATGTGGTATCCTTTATAGCCTATTGATAACATAGGTTTAATGGAAGCACTTGGATTCTCCATGATATGGGTCCCTCAAATCACAGTTATGTGGGAAGGATGCCGCCTATCGTCCTCTGACGGCGTTTTTCCCTACGGTCGCCGTCTGATGTAGCGCAAGTTGTTCACCATTTCCTATACGTCTGATAGAGTGTTGCAAACCTAGTTAAAGAGGAGGCGGATACATGCTGGTTTCAACAAAGGGGCGCTATGCCCTGCGAGTGATGATCGATTTGGCCGAGCACCAGGGTGAAGGCCGCGTTCCACTCAGAGAGATCGCCGAGCGCCAGGGCGTTTCGGAGAAGTACCTCGAGAACATTCTGGCGACGCTCGTGCGCAACGGGCTCCTCTCTGGAATGCGTGGCAAGGGCGGTGGCTATCGCCTTACCAAAGCCCCCGAAGACTACACTGCCGGGCAGATCCTCAGGCTCACCGAGGGGAGCTTGGCCCCGGTCTCGTGCCTTGACGGCACGTGCAAGGGATGCGAGCGCGCGTTCAAGTGCCCCACGGTGGGGATGTGGAGCAAGCTCGACACCATGATCTCGGAGTATCTCGACAGTGTCACGGTGTCGGATCTCTGTTGCTTGCCGCGCGGCTTGGACTATGTGATATAGCGCCCAACCCCATGGTCTCGATCGGACGGGGACGAGTTCACGCTCGTCCCCGTTTTCTTATGCGGTTCAATTTGAACTTGTGGTATGCTGCTTCAAAATTGAACTTAAGCTAAATTGAACAACTCAAATAGCTTGGTTCAAATTGAACCGATGGAGGTGGACATGGCGGAGGAGAGGTTTGCCGAACGGCTGGTCAAAGCCATGAGTGCGCGAGGGCTGAAGCAGTCAGATGTGATCCGTGCCGCGTCCGAGCTGGGAAAGAAGCTGGGAAAGAGCCAGGTGAGCCAGTACGTGAGCGGCAAGACCGTCCCGCGTGCGGATGTGGTGAAGACCCTCGCCGAGGTGCTCGGTGTCGAGGAGGGATGGCTCGTGGGCATTGAACCCGCATCCTCTGCCGCCGTCCCGCAGTCCCCGGCTGCGGATTCCATATCGCCAGATCCCGTCATCACCGTCGCGCAAAGGAGCCCGATCATGCGAGAGTTCAAGAAGTCGTCCAAGCTCGATAACGTTCTGTACGATGTCCGCGGCCCCGTGGTCGACGAGGCGAGCCGCATGGAGGCCGAGGGTATGCGCATCCTCAAGCTCAACATCGGAAACCCCGCGCCGTTCGGCTTCCGCACGCCCGACGAGGTCATCCAGGACATGCGCCACCAGCTGCCCGACTGCGAGGGCTACTCCGACTCCAAAGGCCTCTTCTCGGCGCGCAAGGCGATCATGCAGTACGCGCAGCTCAAGAACATCCCCAACGTGGATATGGACAGCATCTACACGGGCAACGGCGTCTCCGAGCTCATCAACCTGTGCATGCAGGCGCTGCTCGACACCGGTGACGAGATCCTGATTCCGAGCCCCGACTACCCGCTCTGGACCGCCTGCGCGACGCTCTCCGGGGGCACGCCCGTGCACTACGTCTGCGACGAGGATGCCGAGTGGTATCCCGATCTCGCCGACATCGAGAGCAAGATCACTCCGCGCACCAAGGCCATCGTCATCATCAACCCCAACAACCCCACCGGAGCGCTCTACCCGCGCGAGGTCCTCGAGGGAATCGTCGAGATCGCCCGCCGCCACCAGCTCATGATCTTCTCCGACGAGATCTACGACCGCCTTGTGATGGACGGCCTCGAGCACATCTCGATCGCCTCGCTCGCGCCCGACCTGTTCTGCATCACCTTCTCCGGGCTCTCCAAGTCGCACATGATCGCCGGATACCGCATCGGCTGGATGGTGCTCTCGGGCAACAAGCGCTGCGCGCGCGACTTCATCATGGGCATCAACATGCTCTCCAACATGCGCCTGTGCTCCAACGTCCCGGCGCAGTCCATCGTGCAGACCGCCCTCGGCGGGCATCAAAGCGTGAAGGGCTACGTGGTGCCGGGCGGTCGCATCTACGACCAGCGCGAATACGTCTACAAGGCCCTCAACGAGATCCCGGGCATCACGGCGGTCAAGCCCAAGGCCGCGTTCTACATCTTCCCCAAGATCGACGTCAAGAAGTTCAACATTGCAAGCGACGAGCAGTTCGCGCTCGACCTCTTGCACGAGAAACGCGTCCTGGTGGTGCCGGGCAAGGGCTTCAACTGGGGCAAGCCCGACCACTTCCGCGTGGTGTACCTGCCGCGTATGGAGGTGCTGCGTGAGTGCATGGAGGACATGGCCGACTTCTTCGCGCACTACCGCCAGGCGTGAGGTCCTGGTCGGGGGTTTCGGCCGGAGGTCCGGCTGGAGGCCCCGGTCCCGGCGAGCCGGCCCGGGGGCTCGGGGCAGCAGGCCACCGCGGGTGCCAAACGCGCGGTGTCGCCACCGGCCCCCGGGTACCCCCCAGGGGGGGTGGTCCCCGCGCCGC
>JAXDWR010000092.1:0-31162 GCA_034088265.1 Collinsella sp. | reverse complement strand
GACCCCGACGCGGTCCGCATCGGCCCGACGACCCGCCACGAAGACGACTGACCGATCCGAGAGAGACAGGCTCGCCATGATTCCCGGTTCCAAGAAAGACCATCCCTCCTTCGTGAGATCCTTCGGATACGCCATCGAGGGATTCGTCACCGCCGTCAAGACCGAGCGAAACATCAAGGTCATGCTGGCCGCCGCCACCGTGACGGTCGCGGCCGGCTTCATCCTTGATATCGAGTGGATCAGCTGGGCGCTCATCGTCATCTGCTGCGGGCTCGTGATCTTCGCCGAGCTCTGCAACACCGCCATGGAGGCCATCGTTGACCTGGCCACCCAGGAGCTCCATCCCCTGGCCAAGCGCGCCAAGGACATCGCCGCCGCGAGCGTCTACGTCCTCTCCATCACCGCGGCCATCGTGGGCATCCTCGTCTTCGCCCACGAGCTCGGCTTCATCCAGTGGCACTGATGCGCGCCCAGAGCCGCCTTACCGCACCCCCTCTCTAGACCTTGGAGTCCCACTATGACCGACACCGTTGACTTCGATCCCTTCGCCGACCTCTCCGATGACGAGCTCGACGCCATGCTCGAGTCCACCGAGGAGGCCGACCCGGCCCTGCTCGCCGTGGAGCCCGGCTTCCGCAGCGGCTTCGTGGCCCTGGTCGGGCGCCCCAATTCCGGTAAGTCCACGCTGCTCAATGCCTGCTTCGGGCAGAAGGTGGCGATAACCTCGCCCGTTGCGCAGACGACGCGCCGCCGCATGCGCGCGGTCATCAACAGGGACGCATGTCAGATCGTCATCGTCGACACCCCGGGCCTCCACAAGCCCAAGGACTCCCTTGGCTCCGAGCTCAACAAGAGCGCCCTCGCCGAGATCGGTGACGTCGACGTTGTGGCCTTCCTCATAGACGCCTCCGCCCCCATCGGGCGCGGCGACGCCTGGGTGGCGTCCCATGTCGCCGCCTCCCGTGCCAAGAAGGTGCTCGTGCTGACCAAGGCCGACCTCGTCGACCCCGCCCGCATGCTCGCGCAGCTCGAGGCCGCCCGCGAGCTCGTGGACTTCGACGACGAGATCGTCGTCTCCTCGACCGAGGGCTTCAACGTCGAGACCTTCGTCTCCGTTGTGGCTGCCTTCCTGCCCGAGGGGCCCAAGTGGTTCCCCGACGACATGCGCTGCGACGCGAGCGACGAGACCCTTGTGTCGGAGTTCGTGCGCGAGAAGGTGCTCCTCCACACCCGCGAGGAGGTCCCCCATGCGGTGGGCGTGCTCTGCGACGACTTTGGCTACGACCGCAAGCTCCTGCGCGTCCATGCGACGATCTATGTGGAGCGCGAGGGCCAGAAGGGCATCCTCATCGGCCGTCGCGGCGAGATGGTCAAGCGCATAGGCACCGAGGCTCGCAAGGATTTGGAGCGCATCTTCGACTGCAAGGTCTTCTTGGAGCTCGACGTGAAGGTGAAGGAGAACTGGCGCGAGGACGAGGGGCAGATCCGCCGGTTCGGTTACGCCGCCGACGGCGAGTAAGCGCTTTTAGCAGGGGCGTGGACGCACGTGGCAGGTAGCCGCACATACCGCACGCGGGCCCTGGTGCTCGCCAAGACCAAGCTCAAGGAGACCGACCTCATCCTGACGCTCCTTGACGAGACGGGCCGCCAGATCCGCGCGGTCGCGAAGGGGGCGCGAAAGCCCGGGGCCAGGCTCGCGGCGCGCTGCGAGCTGTTCTGCACCGTCGACCTCCTCCTTGCGCATGGCAGAAACCTCGATGTCATCTCTCAGGCCGAGCTCCTGTCGGCTCCCTTGGGTGCGGCGAGCTCGCTTCCGGCGCTCACCGCGGCGAGCGTCATCACCGAGATCGCCCGTCTGGCCAGCTTCGAGGATGCGGAGGACCCCTTCGTCTTCGCGATAGCCTGCCGCGCGCTCGAGCTCGCGGGCGAGTGCGCCGAGGACGAGCCGCATCTGGACGTGCTTGTGGCGGCCTACATCTTCAAGATGCTCTCGCACATCGGGTATCGCCCGGTATGCGACGGGTGCGTGGCGTGCGGCGATGCGGCGCTCAGCCATTTCTCCGCGTCGGCGGGCGGGCTGCTGTGCGCATCCTGCGCCGCGACCGTGCCGGGGGCGGAGCCCATCGAGCCGGCGGTGGTCGCATGGCTGCGCTCCCTCATAGGGCTGCGCTTCGACGAGCTTGTCCTGGCTCCCGTGGACCGCTTCATGGCCTCGCTCCTGCTTGCCCATGCCCATGCCTGGGCGGCGACGCACCTTGACTGCCGGCTCCGCTCGCTCGAGTTCATGCTCGGGAGGTAGCGGGCAGGCCGTCGACATATGTTGATGTCGAGGTGGCGGCCGTGCTGTGGTACCATATCGAGCTGTTGGTACCCTCGTCTTGGATGCGCGCATCACCGGCGGCTTCCCAGTTGAGGGCGAATCTAGGCGCCGGGCCTCATCGGTGCCGATATGAGAAAGGTGAAAACCATGACCATCTCCAAGGAGCGCAAGGCCGAGCTCACCGCCGAGTTTGGCAAGAACGCCCAGGACACCGGCAACTCCCGCGTTCAGGTCGCCATCCTGACCGAGCGCATCAAGGAGCTCACCGAGCACATGAAGACCCACAAGAAGGACTTCCACACCCGTCGTGGCCTCCTCATGCTCGTTGGTAAGCGTCGTCGTCTCCTCTCCTACATCAAGAAGAACGACATCAACGAGTACCGTGAGCTCATCAAGAAGCTCGGCATCCGCGACAACATCCAGTAGTCTCGGACCACATAGCTCTTGCCAACAGGGGCGCGTGCACGATCGCACGCGCCCCTGTTTTGTTTGGTGGCGTTGTTGGGTACGACGGCACCCATCCTTGATGCAAGTGGATCCTTTGCCCTTGGGGCGTCCAAAGACCGTCGGCGACGGCGGTGGATATCGGCGGGTTTCTCGACATCCTCGTGTGCAAGGTGGGGAAGTCCATCAGAAGCCGGTTTCCCCGCCTGCTCGTGCTGTGCTGCCACCCATAGAGGGGGAGCAGGCATCTGTATGGGCAAACGATTGGCGTGGAATAAACTGCTTAGCGTGAGCTCTTCTGAGAATGGAAGGGCGCTTTTATCCAAGTCTCCTGTTAGGAGGGCGCGATGAAGAAGCTCGATGGAATTGGAAACGGCGTTGTTAAAGTGTCCCTTGCGGTGACGCTGCTGCTATCAGTGGTCGCGCTCGTCCTTTCGCTCATGTCTATGCAAGAAGCAAATGGCTTGAAGCGAGGGTTTGAGGATGGATTCCGCATAGATGGAGTGTATAGGGATCGCGAGACTGGATTGACCTCCATCGCCTTTCATGAAGAGGATGGAAACAGGTGGCAGTTCGTTAGCAGTGGGGGAGAGGCGGCCGACGGGACGTTTAAGGTCACCGAAGACCCGAATGCCTTTACGCTTGTCGACCAATCAGGAAACGAATATGGGTTCGTTCATTTGTCGTACGCCTCCGCAGGCGGCGACGAGGGCGTTCTCTATCTGAATGACGGGACCTCGGTGTTGGCGTTCGATAAGGCGGGCAAGTATCCTGCTTTCATCGAAACGCAATAGGGATTGGTGTTGCGGCAGAGATTGATGTATGGCGGAGGAGACGGCAGCTCTTGTTGGCTGCCTCCTCCGCCCAAATTGCATCAAGGGAGCGCCGAGCGAATGTGGGTAATTCTTCGATTGCCGCAACTTCGTCAAATGATTATTTGTCCGATCAAGACGTTTTCGTTTCGAAGAAGCTTAATGTCCCTTGCGTTATCCCGGAGCTAATGTATTCAATTAAAAACTTTGCTAGATCCCGATTTCTCATCTCTGCATAGTGTTCACCGGAAGGGGTTGCTTTCAGGCCCGTTGTGGTCACACCATCGGGCTCGCCTGTTCTCTCAACAAGATTAAGAGCTACCATCGAATTTACTACGTCTTGAAAATCCCTTTCGCTCAAACCCAAAACACAAGCGTCGATATAATGAAAACTTGCAAGAGCTTTTAGAAGATATATCTGAGCATCCTGAATGGTGATATTTGTCTTGCGTTTTGGGATGTAGTAATCAATTTTGGCATCTTCTGGGATGTCCGCGATGCCGTTTATATAGACAACACCTCTTACTCGATTCTTTTTTAGGGCCTTTTCAACGCGGCGCTTATCCTTTCGGTATCTCCTGCAATAGTCGGCAACATTCATTCGAAATCCTCTTCCTAATGGATCGAAATCTTCGAAACATCGATTTCACCTGACATCATCTTGGGAAGCAGAATATCACGCAGCTCCGCCAGCCGTTTGGCCTCATCTGCGTTGTGCCTGTACATTGCAAAAAATGGTCCAAAATCGGTAATCGTGGTTAGATTTGGCATCTGGAGTTCTAGACCATTGAGATTCTTCTGGCTTATTTTCATTTGGACAGCACCTGTAACAATGTGGTTTATCACAGTGCGACGCAGTGCGAGATACAAGGCTTCAAGCGAATAATCGGATTTTGCCTTTATGATGTGCGCATGATTGTTAACCCAGTACTTGCCCCAAACGTACTGCAAGAACGGGTGACCCTCATCGGTCATGACGCTGCCATCTTCTCCTAGCAACACCCGAATGTCGTCGAACAAATAATCGTCGACATAATCCATAATCGACGTTGCCCCATAATAAGGATACGGACCTTTGCGATTTTCGCGATCTTGTTTGTTTAGCGGAATACGTTTTGAGTCTTCAAGTTCGGCTAGCTCACCAAACGGAATTAAGCATGTCTCTTCGTCGAGAGCCTTCTCGAATAGAGCGGTGGCCAAATCAGTCAAATAATCATTTAGGCGATTGTTAATGCGAATCTTATTGGAAAGCGAGTCACAGAGACAGACTATTGCATCTTGAACATCTCGATCCGGCAAAGGCACAGGCATCTGTGCGTATGTTTTTGCGTTGATGTTGCCTCTGGTGCTGCCCGTATTGAACGAAGACACCCAATCCCAATATGGCTTCGACTGAACATAGTACTTGATGAACCGTGGATTAACCTTTTCCTTATCAAGTGAGAACTTGATAAGGAAGCCAGCAAAGGCAAAGTCGCCATCCCGCAAGTCATAGTAATAGTTTCGGCCAGTACTGCTGCCTGTCCGAGCAAAAACGATATCGCCTTCTTGAAGCATGTAGTCAAAAGCGAGAGGATCAGCAACGGATTTTCTGTCAGACAGGTTGAGGGACCCGTCATCATTGATATCAGTTATTCGAAGATAAGCAGGTAGATTGCGGTCAAACTCGACTGCTGGGGCAGAGATGCCATACTTGCCTCCGCCGATACTGAGCTCCCCAAGCGTTGACCACTTAAAGCCCATATCCAATCGCCTCCAAGTTCTTCTTGATCTGGTCCTGCAGGCGCACGGACTCCTCGAAGCACTTAGAGAGCTCGTCGGTCAGTCGGGCCATTTTCTCCTCGAAAGGCTCGCCGTCGTCCTCGGCATCGGGGATGCCAACATAGCGACCGGGCGTGATGATGTAGTCCTGTTTTTTGATGTCCTCGATGGAGGCAATGGCGGAGAAGCCCTTCTCCTCTTCGAGCGTTCCCCCGCGGAACGCGCCGAACGCTCCGGCGACCTTGGCGATGTCCTCCTCGGTGAACTCGCGGAGCTTGCGTGACACCATGGCACCCATGTTACGGGCGTCGATGAACAGGGTCTTTCCGGGCTGGGCCTTCTTCTTGGTGATGATCCACAGACTCACAGGAATGCCCGTGCTGTAGAAGAGCTTATCGGGCATAGCGATGACGCCCTCGACCAGGTCTGCCGCGATGAGTCGTGCCCTGATCTCGCCCTCGTTGTTTGTCTGGCTAGAGAGCGAGCCGTTGGCTAGCACCATGCCCATGCGACCGGTACGGTTGAGGTGGTGCACCATGTGCTGGACCCAGGCAAAGTTCGCGTTGCCCTCGGGCGGGACGCCATACTCCCAGCGTGGATCCTCCTTGAGCTTGTCGCCGCCCCAGTCAGAGAGGTTGAAAGGCGGGTTGGCGAGGATGAAGTCGAACTTCTCCGTGCGGTGCAGGTCGTTGAAGAACGTGTCGGCGTTCTGCTTGCCCAGGTCTGCGTCGATGCCCCGAATGGCGAGGTTCATGGTCGCCATCTTCCACGTGGTGGGGTTGCTCTCCTGGCCGTAGATCGCGAGGTCGTTGATGTTGCCCTGGTGACGCTTCACAAAGTCGGCAGACTGAACGAACATGCCGCCCGAGCCGCAGCAGGGGTCGTAGACGCGCCCATGGTAGGGCTCGATGATCTCGACGAGCGTCTTCACGACGCAGGCGGGCGTATAGAACTCGCCCGCGTTTTTGCCCTCCGCCTCTGCGAACTTGGAGAGGCAGTACTCGTAGGTGCGCCCCAAGATGTCGCGCGTGTCGCCCTTCTCCGCCATCTGCACGTTGGTGAAGAGGTCCACGACTTCGCCCAGGCGGCGCTTGTCCAGCTCTTGGCGGGCGAAGTTCTTGGGGAGGATGTTCTTGAGCTTGTCGTTCTCCGCCTCGATCTGGCGCATGGCCTCGTCGATGGCCTTCCCAACCTCGGGGGTGTGCGCGGCGGCGGCGATGGTCTTCCAGCGGGCGCTCTCCGGCACGAAGAAGATGTTCTCTGCCGTGTACTCGTCGCGATCCTCCTCGAACCCCTCTCCCTCTTCGACAAGCTCTTGGTAGCGTTGGTCGAACTTGTCGGAGATGTACTTGAGAAAGATGAGTCCGAGCACGACGTTCTTGTATTCGGAGGCATCGATGTTGCCGCGCAGCTTGTCGGCGGCGCTCCAGATCTGCTGCTCGAAGCCAATTTCGGCGGTGTTGTCCTTCTTCTTGTGTGCCATTTCCGGCTCCTATTCGTAGATCTTCGTGTCGGCCCAGAGCTCGCACTGCTCCATGACCGTCTCCATGGCGTCGTCGACGTCCTCGGGCGGATACTTGTACTTGCGTAGGAGGCGCTTGATCGCGCGGCGCATGCCCGCACGGGCGCTTTCCTTCTTCTGCCAGTCTATCGTGGCGCTCCTCTGCAGGGTCTCGGTGAGCTCCCGCGTGATAGACACGAGCTGGTCGTTGTTGTAGAAGTCCTTGACCGCTTCGGGCTTGGTGATGGCATCGTAGAAGGCCATCTCCTCGTCGTTCAGTCCGAGCCTCTCCGCGTCGGTCCTGTCCCGCATCATGTCCTTAGCCATCTTGACGAGCTCTTCGATGACCTCGGCGTTGGTGAGCATGCCGTTGAGATAGGAGTTGAGCGTGCCCTGGAGCATGTCACTGAACTTCTGTGCCTTGACTACGCTCGTGCGCTGGTATGCCCGCACGCGCTCCTTGATGAGGCGCTTCAGGCTCTCGACGGCGACGTTCTTCTCCTTCATGTTGGCGATCTCAGCGAGGAACGCCTCATCGAAGAGGGAGATCTCAACGTCCTGGCTGTCGAAGAGGTTGAGGACCCCGTCCGCATGGACAGTTTGCTGCAGAATCTCGGTCACCTGCTTGTTGAACTCCGCGTAGGTCATGCCTCCCGAACCCCCGGACTTGCGCCCCGTGAGCCTCAACACCTGAACACGCAGGACTGAGAGGTATGCCGCCTCGTGCTGGTCCTCGTGCGAGACCAGGCTTTTGCACAGGCTGAGGGCCTGGTTCATGAGCTGGCACTGCTTGAGGAGTTCCTCCGTATCATCCCGTCGCTTGGGTTCGAGCAGCCAGTCGACACCCTCCGCGATGGCGCTCGCGAGCTCAGTCTTCTTGTCTGTGAAGATGAGCTTTCGATAGTCGAATCCGTACATGAGATCGCGGCACACGTCGAGCTTCTCCAGGAACTTGGGGTATGCTGTCGCGGCGATGTCCATGTTGCCGTAGTTTGACTGGTCGCGGTTGGTGTAGTCCTTCATGGCCTGTTTGAGGGCGCGAGCGATGCCGATGTAGTCGACGACCAGGCCGCCCTCCTTGCCCCGGCAGACGCGGTTCACACGAGCTATGGCCTGCATGAGGTTGTAGCCCTTCATGGGCTTGAAGACATACATGGTGGACAGGCTCGGCACGTCGAAGCCGGTGAGCCACATGTCCACGACGATGGCGATCTTGAGCGGGTCGTCATCGTTCTTGAAGCGCTGCTCCATGTCCTTCTTGTGCTTGGAGCCGCCGCAGACCTCGAACCACTCCTCGGGGTCCTGGTTGGACATCGTCATCACGACGCCGACCTTGTCCTTCCAACCGGGGCGCAGCTCAATGATTCGCTTGTAGATCTTCATCGCGATGGGGCGACTGTACGCCACGATGAGCGCCTTGCCCGCCAGCACGTCGGCGCGGTTGTCCTCGTAGTGCTCGACGATATCCCTGCACAGAGCGTCAATGGTTTCCGGAGTGTCAAAGATGGCATCCAGCCCGCCCAGGTCGTGCTTGGACTTTTGCACAGTTGCCTCGTCGGCCTGATCGGCGAACTCGCGGTACGCGTCATCGATGCGCCCGAGCGCGTTCTCGTCGAGGCGGAGCGCTACCACGCGGCTCTCGTAGTAGACGGGCTTCGTCGACTCGTCCTCGACCGACTGGGTCATATCATAGACGTCGATGTAGTCGCCGAATATCTCCCTGGTGTTACGGTCTTCCAGCGCAACGGGCGTGCCGGTGAAACCGATGTAGGAGGCGTTGGGTAGCGCCTTTCGCACCACGCGGGCAGCGCCCACGCTGATCTTGCCAGAGGCGTCCATCCTCTCGGTGAGGCCGTACTGGCCGCGATGGGCCTCGTCGACCATAACGATGACGTTGCTGCGGTCGCACAGGGGCTCATCGCCGTCGGTGAACTTCTGCATGGTGGTGAAGATGATGCCGTTCGCCTCGCGCCCCTCAAGCAGATCCTTGAGGTCCTTGCGGCTCTCCGCCTGGACTGGTGTCTGGCGGAGGAACGCGGAGCAGCGCCCGAATTGGCCGTAGAGTTGGTCGTCGAGGTCGTTGCGGTCCGTGATGACCACGATTGTCGGGCTGTCGAGTCTGCTCTGGAGCAGGTGTGCGAAGAAGACCATGGAGAGGGACTTGCCGGAACCCTGCGTGTGCCAGAACACGCCGATTTTACCGTCGCCCTCGACGGCCTTCGTGGCCCGCTCGACGGCCTTGCGCACGCCGAAGTACTGGTGGTAGGCGGCGAGGATCTTGACGATCCTGTCGTTGGAGTCGTTGAAGCACACGAAGTTGCGGATGATGTCGAGCAACCGCTCCTTGGGGAACATGCCGTCGAGAATCGTCTTCCACGTCGCGGCCTTGGTCTCGGAGTAGTCCCCGTCCACGGATTTCCAGGCCACGAAGCGGTCCTCGTCCGCCGTGATGGTGCCCACCCGCGTCTCGGACATATCGCTCATGACGCAGAACACGTTTGGTACGAACATGCTGGGTATCTGTTTCATATACTGTCTGAGTTGCAGGTATGCGTCCGATGCATCCGTTTCCTCGCGGGAGGGCGACTTCAATTCAAAGATGACGAGCGGCATCCCGTTGACGAAAACAACGATGTCAGGTCGTTTTTCTGAATACTCCACGAACGTCCATTGGTTCACCACGTGGAAGTCGTTATTCCTAGGATTTTCGAAGTCCAGCAGATATACGATATCGTTGCGCTCCTCCTTGCCGTCGAAGAAACGTACTTCTACGCCATTTTGCAGATAGTCGTTGAAAACTTCGTTCTTCTGGGCGAGTGCGCCGCCTTCAATGCAGCCAAGCTTGAGCAATGCCTCTTGTATCGCCTGTTGAGGAAGGGACGGATTGATGCGACGTAGCGCAGCGGGAAACACTGCGGGAAGGTAGACATCACGGTATTCGTCTGTCGATCTGGGCACATCAGGACCGTGAAGGAACTCATATTCCAGGTTGTCACGAAGATGTTCGATGATAACTTGCTCATACCAGTTTTCATCCATTGACATGGAGTTGAACTCTATGCTCATCATGGGTGACTTACCGCCTTGCTAACCGTCCGTTACATAGTCTTGTCTATGCTTAGTACATTGAGGATAAGACACCGCAAGTTCCTGTTGGACAACAAATAGCCTTGGCGGTTCTTTCTTTTAACCTAAGGGCTTATCAGCTGAAGAAGCCGATGCTCTTACTGCAACCTAACTCGTTGGGCATCTTTTTAGTTGGCTGATCGCTGAATGAGAACGGCCTTTTCCAAGCAAGCTCGGCGGCGCGCCTTCGGTTCGTGCACAACTTGCTATCCTGAATTGACCAAGGAATCTAGATGAACTGACACAATGGTCTGGTTAGCCTTGGATAGGGAAGGAGCTTGGTTTGTGCGGTCCGGGTTCGCCCCTCATGCTCGATCACGATAGGCAGGGCGTCACTTACCCTCCCAGCGCCCTTCCTGCTATTCCCGCATCCCGTCCAACCCGTGTCGAAACTGCGATGGCTCGATAGCTGCGAAAACAATGTCCGCTTCGTGGTATCCTAGCTACCGTGTGTAAAGATACGCACCCATATGGACATCACAGGATCGAGTCCTGTTATGGAGCCGCAAACCGCGGCAACCGCGCCTGTGCGCGGACACGTTGGCCCGTGCGCAATGGGGCGCACGGAGATGAAGGAGAAAGATGACTCTCGTTAGCAAGACATTCGAGCTCTATGGCAAGACCTACACGCTCGAGGCCGGCGAGCTCGCTCGCCAGGCTACCGGCGCCGCCCTCGTCAAGCAGGGCGACACGACGGCCCTCACGACCGTCGTGGTCTCCAAGGAGCGCAAGAACTACGACTTCTTCCCGCTGACCGTCGACTTCAACGAGAAGATGTACGCCGCGGGCCGCATCCCCGGCGGCTACCTCAAGCGCGAGGGGCGTCCCAGCGAGAAGGCCACGCTGACCGCCCGCATGATCGACCGCCCCATCCGCCCGAGCTTCCCCGACGGCTTCCGCAATGAGGTCCACGTCGTCGCGACCTCCCTCGTCGCCGACCAGGTGAACCCCATCGACGTCATCTGCGTGGCGGGCGCCTCCCTCGCCATGACCATCGGCGGCGTGCCCTTCGAGGGTCCGCTCGCCTGCGTCCGCATCGGTCGCGACCGCGAGACGGGCGAGTTCATCGTCAACCCCACCTATGAGGAGCGCGAGAACTCCGACCTCGATCTCGAGCTCGCCGGCACGCGCGACTTCATCTCCATGGTCGAGGCCGGTGCCGACGAGGTCACCGAGGACGACATGCTCGCCGCCATGCAGCTCGGCCAGGAGGCCATCGGCGCCTTCTGCGACGCCCAGCTCGCCTTCGTCGAGGAGTGGGAGCGCGTCAACGGCCCCATCGTCGCCCGCGAGTACCCGCTCGACGAGCCGGTCGCCGAGGTCCACGACCGCATCTTCGCCCACTACGACGAGATGGCCGCCGCCCTGCGCGATGCCGACAAGCTCTCCCGCATGGGGAAGGTCGATGCCCTCAAGGAGGCCATCAAGGCCGAGTTCACCGAGGACGAGCAGCTCCTGTGGGAGCGCGAGATTCCCGTCAACCTCAAGAAGCTCGAGAAGAAGGCCATGCGCGACATGGTCGTCGAGACCGGCGAGCGCGTCGACGGCCGTGCCGCCGACGAGATCCGCCCCATCATGGTGAAGGACTCCTACCTGCCCCTGGTCCACGGCTCCGGCCTCTTCCAGCGCGGCCAGACCCAGGTCCTCTCGGTCCTGTCGCTCGGCATGCTAAACGAGGGCCAGCGCCTCGACACCATCGAGCCGGTCGAGGGCAAGCGCTACATGCACCACTACAACTTCCCGCCCTTCTGCACCGGCGAGGTGGGCCGCATGGGCAGCCCCAAGCGTCGCGAGATCGGCCACGGCAACCTCGCTGAGCGCGCGATCCTCCCCGTCCTCCCGGACGAGAACGAGTTCCCCTACGCCATCCGCGTGGTCTCCGAGGTCATGGAGTCCAACGGCTCCTCCTCCATGGCGTCCACCTGTGGCTCCACCCTCGCCCTGATGGACGGCGGCGTGCCCATCAAGCGCCCGGTCTCCGGCATCGCCATGGGCCTCATCCAGGAGAACGGCAAGACCGTCGTGCTCTCCGACATCCAGGGCCTCGAGGACTTCCTCGGCGACATGGACTTCAAGGTCTGCGGCACCGAGCGCGGCATCACGGCGCTCCAGATGGACAACAAGGCCACCGGCCTCACCTTCGAGATCCTGCGCTCCGCTCTCGAGCAGGCCAAGGCCGGTCGCGCGTTCATCCTCGGCAAGATGCTCGAGGTGATCTCCGAGCCCCGTCCCGAGACCCGTCCCTCCGCGCCCCGCATCGTCTCCATCACGGTCCCCGTCGACAAGATCCGCGACGTCATCGGTTCCGGCGGCAAGGTCATCCGCGGCATCCAGGACGAGACCGGCGCCTCCGTGGACATCCAGGAGGACGGCACCGTCTACGTGGGCGGCACCGGCGACTCCGTCGAGCAGGCCGTCGAGCGCATCCAGCTCATCATCAAGGTCCCGGAGCCCGGCGAGGAGTACACCGGCCGCGTCGTCTCCATCCAGCCCTTCGGCGCCTTCGTGTCGCTGCTTCCGGGCAAGGACGGCCTGCTGCACATCTCCCGCGTCGCCCAGGGCCGTGTCGACAAGGTCGAGGATGTCCTCAACGTGGGCGACGAGGTCAAGGTCCGCGTCCTCGAGGTCGACGACCGCGGCAAGATCTCGCTCGATCGCATCGACAAGCCCGAGGCGCCCGCTGGTTCCGGCAGCGAGGGAGGGGAGCGTCGCGAGCGCTCCGACCGTCCCCGTCGCGGCCGCTCCGACCGTCCGCGCCGCAGCCCCGGCGATAACGGCGGACGCACCCCCCGTCGTCACCACGAGGGCTGATCGGCACCTTCTCCGAGCCCTGCAAGGTACGAATATCGTGTAGTGTTCGCGCTGCGCACCCATGGGTGCGCAGCGCTTCTTGCTACTATTGATCTATCTGCGCAACGCGCGAATCGAACCAAACGGCGCACGCCGCCGTGTCAATACGCATACAGACCGAAAGGAGCCCAACCAGCTCATGGCAACTGCAACCAGATCCAAGACCACGCCGCTGAAGATCATCCCCCTCGGCGGTCTCGACGGCATCGGCAAGAACATGACCGTCTTCGAATACGGTGGAGACATGGTGCTCGTCGACGCGGGCCTCATGTTCCCCGACGACTCCCAGCCCGGCATCGACCTCGTGCTCCCCGACTACACCTATGTCCTGGAGAACGAGGACAAGCTCCGCGGCATCATCATCACCCACGGCCACGAGGACCACACGGGCGCCCTGCCCTACCTCCTCCAGGACCTCAACAACAAGGTCCCCATCTTCTCGAGCAAGCTCACCCTCGGGTTCATCGAGGGCAAGCTCTCGGAGTTCCGCATCCGCGCGCCCAAGTTCCGCGAGGTCAAGGGTGGCAGCCATGTGGACCTGGGCCGCATCTCCGTCGACTTCTTCTCCATGACGCACTCCATCCCGGGCGCTCTTGGCATCTTCATCAAGACCCCCCAGGGCACCGTCATGCACACCGGCGACTTCAAGCTCGATCAGACGCCCATCGACGGGGTCACCCCCGACTACGGCGCGATCACCCGTTTTGGCAACTCCGGCATCGACCTGCTGCTCTCCGACTCGACCAACGCCGTCGTGCCCGGCTTCACCAAGTCCGAGGCCGAGGTCGGCCATTCGCTCTACGACGCGATCAAGAACGCCGAGGGCCGCGTCTTCGTGGCGTCCTTCTCGAGCCACATCCATCGCCTGCAGCAGATCTGCGACGCGGCCAAGGCCTGCGGCCGCAAGGTCGTCGTGACGGGCCGCTCCATGCTCACCAACACCCGCGTTGCTCGCGAGCTCGGCTATCTCCGCATCGATGAGACCGACATCGTCGACGCCTACGAGCTCTCGGGCATCCCCGAGAACAAGATCGTGGTCATGTGCACGGGCTCCCAGGGCGAGCCGCTCTCCGCGCTCTCCCGCATGGCCAACGGCGAGCACAAGACGCTCTCCATCCACGAGGGCGACACCGTCATCGTCTCCGCCACCCCCGTCCCCGGCAACGAGAAGGCGGTCCAGCAGGTCATCAACAGCCTGGCCAAGCTCGGCTGCGACGTCTACGACAAGCACCGCTGCCTCGTCCATGTCTCCGGCCACGGAAGCCAGGAGGAGCTCAAGCTGATGCTCGCCATGGCCCGCCCGACCTACTTCATGCCCGTCCACGGCGAGGCCGTCCACCTGCGCGCCCACGCGCGACTCGGCGAGAAGATGGGCATCCCCGCGGAGAACATCTTCATCATGGACAACGGCGACTCCCTGGAGATGCGCGGCGGCAAGGTCAAGCGCGGCCGCGCCGTCGAGTCCGGCGTCGTCTACGTCGACGGCCTGCGCATCGGCGACACCGACCCCATCGTCCTGCGCGATCGCCAGAAGCTCGCCAACGACGGCATGGTCACCGTCGTCGCGACCATGTCCACCAAGCGCAAGAAGATCGAGGCGATCGAGCTCTCCGGGCGTGGCGTCTCCTTCACGATCGACGACGAGTTCTCCTCCGACGCCTCCGACTCCATCATGAAGACCGTCGAGAAGGGCTCCTTCAACTTCACGAGCAGCGGCACCGACGCGCTCAGGAAGGCGGTCCGCGACTCGCTGTCCAACTTCATCTGGAATCGCACGCATACGAGGCCGATGATCATCCCGGTCGTCATGGAGGTCTAGCGTGGCGCGGAGCGCGGGACAACAGAAAAAGGGCACGCAGGGCAAGGGCCCGGCCAAGGGATCCAAGGGGGGTCGCGAGGCCGGGCGCAACCTGCGCGCCAACGAGGCCAGGGGAGCGCGCGAGGTTCCCGTGGAGCCCCTACTCGAGGCCGACGCCAGCCGCGACATCGCGGGCGTCCTGATCGCCGTCGTGGCGGTGGCGTCGCTGATCGCCGTCGTGTCCCCGACCTCCGCCCCGGTCACGAGCGCGGTCGCCGGGTTCTATCACCTGGGCTTCGGCTTCGGCGCCTACGTGCTGCCCCTCGTCATGCTCGCCATCGCGGCGATGCTCTTCCTCCGTGAGCGCGCGCCCATCACGGCGCGCGGCTGCCTGGGCGCCGTCCTGATCTTCGTCTCGGTGCTCTGCTTGCTCTCGCTCATGGTCCCGGGCACCTCCGTCACCACGGCGGCCATGTTCGAGCCTGCCCATCTTTCGAGCTCCGGTGGCTACGTGGGCGCCTTCGTGGCATCCGCCCTCCAAAACGCCCTGGGCAAGACCATATCCATCGTCGTGGCCGTCGGCATGGTCGTGCTCGGCATGGTCGTGCTCGGCTTCTCCATCAGCGACTTCCTGCGCGGCGCCGCCGACCGGGCCGGTGAGCTCGCCCGTCGCCGACGCATCGACGTCAACGAGAGCCCCTGGGGCGGTGCCGCCGCGGCACCTGCTCAGGAGGCCCCTGCGCGCCATGCCCAGCCCGCCCTCTTCGATGACGCCCCGGCGCCCGAGACCACCTTCCTCGGGGATCGCGAGACGACGGTGCTCCCCTCGCGCGCCGTCGCGCCCGATCCGGGCGATGTCGACGAGGATCCCTTCGTGGACGTCAGCGACCAGGTCTCGGCCGAGAGCGCCAAGACCAGGCTCATCCCGCTCGAGGATCGCTACGTCGACCCCATCCTGTCCGACGACGAGCCGGACGTCGAGGAGGAGGGCACTCCCCAAGCACCCGAGCCCATGGCCCCTGTGGCGGAACCCCCCATCCCGGCCTTCCTGCGCAAGGAGCGTCCCGCTCGCACCGACAGCGAGCCCGCAGCTCCCAAGGCGGACGAGCTGCCCTGGGAGCCCCCTGCGCAGCCCGCCGAGACCGAGCGCGACGACTCCCACGAGGAGACCCGTGAGCTCCCGCCCGTGTCCATGCTGAGGCACAGCCCGCGCTCCCGCACGGGTTCGTATTCAGAGAAGGAGCTCGAGCAGACCGCCGCCGCGCTCCAGTCGACGCTCCAGGAGTTCGGACTGCACTCCCGCGTCGTCGGGTGGATCTCGGGCCCCACGGTCACCACCTTCAAGGTGCAACCCGGCGAGGGCGAGCGCGTGAGCCGCATCTCCAGCCTCGAGGACGACATCGCCCTCTCCCTGGCGACCGATTCGGTGAGGATCTTCGCGCCCATCCCGGGCACCTCGCTCGTGGGCATCGAGATCCCCAACAGGAGCCGCCAGAACGTCGCCTTCGGCGACATCCTGCCCTACGTGAAGGGCGGCCCGCTCGAGTTCGCCCTCGGTCGCGATGCCGAGGGGACCCCCATGGTGGCCGACCTCGCCAAGATGCCCCACCTCCTCATCGCCGGCACGACCGGCTCGGGCAAGTCCGTCGTCATCAGCTCGATCCTCATGTCGCTCCTGATGCGGACCTTCCCCGAGGACGTCCGCCTCATCATGATCGACCCCAAGCGCGTCGAGTTCGCGCCCTACGACGGGCTGCCGCATCTCTACGTGCCCGTGGTGACCGAGCCCAAGCAGGCGGCGAGCGCCCTTCAGTGGGCGGTCTCGGAGATGGAGCGCCGTCTCAAGATCTTCGAGCGCATCGGCGTCCGCAAGATCTCGACCTTCAACGAGAAGCAGGCGGCAGGCGCCTTCGATCACTACGACAACCCGCCCACCAAGATGCCCTATCTGGTGATCGTCATCGACGAGCTCTCCGACCTCATGATGGTCGCGGGCAAGGACGTCGAGGCCTCCATCGTGCGCATCGCCCAGCTGGGCCGCGCGGCGGGCATCCACATGATCGTGGCCACCCAGCGCCCGAGCTCCAACGTCGTCACGGGTCTCATCAAGGCGAACATCACCAACCGCATCGGCCTCACGGTCGCCACCGGCATCGACTCCCGCGTCATCCTCGACCAGACGGGCGCCGAGAAGCTGCTCGGTCAGGGCGACATGCTGTTCAGCCGCGTCGATTGGGGCAAGCCCAAGCGCATCCAGGGCTGCTATGTCTCGGACGAGGAGATCGTCGACGTCGTGGGCTTCGTCAAGGAGCAGAGCGTCGCCGACTACCACGAGGAGATCCTCTCCGCCGTGGCACCGGCCGCCATGGGAGGTCAGGGTGCGGGATCGTCGTCGGAGCCGTCCGAGGACGACCCGCTGCTCTGGGAGGCCGCGCGCATCGTCGTTGAATCCCAGCTCGGCTCCACCTCCGGCCTGCAGCGCAGGCTCAAGGTGGGCTACGCCCGCGCTGGTCGCATCATGGACATGCTCGAGGAGAAGGGCGTCGTCGGTCCACCCGACGGCTCCAAGCCCCGAGAGGTCCTGCTCGACGTCGAGGCCCTGGCGGAGCTCGAGTCCCTCGAGTCCCGTATGGCCCATGAGGATGAATTCGGAGGCTACTGATGTCCATGAGCTTTGGTGAGATGCTGCTCAACCGGCGTCGCCAGATGGGGCTCTCCATCCAGCAGGTCGCCAACGTCATCAAGATCCGCCCGCAGATCATCGAGTACTTCGAGACGGCAAACTTCCAGGCCATGCCCCCGCGCGGCTACGCGCAAGGTATGATCTCGAGCTACGCGCGCTACCTCGGCCTCAACCCGCGCGAGGTCGTCGACGCATATTTCGATGAGCTGGTCACCTACGAGCGCACCCACAACACCGGGGCGGGCCGTTTCCAGGATTCGGTCGCCGAGGCGAGCCCGCACAGCGAGAACCCGACGGGGCGCTTCATGATGGTCGACCCCCGGCCCGTCTCCCGCTATGCGCAGCGTCCCCCTCAGGCCGGATACGTCTCCGAGTCGACCTCCTCCCACGAGCCGCTTCCCGTCTCCAGGCTGCGCGGGCGCGCGCCGCGCACCGGTGGCCCCCAGCCCCGCCGCCTCCCGCCCGCATCGTCCTCCGGGGCGGGCAACGCCCCCTATCGAGGCGGGTCGGCGGGATACCGCGGTCCTCGCGACCTGTCGCTCCAGCGCGACCGGACCCGAGCCGCTTCGGCGGGCGTCACCCGCGCGCGACCTCCGTATCGCTCGGCTGGCCCCGGCCCCGACCGTCGCCCTGGCTCGGGATACGGCCAGCGCCCCCGATCCCAGGCGCCGCAGCGGGGTAGGGGAGGATCGTCGGGCTCGGCGCTCTCGTCGCTCGATCCCCGCATCCTGATCGGAGGGGCCGCCGCGCTCCTCGCCATCCTGCTCCTCCTGATCGTCCTTCTCGTCCGCGGCTGCTCCGCGCCCGCGCAGACCGGTTCCGATAAGTCCTCGTCGAGCACCGTCAAGGTCGAGGAGAAGACCTCTGACGACGATTCCGCCGATGACGAGCCCGCCGCGACCGATTCGGACAGCGATGCGCCCGCCTCGACGGATGCCGCGACGGGAGGCGATCCCAACGCCTCGGGCGACGCGCCCGCCTCGCCGCAGGAGCCCACCGAGACCAAGGTCGAGATCAGCATCGAGAAGGGCCGAACCTCGTGGGTCGAGGTCAAGCTCGATGGCAAGTACGTCTTCTCGGACACCCCGGTCGGCCCCTTCAGCAAGGAGTTCACGGTGACGCAGTCCATCGAGATCACCGTCGACAACCCCGCAGACGTGACGGTGACCAAGAACGGCGAGAAGGTGCGCTACGACAGCAAGAGCTCGGGGGTGGGGCGCGTGACGATAACGGTCCCCAAGCCGGCCGAGCCCGCCGACGGCTCCACGACAGATGGGAAGCAGTCGGGCGAACCCACGGATAACCAAACCCAGACCACGGGCGAATGAGCCCAGGGAGGAAGTGACAATACCATGGCCAAGGATTCCAGCTTCGACGTCGTGTCGCAGGTCGATATGCAGGAGGTCGACAACGCCTACCAGCAGACCGCCCGCGAGCTCACGCAGCGCTACGACCTCAAGGGCTCGGGCGCGAGCATCGAGCTCTCCAAGACCGACAAGACGGTCACCATCAACGCCCCCGCCGACTTCGTGGCGCGCCAGATCGTCGACGTCCTCAATTCCAAGCTGATCAAGCGCGGCGTCGACGTGAAGGTCGTCAAGTGGGACGATCCCCAGGCCGCGTCCGGCGGCACCGTCCGCCTGGTGGGTCGCATCATCGAGGGCATCGACCAGCCGACCGCCAAGCGGATCAACAAGGACATCAAGGACACGAAGGCCAAGGTCAAGGTCACCATCGAGTCCGACAAGCTGCGCGTCTCCTCGGCCTCCAAGGACGCCCTGCAGCAGGTCATCGGGTTCCTGCGCGACCAGGATTACGGCCAGCCGCTCCAGTTCACCAACTATCGTTAGGTTCACCCCATGCCATACGGCTCCCTGCTTTTCATAACGCTTGGATGCGCCAAGAACGAGGTCGACACCGACCGCATGCGCTCCCTCCTCATCGCCGCCGGCTACGAGGAGGCGCACGACGTGGCCGATGCCGACGTCGTCCTGATCAACACCTGCTCGTTCCTTGCCTCGGCGACGTCCGAGAGCATAGAGACGACCCTCCAGCTCGCCGAGGAGGTCAAGGAGGGCGTCCGCGGCGCCCGCATCGTCATGTGCGGCTGCGTCCCCTCGCGCTACGGCGACGAGCTCCCCGGCGAGCTCCCCGAGGTGGCCGCCTTCGTCCGCACCGACGAGGAGGAGGGCATCGTCGGCGTCATCGACGGCCTCATGGGTGTTGAGCGCTCGGTTCCCGCTCACGTGCCGTCCTTCAAGCGCACCATCGAGGGCGCGACCGCCTATGTGAAGATCTCCGATGGATGCGATCGCTTCTGCAGCTTCTGCGCGATCCCCTATATTCGCGGGCGCTATCGCTCCCGCGCCGCCGAGAGCATCATCGCCGAGGCATGCGAGCTCGTCTCGCAAGGCGTTCGCGAGATCGTGCTGATCGGCCAGGACACCGGCATCTGGGGTCGCGATCTCCCCGACGACGTGGCCGGCCCGCGCAACCTCGCCCAGCTCCTCGCCTCCCTCGCCGAGAGGCTCCGGGGCGAGCGGATCTGGATCCGCGTGCTCTACTTGCAGCCCGAGGGCATGACCGACGAGCTCATCTCGGTCATCCGCGACACGCCCGAGATCCTTCCGTATATCGACATCCCCGTCCAGCACTGCAGCGCCCGTGTCCTCAAGGCCATGCATCGCAGCGGCTCCGAGGAGGAGCTCGACGCCCTGTTCGCCCGCCTGCGCAAGGAGATCCCGGGGATGGTCATCAGGACCACGAGCCTCGTCGGCTTCCCTACCGAGACCGACGAGGAGGCCGAGCGCATGCTCGCCTTCATGGATCGCAACGAGTTCGACTACACGAGCGTCTTCTCCTACTCCCCCGAGGAGGGGACCCGCGCCGCGGCCATGGAGGGGCAGATCGACGACGACGTCAAGCTCGCCCGCACCCAGGCCGCCATGGATCTCGCGGAGTCCCTCGGCTTCGCCGCCACCGCATCGCACGTCGGCGAGATCGCCGAGGTGATCGTCGACGGCGTCGAGGAGACCGACGAGGGCCTCGAGCTCATAGGTCACGCGTGGTTCCAGGCGCCCGATTGCGACGGCGCCGTCCACCTCGATGTCGCCGAGGCCTGCGTGGGCGACATCCTCAAGGTCGAGTTCACCGACAGCTTCTGCTACGAGCTCGTCGGCCATGTCGTGGAAGGACGTGCATGATGGCTTCGGCACCCAAACGCGAGATAACCTCCATCTGGACCCCGGCGAACATCGTCACCTGCGTCCGCATCATCTTCATCCCGATTTACATGGCCTTCTCGCTCCTGGCGTTCAGCGCCCTCGGGATCTCCCATGAGGCGCAGGTCATCGTCGCCTTCGTCCTGTACGTGATCTTGAGCCTCACCGACAAGGTCGACGGGCACCTCGCCCGCTCCCGCGGCGAGATAACCGACTTCGGCAAGTTCCTCGATCCCATCGCCGACAAGCTCCTCGTGTTCTCCGCGCTCCTGATCTTCATCGAGCAGGGCAAGGTCGCCTCCTGGGTGGTCTTCATCATCCTGTTCCGCGAGTTCCTCGTGAGCGCCCTCAGGATGGTGGCGAGCGCCAACGGCGTCGTCGTCGCAGCCGACAAGCTCGGAAAGTGGAAGACGGCGGTCACCATGGTGTCGATCTGCGGATACCTGCTCTCCGACGTCCTCATGATCGTCCTCCCCGCGTTTGGAGGCGGGATGCTTCTCTTCTCTGGGGCGCTCATGTTCGTCGCCGTCGTCCTCACCGTGGTGTCCGGGGCGCAGTATTTCTGGAACTGCCGCAACGTCATCTTCAGGGTCTAACCGTGCAGGAGGGCTCGCTTCCATCCCTCGCATCCAAGGCGATCGAGGCGCTTTCGCATCGGGGTCTCACCGTGGCGCTCGCCGAGTCATGCACGGCGGGCATGGTCGCCTCGACCCTCGCCTCGGTGCCCGGCGCCTCGAGCGCCCTCAAGGGCGGTGCGGTGACCTATTGCGACGAGATCAAGAACAAGGTGCTGGGGGTCTCGAGCGAGACCCTGCGCATCCACAGCGCGGTCTCCCATGAGACCGCGCGCGAGATGGCCGACGGCGCGCGCCGGCTGTTCGACGTGGATGTCGCCATCAGCCTCACGGGCTATGCCGGACCCGGCGGCGGGACGGAGCTGGATCCCGCGGGGACCATCTACATAGGCGTCTCGAGCCGCTTAGGGACCGACTCGCTGAGATGCTCGCTTCCCGGTGATCGCGACGCGGTGCGCCACGAGGCCACGCGCCGCGCCATCCAGCTGCTCATCGACACCGTCATGGAGCTTTCCTAGATACGGGGCGACTCCCTCACGCCCGGCCCTGCGAGCTTCAGGGCCCTCTAGCGGGGCATGTTGGGATATGCGCATCTGGCTGTTTGACCTTTGATAGGGGAGGGGCGCCTCCCTGGCACCGGGCTCTGCCATCATGGGATCCAGCTTCTTGCAACGAACAGCTGTTCGTAGTAGTATCTGATGAGTTCACAACGAGGAGGAAGCACCCATGGCAAAGAGTTCCGCACCCGCACGTCAGATCCACGAGCGCACGACGGGTGAAGAGCGCGACAAGATGATCAACGCGACCCGCGCCGAGATCGAGAAGAAGTTCGGCACGGGTTCGATCATGCGATTTGGCGACGGCGGCCCCGAGCTCGAGGTCGAGGCCATCCCCACGGGCGCCCTTGCGCTCGACGCGGCCCTGGGCATCGGTGGCGTGCCGCGCGGCCGCATCGTCGAGATCTACGGCCCCGAGTCGTCCGGCAAGACGACGCTCTCGCTCGAGATCCTCGCCGAGGCCCAGGCCATGGGAGGCGTCGTGGCCTTCATCGACGCCGAGCACGCCCTCGACCCCTCCTATGCGGCCCGCATCGGCGTTGATATCGACGAGGTGCTCATCTCGCAGCCCGACACCGGCGAGCAGGCGCTCGAGATCTGCGACATGCTCGTCCGATCCGGGGCCATCGATGTCATCGTCATCGACTCGGTCGCGGCGCTCGTCCCGCGCGCCGAGATCGAGGGCGAGATCGGCGACTCCTCGGTCGGCCTCCAGGCGCGCCTGATGAGCCAGGCCCTCCGCAAGCTCGCGGGCTCGCTCGCCAAGTCCAAGACCACCTGCATCTTCATCAACCAGCTGCGCGAGAAGATCGGCGTGATGTTCGGCAACCCCGAGACCACCACCGGCGGCCGCGCCCTCAAGTTCTTCTCCACGATACGCATCGACATCCGTCGAGTCGACAGCATCAAGAACGGGTCCGACATCATCGGCAACCGCGTGCGCTGCAAGGTGGTCAAGAACAAGGTCGCCGCACCCTTCAAGACCGCCGAGTTCGACATCATGTACGGCACGGGCATCTCCAAGGAGGGTTCGGTGCTCGACATGGCCGTCCAGTACGACATAGTCAAGAAGGCCGGTGCCTGGTACACCTATGCCGTCGGCGACGACACCGAGCGTCTGGGGCAGGGCAGGGAGGCTGCAAAGGAGTTCTTGCGCACGCACCCCGACCTCTCCGACGAGATCGAGCATCGAGTTCGCGTCGCCTGCGGTCTCGAATTCGATGACGAGGAGGTCGGCGAGGCCCTCGATCTTGTCGATGACGCCGCATCCATCCGCTAGGCCGCCTCATGCCCTGCGTCATAGATTCCACGGTCGAGCTGCCCGCGCGCCAAGGGTCGGATTTCCCCCGGCGCCGTCGCGCGCAGACCGCCCTGGTCATCCTCGATCTGGATGACTCCTCGCAGGAACGGATCGACCTTCCCGTCCGCGTGGCGCGCGCTCTTAAAGACGAGTGCCCTCTTTCGGGCGATCGCGATGCCGTCGTTTCGAGCATCCGTTCCATTGAGGAGCGGGTCTGCTTCGCCGTGCTCGTGGATGCCCTTTCCCGAAGGGACCATTCATCGCGCGAGCTCGAGGAGAAGCTCTCCTTGCAGGGGTATCGATCCCCCTGCGTGCATCATGCCATCGAGCGAGCCAAGGACGCGCGCTTCCTGGACGACACCCGCTTCGCCCGCTATTTCATAGAGGAGCGGAAGCGGCGCGGATGGGGTCGCATGAGGATCGAGCGCGACCTTCGGACGCGCGGCATCGACCCCTCCCTTCTCCTGCCGGGCTATCCCGAGGAGTTCTTCGACTTCGACGACGACCTCGAGCGCGCCCTCATGGTGCTTGGCAGGAAAGCGATCCCGGCGACGAACCCCTATCCAAAGCTCATGCGCTTCCTCATGGGAAAGGGCTTTTCGGCCTCCATCGCCTCCGACGCGGTCAAGCGCGTTTTATATGCCGACGGCGACGAGGCCGGGACCTATGGAGATATGCAGAGCTTTTGAGCTCGAAAGCGGATCCAGACGAGCTCGCAGGCCCTCTTGCGCTGCCCACGCGTTGACATAACGTGCTCGTCAACGTAGGATTAAGAGGTCATTTGTACGGTGATATGCGCTCATCATCGATGAGATTGAGATATTCAACATATTCATTTTCATAAAGATGGTCCCATACCATGCAAATGTCCGGCGTCGAGCGTGCTCGTCGCCGTATCGCTATGCATACATAACACGTTTAAGGAGCAAACCAGCATGGAGATCGTCATCGGCATCGTGTGCCTCATCGTTGGCGCAGGCGTCGCTACACTCATCATGCGCAACGCCAAGGCAGGGAGCATCCGTGAGGCTGAGAGCAAGGTTCAGTCCGCCCATGCCGAGGCCGAGCAGCTTGTGGGCGAGGCGCGTCGAACCGCAGAGACCCTGAAGAAGGAGGCCCTCCTCGAGGCCAAGGAGGAGATCATCCTCAACAAGCAGGCCGCTGAGGCGGAGGAGAAGCTTCGCAAGAAGGAGCTCCGCGCCCTGGAGAACCGCGTCATGCAGCGCGAGGAGTCCCTCGACCGCCGCAACGAGGCCTTGGACAAGCGCGAGCACCAGCTCTCGAGCCAGCAGGGTCAAATCGACCGCCGCGCCCGCGAGCTCAACGACCTGTACGAGAAGCAGACCGGCGAGCTCGAGCGCATCTCCGAGCTCAGCCGCGAGGATGCCCACCGCGAGCTCCTCGACAAGGTGCGCTCCGAGGTCACGCACGAGGCTGCGACCATCATCCGCGAGTCGGAGCAGAAGGTCAAGGCCGAGTGCCACAAGACGGCTCAGGAGATCATCTCCCTCGCCATCCAGCGTTGCGCCGCCGACCACACCGCCGAGGTGACGGTCACCTCCGTCCACATCCCCTCCGACGACCTCAAGGGTCGCATCATCGGACGCGAGGGCCGCAACATCCGCACCTTCGAGCAGGTCTCCGGCGTCAACCTCGTGATCGACGACACCCCCGAGACCGTCGTCCTCTCGAGCTTCGACCCGGTCCGTCGCGAGACCGCCCGCGTCGCCCTCGAGAACCTCATCGCCGATGGCCGCATCCACCCCGCCCGCATCGAGGAGATGTATCACAAGGCCGCCGACCTGGTGCAGCAGCGCGTTCGCGAGGCTGGCGAGCAGGCCACCTTCGATATCGGCATCCACGATATCCATCCCGAGCTCGTGAAGACGCTCGGTGCCCTTCGCTATCGCACCTCGTTCGGCCAGAACGTGCTCCAGCACTCCATCGAGGTCGCGGAGCTGTGCGGCATCATGGCCTCCGAGCTCGGTGTCGACCCGCGCGTCGCGAAGCGCGCCGGCCTTCTGCACGATCTTGGCAAGGCCATCGACCATGAGGTCGAGGGTCCGCATGCCGTCATCGGCGCCGATCTCGCGCGTCGTTACGGCGAGAAGCCCATGATCGTCCACGCCATCGAGGCCCACCACGGCGACGTCGACCCCAACACCGTCCTCGCCGTCCTCGTCATGGCCGCCGACGCCATCTCCGCCTCGCGCCCGGGCGCTCGTCGCGAGTCCGCCGAGAACTACATCAAGCGCCTCGAGAAGCTCGAGGAGATCGCGAACTCCCATGAGGGCGTCGAGCGCACCTACGCCATGCAGGCCGGTCGCGAGGTCCATGTCATGGTCCAGCCCGACAAGATCTCGGATGCCGAGTCCACGGTGCTCGCCCACGACATCGCCCAGCAGATCGAGGAGGAGATGGAGTATCCCGGCCAGGTCCGCGTCGTCGTGATCCGCGAGAGCCGTGCCGTCGGCATCGCCAAGTAGCATGAGCGATTCCGCCGATCTCATATCCTTCATCGCCTCGATGTCGGGGGAGGGCAACCTCCGCGTCGAGGAGAACCTCGGCGAGGGCTTCGTGCGCCTTCGCGTCTCGGAGGCCGAGCGCCGCCAGGCCAAGCACGACATCCAACATGTCGAGGACATCGTCATCGAGATGCTGCGCAACGCCCGCGACGCCGGCGCCGACAAGATCTATATCGCCACGCTCAAGGAGGAGGGTGTCCGCACCCTCCTCTTCCTCGATAACGGATGCGGTGTCCCCACCGATATGCAGGACCGCATCTTCGACGCGCGCGTCACCTCCAAGCTCGAGACCATGAAGATGGACCGCTGGGGCGTCCACGGCAGGGGCATGGCGCTCTTCTCCATCAGGCAAAACACGCTTTCCGCCGAGGTCGTCACCTCGGGTGCCGGTCTGGGGTCGGTCTTTCGCGTCGTCGTCGACGGATCGGTCCTCAACGAGCGCTCCGACCAGTCCTCGTGGCCCCAGGCCTCGAAAGGGGAGGACGGGACCTTCTCGTGCACCCGCGGCCCCCATAACATCATCCGAACCGCTTGCGAGTTCGCCCTCGAGGAGCTCCATGGCTGCGATGTCTTCCTGGGCTCGCCAACCGAGATAGCCGCGTCGCTCTACGCCCATTCGGTCCGCGAGCTCGATGCGTCCCGTCTCCTGTTCGTCGACGACGAGGCGGAGCTCCCGGTCATATCCCGTCTTGGTTACGCTGCCGATGCCGCCGACTTCATCCGGATCGCATCGTCCCTTGGCATCGACATATCGGAGCGAACGGCCCACCGCATCCTCGCTGGCACCATCGGCCCGCTCCGCAGCGTCTCCGCCCGACTGCTGCGCGAGCGCGTAGATCCGCGTGATCGCCCCCATCAGAAGATCGATTTGGAGCGCGATCGCCGCGGCCTCAAGATCGCCAAGGACGATCTCGCCGAGTTCTCCCGCGCTCTCGAGCGCGATTTCGCGGCCCTGGCCGAGCGCTACTACATCAACATGGTGGGCGATCCCAAGATCCGCGTCGCCCACGATCGCATCACCGTCACCTTCGACCTTGGTAAAGAGGAATGAGCGAGCTTGCCGCCGTCCCCCGCTTGGGTTAAAGTCATCTGTAATTCATCACAAACGCACCTCACACGCTGGAGAAACGTACATGGAATATCTGAAGGTATCGAGCAAGTCCTCTCCCGCCTCCGTCGCGGGGGCGATCGCCGGCATGGTGAAGGATGGCGTTCCGGTCAACATGCAGTGCGTCGGGGCCGGCGCGGTCAACCAGGCCATCAAGGCCATCGCCATAGCGCGCGGCTTTCTGATCCCGACTGGCTTCGACATCTCCTGCGCCCCGATCTTCTCTGACATCCTGATCAACGGGGAATCCCGCACGGCGATACGCCTCTCCGTGTACGTCCACCACCTCTCCGCCCAAGCGGGCGACATGTCCGACCCGACCCAAGACTATCAACAGGTTTGCTAACTTATGGAAATCACCAATCTTCGTGGGAAGACCTATTTCATCCGCACCTTCGGCTGCCAGATGAACCTGCACGACTCGGAGCGAGTGAGCGGCCTTCTCGATTCGCTCGGCTGCCTCGAGGTCGCCGAGCCGGCCGCGGCCGACATCGTCGTCTTCATGACCTGCTGCGTTCGAGAGGCCGCTGACACGAGGCTCTATGGCCAGTGCTCCTCGTGCAAGAGCCTTCCCGCTCCTCCTTCCGGCAAGCGCGTCATCGCGGTCGGAGGCTGCATAGCACAGCGCGACGGAGCGGGGCTGCTCACCAACCTCGACAACGTCGACGTGGTGTTCGGCACCCATTCGATCGCCCATGTCGGCGAGCTCATCTCGCGCGCCTTCCTTGACGACGGCACCCAGGTCAGGTGCGAGGAGCAGGAGGACGAGGATGCGACCTCGATGCCCTGGCATCGCGCCACCTCGCATCATGCCTGGGTTCCCATCATGACGGGCTGCAACAACTTCTGCAGCTACTGCATCGTCCCCTATGTCCGCGGTCGCGAGAAGAGCAGGCCCTTCGAGGAGATCGTCGACGAGGTCACGGGCCTTGCGCGCCTGGGCGTTCGCGAGGTCACGCTTCTCGGCCAAAACGTCAACTCCTATGGGCGCGACCTCTTCGGGGCCCCGCGCTTCGCGGAGCTCCTCCGCGCGGTCGGCGACACCGGCCTCGAGCGCATCCGCTTCACCTCGTCCCATCCCAAGGACCTCCTGCCCCAGACCATCCAGGCCATGGCCGACGTCCCCGCCGTCATGCCGCAGCTCCATCTCGCCGTCCAGTCCGGGTCCACCCGCATCCTCAAGGAGATGAATCGCCGCTACACGCGCGAGGACTATCTCAGGCTCGTGGATGCGGTTCGCTCCAAGATCCCCGGCATCGCCCTCACGACCGATATCATCGTCGGGTTCCCCGGCGAGACCGAGGAGGATTTCCTCCAGACGCTCTCGCTCGCCGAGACGGTGCGCTACGCCCAGGCCTTCACCTTCATCTATTCCAAGCGCGAGGGCACTCCGGCGGCCAAGATCGACGACCCGACCCCCCACGAGGTCATCCTCGATCGCTTCAACAGGCTGGTCTCCGTCATCGAGTCCACCGCCTATGAGTTCAACCAGCATGCCAAGGGGACGCGCGTGGAGGCCCTTGTGGAGGGAACCTCCAAGAAGGATCCCGGCATGCTGCAGGGGAAGAGCCCGTGGAACCAGACGGTCCACGCCGCCCTTCCCGCTGGATCCCGAGCCGAGGACTTCGTGGGCAAGTTCATCGATGTCGACGTTGATGTGGCGCGCACCTGGTATCTGTCGGGTTCGCTCGTCGGCGGGCCTCGATGACGAAGGGCGTCATCGCCATAACCGGTCCCACCGCATCGGGGAAGAGCGCGCTTGCCGATCAAGTGGCGCTCGCGCTGGGCAGCGAGGTCATCTCGGCCGATGCCATGCAAGTGTATCGGGGGATGGACATCGGCACCGCCAAGACCCCTGTCGCCGAGCGCCTCGTGCCCCTGCTCCTCGTCGATATCGTCGACCCCGCCGATGCCTACTCGGCTGCCCTGTTCCAGCGCGATGCCCGCCGCGAGATCGATCGCTTGCTCGAGAAGGGGCAGGTTCCCATCTTGTGCGGCGGCACGGGGCTCTATCTCAGGGCGGCGCTCGACGAGATGGATTTCCCTTCGGGCCAGATAGACGATGGGCGCAGGCAGCGCTTCCAGGAGCTTGCGGACGCATTGGGTCCCGAGGGCCTGCATCGTCGTCTGGCCGAGCTCGATCCCCCAAGCGCCCAGGCCATACATCCCAACAACGTGAGGCGGGTGATCCGCGCACTCGAGATGCTCGACGAGGGCGTTTCCTACGCCGATCAGAAGGCGGGCTTCTCGCGTCCGAGCGCCCGCTACCCTCAGGTGACGTTCGCGCTGACCATGGATCGGGAGCGCCTCTATCGCCGGATAGATGAGCGGGTCGATCGTATGATCGCCGACGGCTTGGTCAAAGAGGTCGAGGGGCTCGTGTCGCAGGGCGCGGGGGAGGCCATCACGTCGCGTCAGGCGATCGGCTACAAGGAGATCATCGACGCGCTCGAGGGCCGCTGCTCCCTCGATGAGGCAATCGAGCTCATCAAGATGCGCTCGCGTCGCTATGCCAAGCGTCAGCTCTCGTGGTCTCGTCGCGATCCGCGAACCATATGGATCGATATGGATGAGATGGACCTCGAGGAGGCCGTCGCGTTCGTCTTGAGTGAATCGGAGGTCGTTCGATGAGCAAAGGGGAGCTGATCCCGACCGCGCCGGCCACCGAGCGCGCCCTTTTGGTCGGCGTGGAATGGCGGGGGAGCGCCTGGTCGCTCGATCGCTCCCTTGACGAGCTCGAACGGCTCGCCCATACCGCCGGCGCCGAGTCCTTCGCCCGTCTCACCCAGCGGCTCGACCGCCCCGTCCCCAAGTCCTTCATAGGCTCCGGCAAGGTCGAGGAGCTCAAGGGCATGGTCTCGCGCCTGGATATCGATGTCGTGATATTCGATGACGACCTCTCGCCCTCGCAGCAATCCTATCTCGAGAAGGCCGTGGGGTCGCCGGTGAAGATCATCGACAGGACAGCGCTGATCCTCGATATCTTCGGCCTCCATGCCCATACGCGCGAGGGTCGCCTCCAGGTCCAGCTCGCCCAGCTCCAATACCTTCTGCCGCGCTTGCGCGGCATGTGGAGCCATCTGTGCCGCGAGCAGACGCGCGGTGGGATCGGAAGCCGCTTTGGACAGGGCGAGAGCCAGCTCGAGATCGACCGTCGTCTCATCCGTGACAAGATCTCCTCACTCAAGCGCCAGCTCAAGCAGATCGAGCGCCGCCGCCTTGTCCAATCGAAGGAGCGCTCGGAGTCCCTTGCCTTCCGCGTGGCTCTGGCCGGGTACACCAATGCGGGCAAGTCGTCACTGCTGAACGCACTGACCGGATCGAACGTCCCTGTCCAAGACAAGCTGTTCGCCACCCTCGATCCCACAACGCGCTCCTACGTCCTTCCGGGGGGCCGTCAGATGACGATCACCGACACGGTCGGGTTCATCCAGAAGCTCCCCCATGGTCTGGTCGAGTCCTTCAAATCGACCCTGTCCGAGGTCCTCGACGCCGACCTGATCGTCAAGGTCGTCGATGTGTCGGACGAGGATTGGATCTTGCACCTCGACGCGGTCGAGGCGGTCCTGCGCGAGATCGGGGCCGGGGAGCATCCCTCCATCACCGTCTTCAACAAGATCGACCTGCTCGATCCCCTTGACCACGCCCATATCGGCGCGCGGAACCCGGACGTGGTGTGCTTCTCGGCGCTCACCGGCGAGGGGATGGATTCGCTCGTCGAGCGCATCGCCCGCGAGGCGGCTGCCTCGGACAAGCTCATCAGCGCCGCCCTTCCCTATAAGGAGGGGTCGCTTCTCACGCTCATCCATGAGCAGGGCCAGGTCATCCAAGAGGAGTTCCTCGAGGACCACGTGCGCGTGGTCGCGCGCGTCCCCGCCCCCATAGCCCCGCGCATCGAGCGCTATCGCACGGAATAGCCTATAGGCCGCAACGCTGGCCGGGGCGTCGCATCCGTTCAACTCGATCTGCCCATGATGCCTTGCATATCGGCGCCAGCTCGGCGTCTCCGCCTTTCGTTTGGGCGCATTCAGCCGCCGAGGAGCAAGATGATGAGTCCGAGGACGATCGGTTGATGGGCGAGGTAGATGGGAAGCGCATGTCGCCCCATCCAGCTGAGTGCGGGAACATGGTCCACATATGCCCAGCGCGGGAACTCCTCCTCTTCGCCCGCGTGGCGAAGGGCATGCCAGCGTCCAAGCTCGGCCCCGAGGAAATACAGCAGGGAATAGGGGAGGAGCGGGTAGTAGTCCCCAGACGAGAAGGTGGCGTCCGGCAGCCCGAGCCATGCGAGCCCCGGCAGGGGGTGGGGTGATCGGGGGAGGTCGAAGGTGAGGATGAAGGTGACGATGCAGAGCGTCGATCCAAGCCAGGGAGGGATGCCCCTGCCGATCCGTTCAAGTGGGATATGGATGAGTGTGGATGCGGCCATGCAGAACATGATCCCGAAGCTGATGGGGGCGTCTACGGCGACAAGGGTGGTGGCGAGGAAGATCGTGCCCGCGACGGCGGCGTAAAGCGCCCCGCGCTTGAGGTTGCTTCGGGAGAAGACGCTCATCCATCCTGCGAGGACGAGGAAGGTCC
>JAXDWR010000091.1:0-13603 GCA_034088265.1 Collinsella sp. | reverse complement strand
GTACTCTGTACAAGACCGCTCCGCAGTCGCCGACGCGCCGGAGACGGGCCTTGATCCCATAACCACATATAAACACTAAAAGGTGGTCCGATGGGCATCCGTTCCCAGATGGGACGCACGCCAACGCAGAGGGCCGGCCCCGCGATGCTGCGGGACCGGCCCTGGTTCCAACCATGTCAGACGGGCGGCCCCATCGCGGGGGCACCCGACGCGGGTGGGGCGGCGCGTGGCGCGGGCTAGACGACGCCCTGGGCCATCATGGCGTCCGCGACCTTCTGGAAACCGGCGATGTTGGCGCCGACGACGAGGTTGCCCTCGAAACCGTAGCGGGCGGCGGCGGAGCTCGCCGAGGCATGGATGTCGGCCATGATCGCCTTCAGGCGCTCATCGACCTCCTCGAAGGTCCAGGAGATGTGGCCGGCGTTCTGCGACATCTCGAGGCCGGAGACGGCCACGCCGCCGGCGTTCGCAGCCTTGCCGGGAGCGAAGAAGACGCCCTTGTCCATGAGGAAGTCGGTCGCCTCGCGCGTGGTGGGCATGTTGGCGCCCTCGACGACATAGCGGCACCCGTTGGCGACGAGCCTCTCGGCGTCGGCGAGCTCGAGCTCGTTTTGGGTGGCGCAGGGCATGGCGATGTCGCAGGCGACGCCCCAGGGGCGCTCGTCGGCGTGGTACTCGGCGGAGGGGCGCGCGGCGGCGTACTCAGTCAGGCGCGCGCGGCGAACCTCCTTGACCTCACGCAGGAGGTCGATGTCGATGCCCTCGGGGTCGTGGACGAATCCGGAGGAATCGGAGACGGTCACGACCTTGGCGCCGAGGGCTTGCGCCTTCTGCGCGGCATAGATGGCGACGTTGCCGGAGCCCGAGATGGCGACGGTCTTCCCGGCGATGTCCTCGCCGTGGTCGGCGAGCATGTGGGTGAGGAAGTACACCGCGCCGTATCCGGTCGCCTCGGTGCGCGCGAGGGATCCGCCATAGGACAGCCCCTTGCCGGTGAGGACGCCGGACCACTCGTTGCGAAGGCGCTTGTACTGGCCGAACATGAAGCCGATCTCGCGGGCGCCGGTGCCGATGTCACCGGCGGGAACGTCGGTGTCGGGCCCGATATGGCGCTGCAGCTCGGTCATGAACGACTGGCAAAACGCCATGACCTCGCGGTCGGACTTGCCCTTGGGGTCGAAGTCCGATCCGCCCTTGCCTCCTCCCATGGGGAGGGTCGTCAGGGCGTTCTTGAAGATCTGCTCGAAACCGAGGAACTTGAGGATCGAGAGGTTGACGCTCGGATGCAGGCGCAGGCCGCCCTTGTACGGGCCGATCGCGCTGTTGTACTCGATACGGTACCCGCGATTGACCTGGACCTTGCCGGAGTCGTCGACCCAGGGTACGCGGAACATGATGACGCGCTCGGGCTCGACGAGGCGCTCGAGGAGCGCCGCCTCCTCATAGGCTGGATCGGCGTCGACCGCCGGGGCGATGCTCAGCAGGACCTCCTCCGCGGCCTGGATGAACTCAGGCTGATCTGCATAGCGCTCGCGCAGGTCCTCGATGACGCGTTCGGTGTAGCTCATGTGGATTCTCCTCACAGGGACAAGCGGCCGGATTGGGCTGCGCTCTTCAATTCCGCGGTCAATCATAGAGCACCGCGACGGGCATTGCGCGCTCTTCCCGCGGTGAAACGCACACGCAACATGTGAAATGCATACGAAGGCGGCGTGTCTCGAAACGCCCTGTTGCCCCGGACGCGACAAAGCTATATACTGCTCCGAGTGGACGTCGGGACGTGGCGCAGCTTGGTAGCGCGCCTGCTTTGGGAGCAGGATGTCGCAGGTTCAAATCCTGTCGTCCCGACCATATATATGCGGGCGTAGTTCAATGGTAGAACCCCAGCCTTCCAAGCTGATGACGCGGGTTCGATTCCCGTCGCCCGCTCCAGGATTCAAGCAGCCCGGGATCACCTCGATCCCGGGCTGTTCTCATGGAGTCCGCGTGCTCGAGGTGCCTCGCATCCCGGCGCGGCGATGACGCCTCCCCTCCCCCATCCATATCGCGGCCCGCGCAGGGATCGACAGGGTCCCGGGCGTATACTGTGCCCAACATCCGACCCACGACCCCCCTTGATGCGATACATGAAGAACACAGCCCCCACAAACCCCGCCCCCGAGCGCCGTGGTGCAGCACGGCCCCGCGCCATCGATAGGGCCGGATCGATGCTCTCGCACGGCGAGCGCTACCTTGCCTCCGCGGCGCTCCGTGATGCGCGCAACCTGCGCGAAAGCTGCCGGCTCCTCGTCCTGGTCCTCCTCGTCGCCGCGGGAATGGGCGTCGCGGCCTGGGCCTTCCTCTCCGCCCTCGATGCCGTCACGGGACTCAGGGAGCGGAACCTCGCCTGGTTCGCGCTGCTCCCCGCCGTCTCACTCTCCACCGCCTGGCTCTATCGGACGCGCGGGCTCCGGTCCGGAAGGGGGAACAACCTCGTGATCGACAGCGCCGTGGGAGGGGACTCCATCCACGCGCGCATGGCGGTCCTCACGTTCTTCTGCTCCATAGCGACGCACCTCGCCGGCGGCTCGGCCGGCCGCGAGGGCACGGCGGTGCAGATCGGCGGCACCTTAGCGAGCAACGTGAGCAGGCTCTTCCATCTCGCCGACCGCGACCATCACGACCTCATGCTCTCGAGCATCTCCGCCGCCTTCGGGGGCGTGTTCGGCACGCCGCTCGCCGGGGCGTTCTTCGGCATGGAGATGTGCTATGTCGGCAAGCTCGACTACAGCTCGGCGCTCTACTGCCTCGTGGCGTCCTTTACCGGCGACGCCGTGTCGCGCCTGCTCGGAACCGGCCACGCCGTCCACGCGATCGGCGCGGTGCCCGCTCTCGACATCCGCAGCGCCGCCTTGACGGCCGCAGCGGGGATCTGCTTCGGCCTCGTCGCCAGGGCCTTCTCCTACGCGATCCGGATGGTGAGGTCCTTCTACGCCCAGCGCTTCCGCAGCTATCTCCTCGCAGCACTCGTGGGATCGCTCGTCTTGCTCGGCGCCTACGCCCTCATGGGCGCATGGCGCTATGCGGGCCTTTCCGAATGGCTCGTCGAGGCGGGGTTCCGCGGGGAGACGACGCCGATCGACGCCCTCGCCAAGCTCATCTTCACCGCCCTCACGCTCGGGGCCGGATACCAGGGCGGGGAGGTCACCCCGCTCTTCGGGATCGGGGCGTCGCTCGGGGGATGGCTCGGCACCGCAGCGGGGGTCGACCCCTCGTTCGCCGCCGCGCTCGGCATGATCGGTGTCTTCGGCGCGGCGCTCAACGTCCCGATATCGACCATCATGCTCGGGATCGACCTCTTCGGCGGCGAGGCGGCCGCCTACTTCGTCATCACCGCCTTCGTGGGCTACCTTGTCGCGGGACACCACGGGGTCTACCCCGCCCAGAGGATCGTCACCCCCAAGCGGCGCTCGCTCGCGGACGACGCGCTCCTCACCGTCGATCAGGCGATCGAGCGCCAGCGGGACCAAGTCGTCCAGCGTGTTGGAGATGAAACGCGGATGGATGGGGACCGACTCGGTGACGGGAAGGCGGGAGGTGGCCTATGACGACCGCGTCGAATCTGGGACGGACGCTTATCATCGTCAACCCGGTCGCGCAGAGCGGGGGCGCCGCCACGGCGGCGGCCCAGCTTCGCCGGTTCCTGGGCCTCTATTGTCATGACGAGGGGGCTTTCGAGCTCGTCGAGACCGAGCGCGCCGGACATGCGACCGACATCGCCAGGAGCGCAGCGGGATACGACAGCGTGCTCGCCCTCGGGGGCGACGGCGTCGTGCACGAGGTCGCCAACGGGCTCATGGGGATCGACGCCGCAAGGCGTCCGGCGCTCGGCGTGCTCCCCGTCGGTTCGGGCAACGACTTCGCCCGAACGCTTGGGATCGACGAGTCCTCCGGCGCTGATTTCTCAAGACTCCTCACCTACGAGCGAACGCCCTTGGATATCCTGAGGATCGAGTGCGATCCCGGTGCAGATGGCGAGGGACCCCGCACCCTCCATGCCGTCGAGACCGTGTCCTTCGGCCTCGACGCCGCCATCGCGATAGACACCTACGAGGTCAGAAGAGCGACGGGGCTCACCGGCGCGCCCCTGTACACGCTGTGCGGGCTCCGAGCATTCGGTCGTTCCTATCGGGACCATATGGCGCTCGTGAGTATCGACGGATCGCGGGCGCGCGAGGTGCGCGCCATCTTCCTCGCGATCCAAAACGGCCCCACCTATGGATCGGGTTTCCGAATCTGTCCCGACGCCGATCCCGCAGACGGGCTCATGGATATCTGCCACGCCCCCGGACCGGTGCCGCGCGCCATCGCGCTGCCCGTGTTCCTCTCGGCGAAGACCGGCCGACATGTGCACAGCAGGCACATCCGCATGCAGCGCGCGCGGCGCATCGAGCTGACCTTCCCCGGGACCAACCAGCCGATCCAGGTCGACGGGGAGAGGCTGAGCGCTCAGCGCCTCGCGATCGAGGTCGTCCCGCGGGCCCTCACGGTCCTCGCGCCCCGCCGCGGCAGGACGTGAGGGGTCGGATCAGGCGAACGCCACCTCGCCGGTCTCATCGTCCATGCCGACGATGCGCGCGAGGCTCTCGACACGGTAGCCGCGGGCACGGAGCTTCTCGCCACCGGCCTGGAATCCCTTCTCGATGGCGATGCCGATGCCCTCGACCGTCGCGCCCGCGCTCTCGCAGATAGCGATGAGCCCCTCGAGCGCGCAGCCGTTCGCGAGGAAGTCGTCGATGATCAGGACATGGTCGCCGGGGGATAGGAAGCGCCTGCCCACGATGACGGGAAACTCCCTCTGCTTGGTGAAGGAATAGATGGTCGTTGCGTATTGCTCTCCATCGAGGTTGATGGACTGCGCCTTCTTGGCGAAGACGACGGGGGCGTTGCCGAAATGCCGGGAGGCCATGCACGCGATTCCGATACCGCTCGCCTCGATCGTGAGGATCTTGTTGATGGGCGCCCCCTCGAAGAGGCGGGCCCATTCGGCGCCCATATGGTCGAAGAGCTCGGTGTCGCACTGGTGGTTGAGGAACGCGTCAACTTTGAGGACGCCCCCCTCCTTGACGACGCCGTCCCTCTGGATACGCTCTTCAAGCTCTTTCATACCGCGACCCTTTCCATGCCGTAATCACCTTGAGGGCGAATTATACAACGTAACGGGAAAGATGGTGCCCGTGTTACGAGCGCCGCCGCCTACCGATGGCGCGGACCAGGGTGAGCGCGAAACCAATCGAGACGAGTGCCGCCGTGGCCACGTAGACCGCCTTATAGCCATATAGGAAGATATCCGGCCTGCCCGCGACGTACGTGGTCACGCGCTCCCCCGCCATCGCGCTCATCCGACCATAGAGCAAAGAAGTGGATCCGGTTATTCCGACCGCCATGCCGAGGTAGCGCGCGAGCGCCGCAAGGCTACCCCCAAAGCCGAGCGCCTCGCGTGGAAGCGATCCCATGACCAGGGAGTTGTTGGGCGACTGGAAAATCGAGGTGCCAAGCGAGGCCAACCCGAGGCAGAGCAGGATCGCAATCAGACTCGTCTCCTCATCGAAGAATCCGACGAGTAGAAGTCCGATGGCGAATACCAGCAGGCCGACGGCAGTGGGGCGCTCGCAGCCGATACGGTCGGAAACCGCGCCGGAGATGGGGCCGGCTATCGCGTTTGCCAGAGGGATGACGCAGAAGATGAGGCCGGCGACATCGGGGGCGAAGCCGCGCGCATCCTGCAAGTAGAACGGCGTCATGAGCTCGTACACACCGATGGCGACGAAGCTGATGAACAGGCACGCGAGGTTCACGAGGAACGCTCGATCGCAAAACACGGAGAGGACCACGAGCGGGTCGTCGACTCGGCGCTCAACGAGCACGAAGGCGATCAAGAGGGCCGAGCCCGCAGCGAGCATGGAGATGACTCGCGGCGTCGCGCCCGCCTCGATGAGCGTGATGGAGACGAATGTGAGGAACATGCCCGGAACGAGCAGGATGGATCCCGCGACGTCCAGGCGCCGGCCCCCGAGATCAGGCTTCACGTGCGGCAGCGTCCAATGCCCCACCGCCAGCGAGAGCACACCGACGGGGACGTTGATGAGGAAGATGAGCTCCCAGGGAAGCGAGCTCACGATGAATCCGCCGAGCACGGGTCCGCACATCATGCCGAGCGCGACGAAGCTCGCGAGGAGCCCCAGGGCCCGCCCGCGCTCGCGCGCGGGGAAGGACTCGGTGATGATTCCCATGTTGTTCGCCATCGCGGAGGCCGCGCCGATTCCCTGGACCGCGCGGGCGACCACGAGGAACCAGAGCGTCGTCGCCATGCCGCAGAGCAGCGAGCCGAACGCGAAGACGGCGACGCCGAACTGGAAGAAGCGGACCTTGCCGTGGATATCGCCCAGCCTGCCGAACACCAGCAGGACCGCGCAGGTCGTAAGCAGGTAGACCGACGAGACCCACTGGATCTGGTCGAGCCCGGCGCCGAGCTCCTTTTGCATGACGGGCAGGGCGACGTTCACGATGCTCGAATCGAGCGTCGCCATAAACGTCATGACCAGCACGGTGAATAGGATCGCCCACTTGTTCTTGCCATGGGTGTTCCCCTCCACGGCATCATGGATGAGTTGGGCCTCGTTCATGCGCACCTCGCATCGTCCCTAGGTGGCGCCGCGCGCTCTGATGCCCAAATGGAGACCGGGCACGTGCCGCGCTATCGTTCCCGCGACCGCGTAGATACGCCAGGGCGCGGCCAAACCTCGACGCGCCCGAAAACGCATCCCGTTGTAACACGGATGGGAAGCTCATCGCAAGCGGGCATCCGCGCGCCACCAAGATTCCCCAACCGATATAATCGGCCACGAGGAGCGCAGCGCTGGACCCCTACGCTCCGAGGACCTCGTCGATCCACGCGCCGACGTCCGCATGGACCTCGCCCTTGATGGGCTCGTTGAGAATCTCATGGCGCGCGCCGGGATAGATCTTCATGTCGACGCGCACGATGCCCGCCCGTCGGTACATGGCGGCTGCGCGCTCGACCCCCGCCCCGCACTCGCCAACGGGATCCGCCGAGCCAGCTATAAGGTAAAGCGGTAGCGAGCGGGGGATGCGGGACGCCAGCCTGGCATCGGTCGCGTCGGCGACGAGACTGGACAGCGTGTGATAGGCCCCCACGGTGAACTTCTGCCCGCAAAGCGGATCGCGGCGATACTCATCGACCACATCAGGGTCCGTCGCGATCCAGTCGACATCGGTCCTCGCATCCTTGATCTGCCCACCATACGCGCCCGCGCCCAAGCCGTCCACGAACTCGCTGACATAACGTTCGCCGCGGGAGCGCGCAAGGACCTTGGTGACGAGGCGGCCGGCAAGCGACAGGGGCCGGGCCTGCTGCCCCGTGCCGCATATGATCGCGGCGCGCACGCCGAGGGCGTAGCGCGTGAGGTACACGCGCGTGATGAAGCTGCCCATCGAGTGCCCGAAGATGATATACGGGATGCCAGCGGGGTCGCAGCCCGACTCGGCGGCGATGCGGTCGATCGAGATCTTCCGAAGGGCGTTCACGTCGCGGATCAAGATGTCCTCGCCCGCCTCGAGCGGCATATGCCCCAGGTCCGCCGCGCACTCGACCGTCTTCCCATGACCGATGTGGTCGTTGGCGCACACCGCGAAGCCGCGCCCGCATAGGTACTCGGCGAATCCCCCGTACCGCTCGATATGCTCAGACATGCCGTGAACGATCTGCACGAGCCCGCGCGGGGACGCCGCCGCCTTCCCCTCGGGCCGCCATAGCAGGGCGCGGATGGTCGATGCGCCGTCATGGCTGGCATAGGTGATGGTCGTGGTCTTCACGGTCGGTCCTCCAAACCCCGATAAAGTCTTGCCTCGAGCCCATCCTACCCAAAAAAGCCCGCCGCCCTGGCTCGGGGCGGCGGGGAGGATGGGCCGGGGGGCATGTCGCGCGACCCCTTGGGGCGGACGGACCTAGATAGCGTCGAGCGCCTGGGCGACGTCGGCGATCAGGTCCTCGGTGGCCTCGATGCCACAGGAGAGGCGGACCATGTCGGGGCTGATGCCGCATGCCGCGAGCTCGTCATCGTTCATCTGGCGATGCGTGGCGTTGGCGGGATGGAGGCAGCAGGTGCGCGCGTCGGCAACATGCGTGGCGATCTGGGCGAGCCTCAGGCTCTTCATGAACTGCTCCGCCGCGGGACGACCCCCCACGAATCCGAAGCTCACGACGCCGCACGAGCCGTTGGGCAGGTACTTCTCAGCGAGCTCGTGGTACTCGTCGCCCGGCAGGCCGGGGAAGCGCACGAAGCTCACCTTGGGATGGTTGGAGAGGAACTCGGCAACCGCCTGGCCGTTGCGGCAGTGCTGGGGCATGCGGACATGGAGGCTCTCGAGACCCTGGTTGAGCAGGAAGGCGTTCTGGGGGGACTGGATCGAACCCAAGTCGCGCATGAGCTGCGCGGTCGCCTTGGTGATGAAGGCCCCCTCGTTGCCGAAGCGCTCGGCATAGACGACCCCGTGATAGCTCTCGTCAGGCGTGGTGAGGCCGGGGAAGCGCTCGGCATGGGCCATCCAATCGAAGCGCCCCGCGTCGACGATCGCGCCTCCGACCGTCATGCCATGCCCATCCATGTACTTGGTGGTGGAGTGCGTCACGATGTCGGCGCCCCACTCGATGGGACGGCAGTTGACGGGCGTCGGGAAGGTGTTGTCGACGATCAGGGGCACGCCGTGCGCGTGGGCCGCCGCGGCGAATCGCTCGATATCGAGGATCGAGAGGGCGGGGTTGGCGAGGGTCTCGCCGAAGACGCACTTGGTGTTGGGTCGGAACGCCGCCTCGAGCTCGTCATCGGTGCAGTCGGGCGTGACGAAGGTGCACTCGATGCCCATGCGCTTCATGGTGTGGGCGAACAGGTTGTAGGTTCCCCCGTAGATGGCCGAGGACGCCACGACGTGGTCACCGCACCCGGCGATGTTGAAGACCGCGAAGAAGTTGGCCGCCTGGCCCGAGCTCGTCAGCATCGCGGCGGTGCCGCCCTCGAGCTCGCAGATCTTGGCCGCCACGTAATCGTTGGTCGGATTCTGCAGGCGGGTGTAGAAGTAGCCGCTCTCCTCGAGGTCGAACAGCTTGCCCATGTGCTCGGAGGTGTCGTACTTCCACGTCGTGGACTGGTAGATGGGCACCTGTCGGGGCTCGGCGTCCCCGGGGCGGTACCCGCCCTGCACACAGGTCGTTCCGATATGCTCTGCCATGTTCGCTCCTTGTCTTCGAGGATCGGCTCGATGCCGTTTGGTCATAACGACAGTAGAATGGTAAACCCTACGAAGTTTCATGGAAGGATGAACATGGCTCTCAACAAGGATGAAATCATTTTGGACCGCGAAGCCCTCAAGGCCCGTGCCGCCGAGCTTCACGAGACGGGATTCAACTGCGCCCAGTCCGTGCTGTGCGCCCTTGCCCCCGCCTTGGGCATCGACGCGGAGACGGCCTTCAGGCTGGCGGAGGGCTTCGGGGCCGGCATGGGAGGCCTGACCGAGACCTGCGGCGCCATATCGGGCGCGGTCATGGCGCTCGGGCAGACCGAGAGCGACGGCATGGAGGCGCATGCGAGCAAGGGGCGCACCTATCGGCTCGCCCGAGAGCTCTGCCGAGGCTTCCAGGAGATGAACGGCAGCACGGTCTGCCGTGAGCTCAAGGGCGTCGGGAGCGAGACGGGACCGCTGCGCAGCTGCGCGGGATGCATCGACGACGCCGTCGACCTCTACATCGACATCGTGGGCGGACAGGGCGCGCGCTGAGCCGTCGGGCTAGAACTCGGCGAACCTCGCCGGCTCGACGGTGGCGCAGCCCGCTCCTCCCATGAGCTCGGTGAGCGCTCCGATGAACGCATGCTCATCGCCCTCCCTGAACGCGAGGCGCATGGTCACGACGTCGGTGTATTCGGTCGAGACCACATGCGCCCCGGCGCCCTGGGCGAGATGGACCACCTGGTCGTGGCGGGGATAGGGGATGCGCGCCTCAACGGTGACCACACTCGTCATCTCGACCAGCGCCCCTTGGGCGCGGGCATCCTCTATGGCCGCCTGCGCCGCCGCCGTGTAGGCGCGCACGAGCCCCCCGGGGCCGAGGAGCGTCCCGCCGAAATAGCGCGTCGTCACGCAGCAGACGTCGCGCAGGCCCGCGCCGCGCAGGACCTCGAGCGTGGGCATGCCGCTCGTGCGCTGCGGCTCCCCGTCATCGCTCGCGCGCTCGGAGCCGTCGGCCAAGATCCAGGCGGGGACGTTGTGCCGGGCGTCGAAATGGCGCGCGCGGACCGACGATATGTGCGATGCCGCCTGGCCCTCGTCGGCCACGTGCACGAGCTGGGCTATGAAACGACTCTTCCGATCCGTGAACTCCCCCACGGCCTCCCGCCCGGGTCTCAATGTGACATAGCTCTCCATCCGCCCTCCCATCGACGCCGCGAACCGATCCTTGGCCCTCCACTCTAGCAGACGCCCGGCGCGTGGGCGCCGTCGCCCCTCCCCATCCAAACGTGCTACAATACCCTGCGCGAAGCGGGCCAGGCGATCGCGCGCACGGCGTGTCCGTGCGTGAGGAAAGTCCGGGCTCCACAGGGCAGGATGCTGGCTAACGGCCAGGCGGGGCGACCCGACGGATCAGTGCCGCAGAAAAGAAGACTCCCACCTGCGTGGCGCCGAGGCGCCCGTAAAGGGAAAAGCTGAAACGGTGGTGTAAGAGACCACCAGCGTCGCGGCAACGCGGCGGCTTGGTAAACCCCATCCGGAGCAAGCGCAAATAGGGGTGCCATGGGCCGGCCCGGCCCGCACCCGGGTAGCGTGCGAGGAGCCGCGCGGCGACGCGCGGACAAGATAAATGATCGCCCTCGACAGAACCCGGCTTATCGGCCCGCTTCGCATCCTTGCGCCTTGCGATGGGCGCGATCGGCCCGTCAAAATCGAGAACATGCCGAATAATTTGCCTTTCGAGGGCCAATGCTGCAGATGAAGCGCCTGCAAGGTGTTATTCTTTGTGAGGTTTTCGTTTCATGAAGGAATCGGCCCGCACGGCCGATGGTCAGAAAGCATGCATACCGTGGACGTCTCGTTCTCTTACTTCATCGCGCAGTTCCTGTCGAACCCCATCCTCGCCGTCACCGTCGCCCTCACCCTCGGCGTCATCTTCGTGAACGGCTGGACCGATGCGCCCAACGCCATCGCCACCTGCGTGACCACGCGCTGCCTTCCGCCGCGTGCCGCCATCATCATGAGCGCGATCTTCAACTTCCTAGGCGTCCTCGTCATGACGCATATCAACGCGAGCGTGGCCTCGACGATCTCGAACATGGTCGATTTCGGCAGCAACACGCAAATCGCCCTCATCGCGCTCGCCGCCGCACTCTTCTCCATCGTCGTCTACTCGGTGGGCGCGAGCGTCTTCGGGATCCCCACGAGCGAGAGCCACAGCCTCATCGCGGGCCTCTCGGGCGCGGCGATAGCGCTCGGGGGCGCGAACGGAATCAACATGGACGAATGGGTCAAGGTCCTCTACGGCCTCGCCCTCTCCCTGATTTTGGGATTCGCCATGGGATGGGCCGTGTGCAAGCTCGTGACCGTGCTCTTCGCCGGGAGCGACCGGCGCTCGTCCAACTCGTTCTTCCGCTACGCCCAGATCGCCGGCGCCGCCGGCATGAGCTTCATGCACGGAGCCCAGGACGGCCAGAAGTTCATCGGCGTGCTCTTTTTGGGCGTCGCGTTCTGCAACGGGCAGCCCAGCGTCGAGAACATGGTCATCCCCGTCTGGCTGATGCTGCTGTGCTCCGTTGTCATGGGCGTCGGTACCAGCGTCGGCGGCGAGAAGATCATCAAGTCCGTCGGCATGGACATGGTCAGGCTCGAGAAGTACCAGGGCTTCTCCGCGGACCTCTCGAGCTCGCTCTGCCTGCTCCTAGCCACCCTCACCGGCATCCCCGTCTCCACGACCCACGTCAAGACGACCGCCATCATGGGAGTCGGCGCGGTCAAGCGCATCTCCGCGATCAACTTCGGTGTCGTCAAGGACATGATGCTCACCTGGATCTTCACCTTCCCCGGCTGCGGCCTCATCAGCTTCATCATGGCTAAGCTCTTCCTGCTCTTCATCTAGGGAGCTCGCCCGATACCCAGTTTCGACCATCGAGAAAAGGGACAGACATGGCTAAGAAAAACGACGCGTTCTATTACGATAACTTCGCGGCCTGCGCCGACTACGCCGTGGAGGCGGCCCGCATGCTCGAGGCCATCATGCGCGACTTCGATCCCAAGCGGATCAATGAGCGCGTCGAGGAGATGCACGAGATCGAGAGCGCCGCTGACGAGAGGAACCACGAGATCTCCGACGCCCTCGTCACCGCCTTCATCACCCCGATCGAGCGCGAGGACATCGCCTTGCTGAGCGACAGCCTCGATGTCGTCGTCGATCGGATCGAAGGGGTCCTGCATCGTATCTACTTCACCAACGTGCAGGAGATCCGCCCGAGCGCGCTTGAGATGGCGGCCAAGGTCGTGTGCGCCTGCGAGCAGATGGCCGAACTCATTCGCGAGCTGCCCCAGTTCAAGCGCTCCAAGAGCCTGCGTGAGCACGTGATCGCCATCAACACCATCGAGAGCGAGTGCGACATCATCTACATCGAGTCCATGCGCAAGCTGCACACCGACAAGCTCGACCCGATCGACGTCATCTCGTGGCGCGATGTCTACACCTTCCTCGAGTACTGCGCCGATTCATGCGAGCATGTCGCTGAGACGGTCGAAAACATCGTCATGAAGAACAGCTAGGGTTCGACATCCATCGCGCGAGCGGCTCCGTTTGCGGATAAGATGAGGATGCCGGCCCCATGCGCCGGACACCTCCCCCACCCCGAAGAGAACGGAGCACCCATGTCGTTCGCAGAGTTGACCCTCGCCCGCTACTCGTGCCGCCACTATGAGGACAGGCCGGTTGAGGAGCACAAGCTCAATGCCATCCTCGAGGCGGGGCGCCTGGCCCCCTCGGCGCACAACAACCACTCCACGCGCGTCATTGTGTGCGATACCCCAGAGCTCCGTGCGGCCGCGGCCAAGGCGGCGTACCGCTTCGAGCGAGACGGGAGCGTCTTCGGCGCACCCGTCGTCCTGCTCATCTGCGGTCGTGTCGATCTCGCTTGGGTGCGCGCATACGATGGGCACAGCGCGGTGGATATCGACACCAGCATCGTCGTCGACCAGATGATGATGCAGGCGACCGAGCTCGGTCTGGGCACGTGCTGGGTCTGCCACTTCGATCCCCAGATAGCCAGCGAGGAATTCGATCTCCCCGCAGAGGCGCAGCCCATCCACATGCTCACCGTCGGCTATGCATCCGACGAGATCGCATCGCCCGAGAAGCGCGCCGCGCGGACGATCCCGCTCAAGAGCTTCCTGGACGTTCGCGCCTGATACGAAGGCCGAACGAGAGGCCGCCGCGCTTACCGCGCAACGGCCTCCCCCCCATCAGCTGCGCTCTCGCTCACGAGCTTCCGAGCGAGCCAGATGACAGGAGGGGGGCGGC
>JAXDWR010000090.1:0-15733 GCA_034088265.1 Collinsella sp. | reverse complement strand
GATCCGCGTGATCGACACCTATTGGTCCGACCACTGCCGTCACACCACCTTCGGGACCGTCCTCGAGAACATACAGATCGATGACGCCGTGGTCGAGGAGGCCTTCGCGCGCTACCTCGAGATGCGCCACGAGCTCGGCCGCGACGAGAAGCCCATCTGCCTCATGGACATGGGCACGATCGGCGCCAAATGGCTCAAGTCGACCGGCAAGCTCACCGGGCTCGACGAGTCCGAGGAGATCAACGCCTGCACGGTGAGGGTGACCGTCGACGTCGACGGCGAGGATCAGGATTGGCTCTTCCTCTTCAAGAACGAGACGCACAACCATCCGACCGAGATCGAGCCCTTCGGCGGCGCCGCGACCTGCGTGGGAGGCGCCATCCGCGACCCGCTCTCCGGACGCTCCTACGTCTATCAGGCCATGCGCGTGACCGGCGCGGCCGACCCCACCGTGCCTGTCTCCGAGACGATCGCTGGCAAGCTGCCCCAGCGCAAGCTCGTGACCACCGCCGCGGCCGGCTACTCCTCCTATGGCAACCAGATCGGCCTCGCCACCGGCCAGGTCTCCGAGCTCTACCACCCCGGCTACATGGCCAAGCGCATGGAGGTCGGCGCTGTCGTGGGCGCGACGCCTGCGAGCCATGTCCGCCGCGAGTGCCCCGCGCCCGGCGACAAGATCATCCTGCTCGGCGGTCGCACGGGCCGCGACGGCATCGGCGGCGCCACCGGGTCCTCCAAGGCCCACAACGTCGAGTCGATCGAGAAGGACGGCGCAGAGGTCCAGAAGGGCAACGCCCCCATGGAGCGCAAGCTGCAGCGCCTCTTCCGCCGCGGCGACGCCTGCCGCCTCATCAAGCGCTGCAACGACTTCGGCGCCGGCGGCGTCTCGGTCGCCGTGGGCGAGCTCGCCGACGGCCTCTACATCGACCTCGACATGGTCACCAAGAAATACGACGGCCTCGACGGCACCGAGCTCGCCATCTCCGAGTCGCAGGAGCGCATGGCCGTGGCCGTGGCCGAGGACGACGTCGAGGAGTTCATGGGCTATGCCGAGGAGGAGAACCTCGAGGCCACGGTCATCGCCGAGGTGACCGAGGAGGCCCGCGTGCGCATGGCCTGGCAGGGCGACGCCATCGTCGACCTCTCCCGTGACTTCCTCAACTCCAACGGCGCACCCAAGTTCCAAGACGTCCATGTCCCCGCCCAGGGCATCGAGCCCATCGGTCCCGACAGCGAGTTCGCCGAGGCCGTCCTCGAGGAGCTCGGCACCCTTGAGGGCGCCTATGTGAGCACGGTCCCCATGGTCCCCGGTGCCGAGGAGCTCGACTCCTTCGCCGACGCCATGCACGAGCTCGTCACCGACCTCAACGTCTGCTCGAACAAGGGCCTCTCCGAGCGCTTCGACTCCACCATCGGCGCGGCGACCGTCCTCATGCCCTTCGGCGGCAAGGAGCAGCTCACCCCTGCCCAGGCGATGGTCGCCAAGTTCCCCGTCGACGGAGAGACCACCACGGTCTCCGGCATGGCATGGGGCTTCAACCCCTACATCATGTCCGCCGACCAGTATCGCGGCGCCTACCTCTCCGTCGTCGAGAGCGTGAGCCGCCTCGTGGCCACGGGCTTCGACCACACCAAAGCCTACCTCTCCTTCCAGGAGTACTTCGAGCGCCTGCGCGACGTGCCCGAGCGTTGGGGCAAACCCATGGCGGCCGTCTTGGGCGCCCTCATGGCCCAGGTCGAGCTCGGCGTGGGCGCCATCGGCGGCAAGGACTCCATGAGCGGATCGTTCGAGGACCTCGACGTCCCGCCCACCCTGGTCTCCTTCGCCGTGGCGGTCGACAAGCTCCCCAACGTGACCTCCCCCGAGTTCAAGGGCGCCGGCCATCGCGTCGCGCTCATCGAGCCCGCCTACCAGGAGGACGAGCTGCTCCCGCAAACCGCCTCGCTCCTGGACGCCTATGGGGTCGTCGAGGATCTGATCCGCTCCGGCTCCGCGCTCTCCGTGTCGACCCCTGGCTTCGGAGGCCTGGCCGAGGTCCTGTTCAAGGCCTGCCTGGGCAACCGCATCGGCTTCTCCGTCTCCGACGAGTACTACGAGCACGAGTGCCGCGATCTCTTCGACCATGCGTACGGCTGCTTCGTCGTCGAGCTGGCCGATGGCGCCGAGCTCCCCGCCCGCGACGGCGTGGAGATCTTCGAGCTCGGTCGCACCACCGAGGCCTATGAGCTCTCGGCATATAACGAGACCGTCGACCTCGATTGGCTGCAGGAGGCCTGGGAGTCCGGGATCGAGGGTGTCTTCCCTTATCGCACCCCCGCCGACGAGGCCGAGAAGCTCGACGAGGTGGCCACCGAGGAGCACCGTTGCGAGGAGACGGGGCGCATCCGAGCGAGCTATGGCGGTCTCAAGATCGCCCGCCCACGTGTGATCATCCCAGTCTTCCCCGGCAACAACTGCGAGTACGACTCCGCCCGCGCCTTCCGCGCCGCAGGCGCCGAGGCCGACGTCTTCGTCATCAACAACCTCACGCCCGAGAACGTCGCGGAGAGCACGCGCGAGCTCGCGCGCCGCATCCGCGAGAGCCAGATCGTCATGATCCCCGGCGGCTTCTCCGGCGGCGACGAACCCGACGGATCCGCCAAGTTCATCACCGCGTTCTTCCGCGCCCCCGAGGTCACCGAGGCCGTCCGCGACCTGCTCCAGGCCCGTGACGGCCTGATGCTCGGCATCTGCAACGGCTTCCAGGCCCTCGTCAAGCTCGGCCTCGTCCCCTATGGCGACATCGTCGACGCCACCGAGGACGCCCCGACCCTCACCTTCAACACCATCGGTCGCCATCAGAGCAGGCTCGTCCGCACCCGCATCGCGAGCGACCTCTCCCCCTGGCTGTCCCAGTGCGAGGTCGGCGCCAGCTACACCGTGGCCATCTCGCACGGCGAGGGGCGCTTCGTCGCCAACGACGAGGTGCTCTCCCAGCTCCGTGCGGGCGGGCAGATCGCTACCCAGTACGTCGATGAGGCGGGCGTCCCCTCCATGGACCTCGCCGTGAACCCCAATGGCTCGGTCTGCGCCATCGAGGGCATCACCAGCCCCGACGGCCGCGTCTTCGGCAAGATGGGCCATGTCGAGCGCCGCGGCGACGGCCTCTATCGCAACGTCCCCGGCGAGAAGTTCATGCCCCTGTTCGAGGGAGGCGTGGCCTACTTCGGCTAAGGGATCCCCACATATCGCCAAACGCGCCACAAGGGGCCGCCATCCGTTTGGAGGGCGGCCCCTTCCCTTGCATGTCGCGACCGGCGTCAGACCTGGTCGGCGGCATCCTCCCCGCGCCCCTTGAGACCCGCCTTCGCCAACGAGACGGACGGACGGGCCCCTTTGATGGAGTCGATCAGACCGCTCGCCGCATCGGCGGCCCTCTCGACCGTCGCAGTCTTGGCGAACGATTTGACGACATCCTTGACGAACTCCTGGAGCTCGGGATCGAGCCCTTCGATCGCCTCGAGCATGAGGGGGACCGTGTTCTTGGCATCCGCCATGATGTCGGAGAAATAGGTGGCGCCGGTCACTCGGATCACATCGAACAGGGCGTCCACGAAGCGCCTGCGCTCATCGAGCGAGTACTTGTCCATCCAGGCGTCGAGCGTGGAGTCGAAGAACCGCGACGAGGCGGTGAGGCCCTCGGCCTCTATGAAGGCGGCGGCGTCGACGTCGACCGCCCAGAGGAAGGGGTTGTGCTGGAAGAGCGAGATGCCCTCGCTCTCCACGACCAACGGATGCAAGGAGGGGGATTCCGAGAGGACCGCACCGATCATCGTCGACTTGGGGACGGTCTTCTCCATGATGGGAAGCACCCGCTGGTATGCCTCGCCCGCACAGAACTCCCGGTGGAATCCCGGCCCATCGTGCGAGAAAATGCGCCTGATACGCGCACGATGGACGGGAGCGCACATCGCCGCAGCATAGACGGCCAGGTTGCCACCTTTGGAGTGACCTCCCACATAGATCGGGCCGGCATGCACGGAGGCGACCTCGTCCAGATAGCGCGCGGCCTCCTCCTGCGCGGGGACGGGGCGCAAGAACGTCATGTTGAAGTCCTCCTTCCATCCCACGACGGTCGAGTCCGTGCCGCGAAACGCGACATAGACCGCACCGTCGGGAAGCAGGAAGGTCATGGCCGCGAATTGCTCCTCGGCGGCGAGGTCGCTTTTGAAGCGGAACTCCGCCAGGCGGGAGGAGCGGAAGCGCGGACTCGAGCAGACGGCGAAGAGAAGCTCGCGACTCCCCTCGGGATCCCAGCTCGATCCGAACATGCGCTCGAACTCCTCGGCGCGCAGCAATTCATGAAGCGCGACGCCCTCGGCGAGACAGGCGTCGTCGAGCGTGGGACCGAGCTGGGTGTAGGCCAACCACGAGAAGACGAGGCTGTCGATGCCGCAGAGAGGGCGCTCGGAGAACGAGTCCATGCGCCTTCGCGCATAGTCCAAGAACGAGGCCTGCTCCCCCGCCCTCTGAACCCTTGCATCCCGATCTCCCGCCATGGCGTCCTCCTTGCAGCCCGAGGCCCCGCCTCGCCCATCGCGCCCCATTGTAGTGCAACGCCACCGCGAGCCGAGATGGATCCGGGTCCCGCGGCGCATCCAAGCTTGAGACTTCCTTAACGATATGCCAGATGGGCGATGATAGGATGAACCCGATCGCAGCGCGGGAAGGGGATCGGACATGGCTGGCATCCAAACGCTCATAGTGGAAGACGACGCCGATATCAATGGGATCGTGGCGACCAGGCTCGCGCGATGCGGCCACTCATGCACCCAGGCGTTCTCGGGGACCGAGGCCCGCATGCTTCTCGAAGAGCGAGCGCGCAGCGGAAACGGCGGATTCGACCTCGTGATATGCGATCTCATGCTCCCGGGGATGCCGGGAGAGGGCCTCGTGAAGATGATCCGCGAGTCCGATGCCTCCATCCCCGTGATCGTCACAAGCGCCAAGACCGCCATATCGGACAGAGTCGATCTGCTCAAACTTGGAGCCGACGATTACCTAGTGAAACCCTTTGACCTCGATGAGCTTGTCGCGCGCGTCGAGGTCCAGCTTCGCCATAGGGGGCGATCGACCCCGAATGGAAGCTCCCCGACCTTCTCCTTTGGACGATGGCTCCTCGATGTCGAGGCCCGCACGCTCACGGTCGATGGAAACGCGGTCGATCTCACGCGCATCGAATTCAACATCATGTCGACCCTCATGACGAAACCCGGTCGCGTCTGGTCCAAACGCGCCTTGTTCGAGGCCGCGTGGGGCGAGGCGTACTCGATCGATGACAACACCGTGACGGTCCACGTCTCCAATATCCGCACCAAACTGCGCCCAAGCAGCACCGATGGCTACATCAAGACGGTTTGGGGCATGGGGTTCAAGCTCGTCGACGAGCTCTAGGGGATCGGGGTGCCACGCGGCTGTGATCTTAGGACTTTCCTTAGCCTCCCTTGATGGATTCCCAAGTCCTCAGCGCGATGCTATACCTGCAAGCTCGATCCATGACGGAAAGGAACGCGTATGGACGTCATCGAGACGCGCGCCCTCAGCAAGGCCTACGGCCCAAAGAGAGCCGTCGACTCGCTCGACATGCATGTGGGCGCTGGGGACATCTATGGTTTCGTCGGCAAGAACGGGGCCGGCAAATCCACGGTCATGAAACTGCTCAGCGGGCTCGTGAGACCCACGTCGGGCGAGATGAGGCTCTTCGGGCATCCCGTTCGGCAAACGACGAGGCCTGAAGGCCCTCGCATGGGGGCGCTCATCGAGGAACCCGGCCTCCTCCCGACGTTTTCGGCATATGAGAACCTCATGTGCAAGGCCCTCGCCCTGGGTGTGGTGCATCCCGAGAAACACTGTCGGGAGCTGCTCGAACTCGCGGGGCTTGAGGGATCGGGCACACATGGGGTCAAGAAGCTCTCCCTCGGCATGCGCCAGCGCCTCGGATTGGCACTCGCCCTCGTGGGCGAGCCCGACCTCTTGCTTTTGGACGAGCCGTTCAACGGCCTTGATCCCGAGGCGACGCGTGAGATGAGGGGCGCGCTCATGAGACTCAACCGAGAGCGCGGCATAACCTTGGTCATCTCGAGCCACGTCCTCGACCAACTCGATCGCATGGCGACCCGTTTCGGCGTCATCCGCCAAGGCCGCATGGCACGGGAGCTCTCCGTCGAGACCCTGCACGCCGAGTGCGCCGGCTCCATTCGCGTCAAGACCTCCGATCCATCCCGCTCGCTCGTCATCCTCGAGGAGCGACTTCCCGGCACGGCGCTTCGCACCGAGCCGGACGGCTCGATCATCGTGGGCGGCGGCGACCGGCACGCACGAGCCCGTTTCGGCGGGGCCTCGATCGACCCATCGCTGTCCGGAGCCCCCTCCCCCGAGGACATCTCGAGGGTCTTGCTGGAGGAGGGCCAGCTCGTCTTGGAGCTCTCCTCGATCGGACGGGACATCGAGGAGTTCTTCGTCGAGCTGATGGGGGATGACGGGGGCAAGTGACCCCTCGATAGCCCTCGAATCCAACGACCCGCCATCGGAAAGGTGGACGACCATGCTCAATCTCCTTAGATCCGACCTCTATCGCGCCACGCGCATCCGCGGACTGCGCGGACTCATGTGGCAATACCTCCTCGTCATCCTCGTCTGCACCCTGCTTGACACAGCGGGCTTATGGATGTCCATCCGCGCGGGCGCGGTCCCCGATGTGAGCGCGCTCATCACAACGCCCAGCACGTTCATCGCAAAGCAATCCCTCGGCCCCTCCTCGATCGTCGTCATCGCCAGCGCCATCGGGCTCACGGAGTTCATCTTCTCCGACCTGGGCGACAGCTACATGAGGACCATCGTCTCCTCGCTTCGTGGTCGCCTCCCCTATCTTGCGGAGAAGATCGTGCTCGCCGGCGTATGGACCGGCATCTTGCTCATCGCATCCTGCGTCTTGGCCCTGATCGCCTTCTGGGTCCTGATCTCCATCCCCTATGGGATCGGATTCTCCAAGATGGACGACGCCCTCCCGGTCGTCGCATGGGTGCTCGAGTCCTGGCTCGTCTCTTGGGCGAGCGCGCTGATCTCGCTCCCGATCGCCCTCCTTGTGCGCAGGAAGCTCCCCACCTACCTTCTCGTCATGATCGCCCAGCTAGGCTTCATGTCCTTCGCACTCACCCTGGGGGCGAACATCATCCAGGCTCAGGGGGGATCGTCTCCCCTCCTCGAATCCCTCGCCTCGGCGTTGCTCGTCGCCGCCATGTGGCTGCCTGAAACGGTCTTGGGAACGCTGAGCGCGGGAGCGGGGATTATGGGCGATGCGAGCCAGCTCATGACCTTTGCCGGTCCGCTTCCCACGTGGCTCTGGGCCCTAGCCGTCGGGGCCGTATGGTTGCTCCTCTCCGGCGGGATGCTCATCCTCATCGGGAGCAAACGCGACCTATGATGATGAGCAGACCTTTCCTGACAGGACGGGATGGGAAAACGAACGGGAACGGGGTGGATGGATGTCAAACGGTCTGATCGCGGCCTCGATGCTGATCGTGGGCCTCTTCTCCGGAGCCCTCATCGCCGTAGCCACCTATGCCACCGAGCTGCATCGGGTGGCGCGGTTCATCGACGAACGATCCAGGGGCGGGAGCTCCCCGCTCACCGTGGGCAATCGCGCCCCCGGGATCGTCGAACTCGCCTCCGCCATCAACGACGAGCTCGATCGAAACGCGAACGCGCGCGTTGAGGCGCTGAGGCACCAGCAGGAGATGCAGCGCGACCTAGCCGCCCTCAGCCACGATATCCGCACCCCTCTCATGGGCGCCAAGGGCCATCTCCAACTTGCTCGTGACGAAAGGGACGAAGCGGCCCGCGAGAGGAGGGTCGATACGGCCATCGAGAGGATCGATGCAACCGCCGCCCTTCTCGACCAGCTGTTCTCATATACCCGCGCCAGCGATCCCGACCTGGTCATCGACCTGATCTCGGTGGACCCCCTGCCCATAGTGGAGAACGTCCTGCTCGCCCACTACCCCGATTTCGAGGAGCGGGGATGGCAGCCAGAACTCGAGGGGACACGCAAACAGCACGCCCTCATGGCCGACCCGGAGGCCCTCGAGCGCATCGTCGAGAACCTCGTCACCAACGCCCTGCGCCATGGAAGCGGCTCCCCGTCGATCGCTGTGGGAGAGGGCGGGTCGATCACCATGACCAACCCCGTGGCAGATCCAGAACATATTGAGGTCGATCGGCTCTTCGAACGGTTTTATCGCGCCGATGGCGCACGGGGCGCCGGGGGGACGGGGCTCGGGCTCGCGACCGCTGCGAGACTCGCCGAGGCGCAGGACCTCGTCCTTGAAGCGCGGCTCGAGGGGGATCGTCTCTCCTTCACGCTCTCTTCCAAAAGCCCGTGCCTTCGCTAGGGGCCATCGACCCTCTCCTCGATCCATCCATGCAGGTCGGCAGCCATATCCGCCCAGATAGCGCGCGTCGCTGGATCGCGAAATGGCTCCGAGAGGCCGAAGGGCGCGCGGAGGAGCGCGTCGAGGTGGCCCTGCTCTCGCACGATGCGGGCGCTCTGCGGATACACGAGCTCGAAGACGAAGCAGAGCATGCCCACGAGATGGTCGGCGGGCTCGATGCGCTCGGAGCGCGCGAGGCACCGACGTTCGCCAAACCCCCGTCGCGCCGCATCCGATATACCGCTCGAGAGGAACTCCCCATCGGTGAGCCCCAGGACGGTCATGGGGGTGTTCTCGCAATTGACGCGCAGGATGTCCACCTTGTCGGCATCGCGCACGACATCGCAGAAGGCGCGGGTGCGCGGATCGAGGGACGGATCGAGGCGGAAGGCGCTGTGCTGCTCCACCGTCGCGACGATGAGCGCGTCGTGCGACCGATCCTCAAGGAACGAGTCGATCGATCCGCTTCCGGACTCGGGTGCCAGGGGATGGTCGACGATTGGGACGCGATCGGGGATGGGCGCCATGGCCAGGCCCTCGATGCCGCGTCCCTCGAGCACCGCCGCACCCATCTTCGCATGGCTCACCGAATCCGCGTCCCGAAACGTGTCCCATATGCGCAACTGCTCGAAACGACCGAGGTCGTGCAAGAGTCCGCATAGCCACGCGAGGTCGATATCGGATGGGGGCCACCCCTCCGAGCGCGCGATGCGCTCGGCGATGTCGGCCACGCGATAGGTGTGGGCGACCTTGAGCCCTATGCGTTCGCTCTTTGCCCCATAGGCCGCGACATAGGCGCGAAATGCCGTGAGGGCGCGCTCTCGATCGATACCGGACATCCATCCCCCTTGGCGGACTCGCACTCCCCGACCCCTGCATCATACCCCCTCAAGGGGCGGGCGGCGATCATCCTCGGGCGGGGGAGCCAAGACGGGACACCAGCTCCTCGGCGACCTTGACGCAATCTCCCACGACCTGGTAGCGAGCCGACTGGAGCATAGGGGCGGTGGGATCGGCGTTGACGGCGATGACGGTCCCCGCCCCCGAGATGCCCGCGAGGTGTTGGATCGCACCTGAGACGCCGAGACTCACCAGCAGGCGGGGCGCCACGCTGACGCCGGTCTGCCCTACTTGCCGCCAGGGATCGAGCCATCCCGCCTCGACGATGGGGCGCGTGCAGCCGAGCTCTCCACCAAGCGCATGCGCGAGCTCGAACATGAGGGGGAGGTTGCGCCTCGATCCCATGCCGCGCCCCACGACGACCAGCACATCGGCATCGGAGATGGATTCTCCCCCTGCGTCGCGAACGACGTCGAGCAGCTCCACGCGCGAGGCGACGTCGCCCTCGAGAACCACGTCCTCCACGGCGCCGATATGGGCTCGGTCCGGTGTGGGGGCGGGGAAGATGCCCGGTCGGACCGTCGCCATCTGCGGACGGTGGCGCGGGCAGACGATCGTGGCCATGAGGTTCCCCCCGAAGGCGGGGCGGGTCTGGCGCAAGAGGCCGGAATCGGGATCTATGTCGAGCATCGTGCAGTCCGCCGTGAGCCCTGTCTGCAGCCTCACGGCGATGGCGGGGGCGAGTTCGCGACCGAAGACGGTCGCGCCGTATAGGATGGCCTCGGGACGGCGCTCTCGAGCGAGCGAGGCGATCCATCTCGCATGGACCTCGGCGTCGAGCGAGGCGAAGCGGACGTCGCGGCAACGTATCACGACGTCGGCCCCGGCCTCGATGATCCGGCTGGCGGCGTCGGAGGAGGAGGGTTCCGCGAGGAGCGCGACGCAGCGGCACCCATGGGAGAGCGCCAGCTCTCGGGCGCGGCCCAGCAGCTCGTAGGACACATCCAGCGGACCATCGGTGCCGAGCTGCACGAAGACCCAGATATCCCGATGAGCGGCGAGATCGCATCCATCATTCTCGCCGCCATACTCGATCGAGAGGGCCGAGACCGGGCATGCCTGGACGCAGGCGGCGCACAGGATGCACGAGTCCGTGACCCGGGCCACGCGCGCCCCTCCCCGCCCCTCGACCACGATGCCCCCGTTCGCGCAGGCGCGCACGCACCGCGCGCATCCGATACAGCGCTCGGCGTCGACGATCAAACCGCTCATAACCCCATCCCCTCCAACACCGTGACCAAGGCATCGACTTGCTCGGCGAGATCGCCCTCGATCCGCACGCCCGCATCGGCGCGCTCTGGGACGAACGACCTCACCACCTGCGTCGGCGAACCGGAAAGACCGATGCGCGAGGGATCCGCGCCCGCCTCGTGCGCGGACAGCACCTCGATCTGGACGCTCTCGGCCGCAAGCACCCCGGCTATGCTCGGCATGCGCAAAAGGGCTGCGTCCTTTGAGACCGTGATGAGCGCGGGCAGCGGCAGACGGACCCGCGCGACCCCGCCATCGACCTCGCGACGGACCACGAGCGCGCCGGGCTCGACCTCGGGGCACTCCATGGCGCCGACGGCGCACGGGATGCCCAGGGCGCCCGCGAGCTCGGGGCCGATCTGGGCGGTGTCCCCGTCGACCGCCATCTTGCCGCAGAGGACGAGGTCGACATCGCCCCGCGATCTGATGCCGCAGGAGAGCGCCTGGGTGGTCGCAAGCGTATCGGCCCCCGCGAAGGCCCGATCCGAGAGCAGGATCCCCGCATCGGCGCCGCGGGCGATGCAGTCGCGCAGGATCGCCTCGGTGGAGGGGATCCCCATCGAGATCGCGACGACCTCGCAAGGGGCGCCACGACTCCTCATCTCGTCCTTGATCTTGAGAGCGACCTCGAGCGCGGCGGCATCGAAGGGGTTGATGACCGCCTGGCCGCCATCGCGGACGATGGTGTTGGTCTCAGGGTCCATCTTGACCTCGGTGCTGCCCGGCACCGCCTTCACGCACACGATGATCCTCATGCCCGTCCCTCCCCTCTCATCGCACCGAGGCGCCCGATGGCGCGCTGGAGCCGCGCCTCGTCGAACAGGTTCCCACGTCCGAGGATGCCCGCGGGATCGAGCTGGGCCTTGAGGAGGGCCATGCCGTCGATCCCTTCCTCCCCATACATGGTGAGGAGGAAATCGCGCTTGATCTTGCCGATGCCGTGCTCGGCCGAGACCGCGCCCCCCATCTCCGTCACGGCCCCGGCCCACCTATGGAAGAGTTCCTCTCCCGCCGCGTGCTCGGAGGCATCGCGCGGGAGTATGTTCACATGGAGATGATTGTCCCCGATATGGCCCCATGCCGCGGACTGCAGACCGGCCTCCGCGATCGTGCCCCGATAGAGCTCCATGACGTCGTGCAGGCGGTCGTTGGGAACCGACATGTCGGACCCCAGCTTGGTGATGCCCGGATCGATGCGACGGCGCTCGTCGATGAGCATGTTCACGCTCTCGGGGACCGCATGTCGGAAGAAGCGCTGCCGCTCGCGGTCGACATCGGTGCGGGCGACCCAGGTGTCGGCCATGTCGCCGCCGCTCTCCGCGAGCAGGCGGCCCAACGACTCGAGCTCCCCGAGGGCACGATCCTCGCCCTCGCATGCCAGCTCGATGAAGACGCAGGCGCCATACGAGGATGGGATCGCCGGGAGCGAGGCGAACGCGGCGGACCTCGATCTCATGGAGCGGAGGATCTGGAGCGCCGCGCCGTCGAGGTACTCGATGGCGCTCGCGCAGGCGAGCGCGGGGCGCGCGGCGACCACGAGATCGAGAGCGGCTCGCTCGGAGGGGAGGAAGCAGCTGACGCCCCAGGTGAGGCGCGGGGCGGGGATCAGGTCGAGTTCGAGCTCCGTGATCACCCCGAGCGTCCCATCGGAGCCTATGAAGAGGTCGATGGCATCCATGCCCTCCTCGATGAAGTACCCCGAGGCGTTCTTGGTGCGCGGCATCGCGATCTCAGGGAGCTGCAGAGCGATGGTCGATCCGGACTCGCTCGTGAGTTCGAGGGAGCGACCCTGCGCACTCATCTCGCCCCGTCGGAGCGCGACGACCTCACCGCTGGCCAGGACCACCCGCAGCGCGCTCACATGCGGGCGCATCGGACCATGGCGATAGCTTCGGGCACCCGAGGCGTTGCAGGCCGCCATACCCCCTAGGCAGGCCGAGGTCTCGGTGGGATCGGTGGGGAAGATCTGCTCGGGGGCGCTCTTCATGCGCTCGAGCGCCCGGCGGGACGCCTCGTCCCATGAGGCGGCGGGAAGGCTCCCGTCGTGCAGATGGCGACGAAGCTCAGAGAGGATGACCCCGGGCTGGACGCGCAGCCGAAACGTCCCGTCCCCGTCTTGGCGCAGGCCGAGATAGGCGTTCATACGCGAGAGGTTGAGCACGTGCCCCCCGCATGGGACGGCGCCGGCCGCGAGCCCCGTCCGAGCCCCCTGGATCGTGACGGGAATCGGTGGGTCGGCCTCGGAGCAGGCGCGGATCACCGCCCGGACCTCCTCCTCCCCCGTGGGGAACGAGATGGTCTCCGCCTCTCCTTGGTTCCTGGATTCGTCGTGCCGATACTCATCGAACTCGGCCGTCATGGGCTTGATCGCTCGCATGGGTTCCGCCTTCTTCGTAGCCCTTTAGCTTGATGGAGTGGTCGCTGCCAGTATGGGGCACGATTGTTTCGACTCGTTAACACACCAGAACGTAGGCGATTGTGGCGACGGCGTGGAGGGCGGCGGCTCGGAAAAAACCTTTTGGGTTCGAGACGGTGGGAAGCTGCCCTTGTATGATGCGGCTTAAGGGATAACCCCGGTTTTGTTAGACGCGCTTGGTAGCCTCGAACCCACGAAGGACAAGGCCCCGGAAGGGGTGGAAACGAGGCATGCGGATGGCGCTCTACCTACCCCATCGACATATCGCGATCGACATCATCGACGATCCATGCAGCGCGCCCGTCGACCGCGAGGCGTTTCCCGGCTTCAGCGTGATAGCGCTGAGCATGGCCCAGCTCGTCGATATCGATCTCGGCGTCACGCTGGTCGCAGCCGCAGACGGCTGCGGGACGGATGATGTGGGGCCGCGGCGGGCCCCGATGGGGCCCGCGCGCGGGGAGGGAGCGGGAGACGCTAGATGATGGTGACACGGCCCTTGGCACCCACGATGCCCTTAACCTCGGCGAGCAGCGGGATCGAGCGAGCGTTGACGCGCGTGGGGATCTCGGCGCGCATCGTCTGGCCATCGGCCTGCTCGATGAAGAGCTCCACGCGGTCGCCGCCAGGGTTCGATGTCAGCACCGTCGCCAAGCGCGCCATGTTGCTCTGGCTGAAGCGAGAGCTGGGGACCATGATCTCGAAGACCTTGGGGCGGTTCGACTCCTCGTTGAGCTCCAAGGGCAGGATCTCCTGGGCGATGATCTGGTCTCCACGGTCGCTGCGCTCGAGCTTGCCGTGGACGCGGATGAAGGCGTCGGAAAGCTGGGCACCCGTCTCGGGATCGATGTCCCCGTAAAGATAGCCCTCGGCCTCCTTATAGGTCTTGGGGAAGACGACAACGGTCGCCTCGCCCTCCATGTCCTCCAGGGTGACGATGGCCATGGGATCGCCGTTCTTGGTCACGCGCTTGGACACCTCGGAGACCATTCCCGCGAACCAGAACTGCTTGCCCTCGGGGATCTCCTGGTTGATGGTGCCCTCACCTGTGGGCGACATGGTCTCGTAGCCGGTGTCGATCTGGGAGAGCGAGAACTCACGTGCCTTGCCGAGCGCGTACTCGAAGGGGCGCAGCGGATGGTCGGAGACGTAGATGCCTAGGACCTCGCGCTCCTGGGAGAGCTTCATGTGGCGGTCCCACTCCTGTCCGTCGGGCTCGGGGACGACCACCTCGAACCCGGATCCCTCGACGTCACCGAAGACGTCGAAGAGGGAGGTCTGGCCGCTCGCGCGGTCCTTCTGGCGCTTGGCCGCGGCGTCGATGATGTTCTCGGGGTTCGCCTTGTCGACGAAATGCATGAGCTGACGGCGGGGATAGCCGCTCGCATCGAAGGCGCCTGCCTTGATGAGCGCCTCGATGACACGGCGGTTCGCCTGGCTGGAATCGACGCGATCGACGAAGTCGTGCAGGTTCTTGAAGGCGCCGCCGCGGGCACGCTCGTCGATGATGAACTGGGCGACGCCCTCTCCCACGCCGCGGATGCCGGCGAGACCGAAGCGGACGCCCTCCGCGGTTGCGGTGAACTCCTTACCCGACTCGTTGACGTCGGGCGGGAGGACCGGGATGCCGTCGTGACGGCAGGCCGAGACGTAGTGGACGATCTTCTCGGTCTTACCAGTGTAGGAGGTGAGGACCGCCGCCATGTATTCATGGGGATAGTGGGCCTTGAGCCAAGCCGTCTGCATGACCAGGATCGCGTATCCGGCGGAGTGCGACTTGTTGAACGCGTAGGAGGCGAACTCGAGGACGTCGTCCCAGATCTGCTGGGCGACGGGACGCTTGTAGCCGTTCTTCTCCGCGCCGTTCATCCAGTGGTCGTAGATGGTCTCGTCCTCGCCATCCGACCATTTGAAGACCTGGTCGGTGAGCATCTTGATCTTCTTCTTGGCCACCGGCTTGCGGATGCGGGAGTCCGACTCGCCTTTTGAGAACCCGCACATCTCGACGGAGATGAGCATGACCTGCTCCTGGTAGACCATCGTGCCGTAGGTCTCGCCCAGGATGCCGTCGAGGCGCGGGTCTTAGGAGACGGCCTCCTCCTTGCCGTTCATTCGGTTGATGTAGCTCGTGACCATGCCGGCGCCCAGGGGGCCGGGGCGGTAGAGCGCGATCAGAGCGACGACGTGCTTGTACTCGGTCGGGCGCATGTTCTTGATCGTCGCGGTCATGCCCGCGGACTCGACCTGGAAGACACCCGCGGTGCGACCGGCGCTCATGAGCTCGAAGATCTTGGGATCGTCAAAGGGGATGGCGTCCACGTCGATCTCTATGCCGTGGTTGGCGAGGATGTTGGCCTTCGCCTTGGAGATGACCGTGAGGGTGCGCAGGCCCAGGAAGTCCATCTTGAGAAGACCCATGTCCGCGACCGTGTGGCCCTCGTACTGGGTGATCTCGACACCGCCCTTGGTGTCGAGCTTGGTGGGGACGTGCTCGTTGACCGGGTCGCGGCAAATGAGGACCGCACAGGCATGCACGCCCTCGCCACGGGTCAGGCCCTCGATGGAGAGCGCGGTGTCGATGATGCGGCGGGCATCGTCATCCTTGCGATAGGCGTCGGCGAAGTCCGGGTTATAGAGATCCTCCTTGCCGGGCTGCTTGTCGAGGACCTGGCGGAGCTTGACCTTGGGGTCGTTCGACAC
>JAXDWR010000089.1:0-5714 GCA_034088265.1 Collinsella sp. | reverse complement strand
TTCGGTATCGTCGACGCGGTCGTCCTCGGCATGGGCCGTGCCATCGGCGAGACCATGGCGGTCCTCATGGTCGTGGGCAACGCCCCGGTCATCCCGGATTCCATCTCGAGCCCGGTCTCCACGCTCACGAGCCAGATCGCGCTCGACATGAGCTACTCCTCCGGTCTCCATCGCACGGCCCTGTTCGGTATGGGCGTCGTGCTCTTCGTCATATCGGCCGCGCTCGTGGGCATCGTCCGCGTGCTCTCCAAGATGAGGAAGGGGTAGCCCATGGAGCGTGAAGGGAAGACGCCGTCCGGCTCGGCTGTCGAGCTCACGTCGGCGCAGCGCATCAAGCGGACGCTCGCCAACCGCAAGGAGGCGCGTATCTCAAAGAACGCCTCCAACAAGGTCATGCTCGGGGTGTTCACGGTCGCCGCGGCGATCACCACCTTGGTGCTCATCGCCATCATCGCCTATGTCGTCGTGAACGGCCTGCCGCACATCTCGCTGGACTTCATCTTCGGCTGGCCCCACGGCGTCAACGCCGAGGGCGGCATCTGGCCCACGATCGTCTCGACGCTCTACGTCACCGCTCTGGCCATGCTCGTCTGCACGCCGATCGCGGTCCTGGCCGCGGTCTACCTCGCCGAGTACGCCAAACAGGGGCGTGTCGTCGAGGTCATCCGCTACGCCGCCGACACCCTCGCATCCGTGCCGTCCATCGTCATGGGCCTGTTCGGCTACGCGCTCTTCGTCGAGGCCATGGGCTTCGGGCTCTCGATGTTCTCGGCCGCCCTCGCCCTCGCTCTGCTCATGCTCCCCATCGTGATGCGCACCACCGAGGAGGCCATCCGCGCCGTCCCGCGCTACATCCGTTGGGGTGCATACGGGCTCGGAGCCACCAAATGGCAGGTCGTCTCGAGGATCGTGCTCCCTTCCGCCTTCGGGCGCATCGCCACGGGCATCGTCCTCGGCATCGGTCGCGCCATCGGCGAGACTGCCGTCGTGCTCTACACCATGGGCCAGGCCATCAACCTGCCCATCAGCCCCCTCGACTCCGGACGTCCCATGACGGTCCACCTCTATCTGCTGGCCAACGATGGCATCAACATGAACGCAGCCTATGGAACCGCGCTCCTGCTGATGATCATCATCCTCGCTTTCAACCTCATCGCCCGCCGCCTCTCGCGCACGAGCAAGTAAGGAGATCCCCGTGACCGTCTATCAGTCTGCACCCTCGGCGCAAGAGAGCGCGATCGTCACCCAGGATTTCGATTTCTGGTACGGCGCCTTCCATGCGCTCACCGACGTCAACATGAACATCGCCCGCAACAAGATCACCGCCTTCATCGGACCCTCCGGCTGCGGCAAGTCCACGTTCCTGCGCTGTATGAACCGCATGAACGATCTCATCGAGGGGACGAGGATCGAGGGCTCCATGCAGCTCGACGGATCGGACATCTACGCCGAGGGCGTCGATCCCGTCGATCTGAGGCGCCGCGTGGGGATGATCTTCCAGCAGCCCAACCCCTTCCCCAAGTCCATCTACGAGAACGTGGCCTTCGGCCCGCGTCTCCAGGGTGTGACGAGCAAAAGCGATCTCGACGACATCGTCGAGGAGTCCCTCAAGCGCGCCAACCTTTGGAAAGAGGTCTCGAATCAGCTCTCCAAGGATGGCCTCGCGCTCTCGGGCGGCCAACAGCAGAGGCTCTGCATCGCCCGTGTCCTGGCGGTCCAGCCCGATGTCCTGCTCATGGACGAGCCCTGCTCCGCCATCGACCCCACATCGGTCCAGAAGGTCGAGGACCTCATGGCCGAGCTCGCACCCGAGATGACGATCATCATCGTGACGCACAACATGCAGCAGGCCGCGCGCATCTCCGACTGCACCGCCTTCTTCCTCCAGGAGGTCGCCGGCGAGCCCGCCACGCTCATCGAGTACGGACAGACCGATTCGATCTTCACGAGCCCCATGGACAAGCGCACCGAGGACTACATCACCGGGCGTTTCGGCTGATTCCCACCCAGAAGACCGTCTTTGCCGCGGGCCCGCCCGCGCGATCGATTGGAGCACACCAGATGCGCAAACTCTTCTCACGCCAGCTCATCGAGGCCCGTCACGAGATGCTCTCGATCTTCGAGGCGATCGACCTCGCCTTGCATGATGCCGTCCGCGCCTACGTGACCGACGACAAGAAGCTCGCGACGCGAACCCAGGAGGCCGCCTTCCGCATCGACGCGCGCTGCGCCAACCTCGAGGCCGTCTGCTACAACCTCATCGCCACGCAGAGCCCCGTCGCCTCCGACTTCCGCCTCCTCCAGACCATCATCTACATCGATTTCAACCTCCAGCGCATGTGCGACAAGGTCCGCCGCATCGCCCGTGCGGCCAAGCGCAAGGTCAACAACGACATCGAGCTCCCAACCGAGATGGTCCGCCTCATCGAGGACGAGGCCCAGAGCGTCTATCGCGTCCTCGGGGCCACCGCCACCGCGCTCGTCAACAACGACCTCTCCTGCGTCCTCGGCCTCTCTGAGGAGGACGAGGCCGTGCATGGGGCCTACCAGGAGTTCTTCCGCTGCTTCAACCGCGGTGCCAACGTCGAGCTCGAGGACGACTCCGCCATGGACGACTTCCGACGCACCATCATGGTCTCCCGCTATCTCGACCGCATCGCCTCCATCTCTATGGAGTGTGCATACCGTCTCGTCTTCCTGCTGACGGGGCAGCGCTGGACCGCGGCCGACCTGGCCGACACCGACGAGGACGAGCTCGAGTCCATGCGCATCCCCTCGGGCGAGGGCGTCATCCTCAAGCCCTCCGTGGACGCCCGCTTCGTCGCCGACCTCCCGCTCGATGAGGTGGGTGACGAGCTCGCCGAGCTCATCCGCAAGGCAACGGAGGACGACCGCGACTAGGGTGAACCGCCGCCCCATAAGCATGCATGGAAGCGCCGATCCGGATCCCAGCGGATCGGCGCTTCAATTTGCGCCGATTATGCGCGAATGGCGCGATCCCACGCCTCCCCCGCGCCTTCGTTCGGTGGGGCTGCGCTAGTATGGGCACAATGGCGCGAACGACGAAGGGATGGCAGATGGATGAGGTGTACACGGACCGGCTCAGGCGCCGGCGTGAGGAGATCCTCTCGAAGATGGATGCCGCCCTCTCGAAGAGCGGGCGCTCCTTCGCCGATGTCGATATGGTGGCGGTCTCGAAGACCGTCGGCGCTCCCGAGGTCGCCGCGGCGATCGAGGTCGGTTTCCGTCGCTTTGGCGAGAACCGCCCCCAAGAGCTCATCCGCAAGCTCGAGGCTCTGCGCGGGCATCCGGGATTCGGTCATATCGGCTTCGATATGATCGGCAATCTCCAGACCAACAAGGTGAACGCCGTCCTCGGGCGCGTCGGCCTGATCCACTCCATCAGCTCACTCCATCTGGCTGAGGCCGTCTCCGCGCGCGCCGAGCGCCGTATCGGCGAGGGGCTGCTCGCGAGGCCTCAAGACATCCTCCTCGAGGTCAACGTGTCGGGAGAGGAGACCAAGTCGGGGTTCTCGGTCCCGGAGCTCCTCGATGCGATGCCGCGTATCAAGGAGCTTTGTGGAATCCACCCCAAGGGGCTTATGACGATGGCGCCACGTGGGAACAAGGCGATTGCGCGCAAGGCCTTCTCCGATCTTCGCGAGCTTCGCGACCGCCTTGTGCACGACGATCCCGATTTGGAGCTCATCGAGCTGTCCTGCGGCATGAGCGAGGACTTCGAGATCGCGCTCGAGGAGGGATCGACCCTTGTTCGGCTGGGCAGGGTGGTCTTCGACCCCGCCTTTGCAGTAGAATAAACTGGTCAAGGTATCATCTTGACCTGCACCATCTGAAGGATAAACGCACATCGGGCAGAGAGGAAGACGACCGTGGGCTTCTTGGACGATATCAAAAGCAGGCTTCCCTTCGGGCAAAACCAGGGCGGGTACGCCCAGGACGGGTACGACCAAGGCGAGGGCTACGACGAGTATTACGACGACGGCTCCGGGGAGTACGGGGACGCCTACCAGGGTCAGGGTTATGATGCCGTGGACCAGGGCTATGTCTCCCAGTACGCGGACGACGACCGCGGATCGGGCCTTCTGGGCCAGACCCGTCGTGGCGAGGCCGAGTCGGTCGCTGTCTACACCAGGAGCGGCCAGCTCGTCGGTGACGCTGATCGCCACGCTACCACCTTCAACCCGCCGAGCCGCTCGCAGGAGGCCTATCGTCCCGGGGCCTACGATACCCCCTCGAGCTACGCCGAGGCCCTCCGTTCCGCGACGGCGGAGCGCGCTTCCTCTGCCGTGGACGTCAGCGCCCAGGTGAGCTCGGTGGTCAACGCGACCCCCCAGCTCCCTGCCTTCATCCTGCGCCCCGAGAGCTATGACGACGTCGAGACCGTGGTCCGCCGCGTGCGCACCCGCCAGCCCGTCGCCCTCGTCTTCGTGGGTGTGCGTACCGAGGTGGCCAAGCGCGTCCTCGACTTCAGCTATGGTTTCGCCTGCGGCCTGGGGGCCTCGGTGAAAGAGGTCGCCGACCGCGTGTTCATCGTCCTTCCGCATGGCTGTGAGGTGAAGGAGTCCGATCTCGCGAAGCTCCGCACCGAGGGATATATCAAGACTAAGTAGGAGTGACGTGTCAACTTACACCATCATCCAGCTCATCCAATCGCTCTTCAACTTCTATAGCATGCTGATCCTCGTCTACTGCATCCTGACGTGGATCCCCATGAGGTCCGACGGGCTCATGGCTGACGTCGCGGCGGTGCTCGACTCGATCGTCGGTCCCTTCCTCCGCTTCTTCTCGCGCATCCTGCCCCCGATGGGTGGAATCGATTTCTCCCCCGTTATTGCAGTTCTTGCGTTGAATTTCATCGAGCGTTTGCTGATAGGTATAATTTTGTAGGAAATCTCATGGTCGCGCGCCCTTGCGGCCACGTGGTGGAAAGGATTGTTTCGATGGCTATCACCCCTGCTGACATTCAGGCCCAAACCTTTTCCGAGGCCAAGCGCGGCTATGATCCCGCCGAGGTCGACGTCTTCCTCGAGCAGATCTCGGCCGAGGTCGACGCCATGCTCAACAAGATCGTCGATCTGAAGAACCGCCTCACTGCCACCGAGCAGCAGCTCGCCGACGCCCAGGCCCAGCTCGCCCAGCAGCCTGCCAGCGCTCCCGTGACTCCCGCCCCCGCTGCTCCCGCGACCGATTTCTCCGCCATGGAGCGTCAGATCTCCGCCGCCCTCATCGCGGCCCAGCAGACCTCCGACGCCATCGTCGCCGAGGCCCAGGAGAACGCCGAGCGAATTCGCAACGAGGCCGACGCCAAGGCCCGCGAGGTCATTCGCCAGGCCCTCGCCGAGAAGCAGAACGAGATCGAGGAGATCGACCGCCTCAAGGCCTCCCGCGAGGAGTTCAAGAGCGAGTACATGAAGCTCATCCAGCACTTCATGGACGAGGCCCAGAACTCCTTCCCGGCCGAGCTCCTCTCCAACACTCCGACGGGCTCCGCTCCCGCCCCTGCTCCCGTCGCCCCCGCTCCGGTCGCCGAACCGGCTCCCGTGGCAGATCCCTTCGCCCCGCTCGATAACTTCGCGGCCGACGATCTGGACTAAACGATCTTCAGGATCGTGACTGATTATGAAGGAGGGCGCCCGCCGGGCGGCGGCGCCCGCCAGTGAAGGGGCGCGCGCGGGAGCGCGTGAGGGCGAGCG
>JAXDWR010000088.1:0-7945 GCA_034088265.1 Collinsella sp. | reverse complement strand
CCGGTGAGGACGCCACCCTGGACGGCGGCGCCGTTGCAGACGACCTCATCGGGGTTGACGGACATGTTGGGCTGCTTGCCGGTCATGGTCTTGACGAGCTCCTGGACCGCGGGCATGCGGGTGGAACCGCCGACGAGGATGACCTCGTCGACCTCGGAGAGGGAGACGTTGGCGTCGCGCAGGGCCTTGGTGACGGGCTGCTTGCAGCGCTCGAGCAGGTCACGGGTGATCTTCTCGAACTCGGCGCGGGTCAGGGTGTAGTCGAGGTGCTTGGGGCCGGTCGCGTCGGCGGTGATGAAGGGCAGGTTGATCTGGGCCTGCTGGGCAGCGGAGAGCTCCTTCTTGGCGTTCTCGGCAGCCTCCTTCAGACGCTGGAGGGCCATTGCGTCGTTGCGCAGATCGATGCCGTTGTCCTGCTGGAACTTGTCGGCCATCCAGTCGATGACGCGCTGATCCCAGTCGTCGCCGCCCAGGTGGTTGTCACCGTTGGTCGCGAGGACCTCGAAGACGCCGTCGGCGAGGTCGAGCAGCGAGACGTCGAAGGTGCCGCCGCCCAGGTCGAAGACGAGGACCTTCTGCTCCTGGTTCTTCTTGTCGAGGCCATAGGCGAGCGCGGAGGCCGTGGGCTCGTTGACGATGCGCTTGACGTTGAGGCCGGCGATCTTGCCAGCGTCCTTGGTGGCCTGGCGCTGGGCGTCGTTGAAGTAGGCCGGGACGGTGATGACCGCGTCGGTGATGGTCTCGCCCAGGTACTTCTCGGCGTCGGCCTTCATCTTGGACAGGGTCATGGCGCTGATCTGCTCGGGGGTGTACTCCTTGCCCTCGATGACGACGATGCAGCGGCCGTTGGCGCCCTCCTTGACCTCATAGGGGACGGTCTTGAGCTCGTCCTGGACCTCGGAGAACTTGCGGCCCATGAAGCGCTTGATGGAGAACACGGTGTTCTTGGGGTTGGTGACGGCCTGGTTCTTGGCCGCCTTGCCGACGATGCGGTCGCCATCGGAGCGGAAGCCCACGACGGACGGGGTGGTGCGGTCGCCCTCGGCGTTGACGATCGTGGTGGGCGCGCCGCCCTCCAGGACCGCCATGGCGGAGTTGGTGGTGCCAAGGTCGATGCCTAGGATCTTGCTCATGTTTTCTTCCCTTCTTCGGCTGCTCGGCGCCCCGTCGAGTCGCTCTCGGAACGCGTTCGCGTTTTTCGTTCGGTAGTACTATATCCCTTATGCACGACGATATACAAAATCTAAGTCATTCCATATAAGATTTCTTAACTTCCACGCTGATAGGGTCACATCAGGCAAGGTCACACCTATCTTTTGGAAGAATGGCGAGGTAGATGCCATAATTGTTAACCTCAGCTTACTCGGCGAAAGGTAGGGAAAACCATCCGAGGGGGCTTGCAAAGCTCCCCACTCGGGGTATATTTTGAGCGCAACCATCCGATGTCGTCTCCATATCGCATCGGGCTTGACAGAGAGGAAACCACCATGGCCCATCCCGTTATCGATGCCGACGAGTGCATCGCCTGTGGCGTTTGCGTCGATGCCTGCCCTGCCGGCGTTCTCGAGCTCAATGATGTCGCCACCGTCGCCGACGAGGACTCCTGCGTCGCCTGCGGCGCCTGCCAGGACGCCTGCCCCGCTGGCGCGATCACCGAGATCGTCGACGAGTAGCCCGACTGCGCCTTTGGCGCGATCGGTCTGACGGACCGCGACGGCCCGACCCCCCTAGGGGTCGGGCCGTTTTTCTTTGCTGTTATATATCCTAACCGAGCGGATGCGACGGGGATGGTCCACAGGGCACGTCAGTAGGGGGCGCCCGCCGGTGGAAGCTGTTTGATATAGGCCCACATGCGCTGCTTTTGCGCCGGGTCGGAGAGGGACGCCTCGAATCCATCGAGCGCGAGGACCCTTCGCCCGAGCACCGGCGCGACGAGCCCCGGCATCAGCATGGCCGTGTCGAAGTCCTCTATCGCGGCGAGGGCGTCCACGAAGGCCTCGCGCATCACGCCCGTCGCCACCTCGTCCAAGAGGATGACCGCCTCGGGATCGAGCACGTCGATCGCCTCGCGGAACAGATCTGGATCCAGGGGGTCGCCCGGTCCGGAGACCTTCGATGCGCCATCCGCGTCGCCACGCACGGCGGAGAGGGCGCAGAAGTCCTCGGGGGCATAGCCTAGGGCCGCGAGCGCGGCGCGGAGGGCCGGCCCGTCGGCTCCGGAAAGCAGATCGGCGCCCGCGGCCTCTTCGGCGTTGAGCTCGCCCTTCACCAACACGATCGGCGAGAAGCCGTTGCCCGCCATGCGGACGCCGCGCGCGGCGAGCGCCTCGACCTCCCGCCGGGTTCGCTCGGCTAGGTTCCGTCGTCTCTGTGCGTTAGAAGTGGGCATCGCTCGATCCAATCCTCGGGTTCCGCCATTCTACCCCCATTCGGGACAGGACCCTGACGCGGCGCGCTCGTCGTTATGATATGAAAATAATCACATTAAGGCGGAAACTATCGTGCAATCGGTCCGACATCTTGGGTATAACGCCTATCGATAAGAAAAACCCCCGCACCCAACCGGCTGCGGGATCGTTTCCACAGGAGGACCCCATGTCCAGCATCACCGAGGTCACCAACGCCAATTTCAACGAGCTGCTCACCGAGGAGCTTCCCGTCCTCGTCGACTTCTGGGCCCCGTGGTGTGGACCCTGCCGCACCCTCTCCCCCATCGTTGATGAGGTCGCCCAGGAGCTCGAGGGTACCGTCCGCTTCGCCAAGTGCAACGTTGACGAGAACCAGGACCTCGCCATGAAGTACGGCGTCATGTCCATCCCGACCCTGGTCCTGCTCAAGGGCGGCACCGAGGTCGCCCGCACGGTCGGCGCGCTCCCCAAGGATCGCCTGATCGCCGAGATCAAGGGCAACCTCTAGGCCCTCACGGCGCGCAAGCGCCTCTAACATCGCCTCCCTTTCCGCCCCGGCACCTCCCCCCTTCAGGTGCCGGGGTCTTTTCTTCGACAGGGGCGCGCTATCCCGTCGGCGCCACGATCCGGGCGCATGCCATGGGAAGGTATATGAAAAAATAATTTGGTACCTTATCTAACGCGCTCCTCGGGTACACTGCTTGCATTCCATCGAACAAGGGATGACACCATGTGCGACGACGAGCGCTTCGACGACGAGCTCGCGCGACGCCTGCTTTTGGGGCTGGGCTTCTGCGGGCACTACATGCATTTCCATCGTGGAGGCAGATCGGGCAGGGCCCCGATCCTCTGCTGGCTCGCGCAACATGGCGGCCAAGTGTCCCAAGTCGAGCTGGGAGGCCGCTTCGAGATCAAGCCGGGCTCCCTCTCCGAGATCCTCGCCAAGATCGAGACGGCGGGGTTCATAGAGCGGACGCGCAACCCCAACGACCGCCGGCAGCTCACCATCGCGCTGACCGAGAAGGGCCGAGCCGAGGCCGAACGAGAGGAGGCCCTTCGCGCACGCTTCAGGCGGCGCGCCTTCGTCTGCCTCTCGCCCGAGGAGCAGTTGCAGCTCGCGGAGATGCTGGACCGGATCAGAGAGACTTGGGAGGAGCTTGATGATTAAGACCCTGGCAAGGAACATCGAGGGGTACAAGGCGGCCACCATCGCCACCCCCCTGCTGGTCATCGGCGAGGTGCTGTTCGAGGTCATGATCCCCTTCGGCACCGCCGCCCTCATCGACCAGGTCAAATCGGGCGCGCCGCTCGAGACCACCGTATTCTACGGAGCGATCCTCGCGTCCATGGCGCTCGCATCGCTGCTCTTCGGCGCCGCCGCGGGCCTCACCTGCGCCAAGGCCGCCAACGGCTTCGCGCGCAACCTGAGACGCAACATGTTCCGCAACATCCAGACCTTCTCGTTCACCACAATCGACGAGTTCTCGACCAGCTCCCTGGTGACGCGACTCACCACCGACGTGCAGAATGTCCAGATGGCCTTCATGCAGATCATCCGCACGGCGATCCGCTGTCCCCTCATGCTCGTCATGGCCTTCACGGTGAGCTACATCATGGGCGGATGGCTCTCGTTCATCTTCCTCGCGATCGTCCCTCCCCTCGCGTTCATGCTCATAGGAATCATCCGCAAGGTGCATCCCATCTTCAAGCGCATCTTCCATAAGTACGATGCGCTGAACGAGAGCGCGGAGGAGAACCTCCTCGGCATACGCGTCGTCAAGAGCTATGTGCGCGAGGACCACGAGAAGCGGAAGTTCGCGGACGCCGCCGAGGAGGTCTGCCGCGACTTCACGCGCGCCGAGCGCATCCTGGCGCTCAACCAGCCCCTCATGAACTTCTCGATCTATTGCGTCTTTGTGTTCGTGATCGGCATCGGGTCCTACGGCATCATCTCCACCCGTGGCGAGCTCATCGACGTAGGGCAGTTCTCGAGCCTCATCACCTACGGCTTCATGATCCTCATGAGCCTGATGATGATCTCGATGGTCTTCGCCCAGATCGTCATCGCCGAGGAGGGTGCATCGCGCATCTGCGAGGTCCTCACCGCGACTACCACGATCAACGAGCCCGACGAGCCGGTGTTCGAGATCGCGGACGGCTCGATCGACTTCGACCATGTGACGCTCTCCTATTACGGCGACCCCGACCGCGCGGCGCTCGTCGACATCAACCTTCACATCAAGAGCGGCGAGACCGTGGGCATCATCGGGCCCACCGGCTCCTCCAAGTCGAGCCTTGTGCAGCTCATCCCGCGCCTCTACGACGTCACGAGCGGCTCCGTGCGCGTGGGCGGCGTGGATGTGCGCTCCTATGACCTCGACACGCTGCGCAACCAGGTGGCCATGGTCCTTCAGAAGAACGTCCTGTTCAGCGGCACCATCGCCGAGAACCTGCGCTGGGGAGCCCCCGATGCCACCGACGAGGAGATCGTCGAGGCCGCGCGGCTCGCGCAGGCCGATGAGTTCGTGAGCCAGTTCCCCGACGGCTACGATAGCCGCATCGAGCAGGGCGGCTCGAACGTCTCGGGCGGACAGAAGCAGCGCCTCTGCATCGCACGGGCCCTGCTCAAGCATCCCAAGATCCTCATCCTCGACGATTCGACGAGCGCCGTCGACACCAAGACCGACAAGCTCATCCGCGAGGGCATGAAGGCCTACATACCCGGCACGACCAAGATCATCATCGCGCAGAGGACCGGTTCGGTCGAGGACGCGGACCGCATCGTCGTGATGGACCAGGGCCGCATAGCGGCGATCGGCACCCACGACGAGCTGCTCCGCACCTGCGAGATCTATCGAGAGGTGTATATGTCCCAAAACAAAGCGAGCCACGACGAGCGCGATCTTGGAGAGCTCGAGAACGCTGGCGATGGACAGGAGGCGATCGCACATGAGTAGATCATCCTCACCCAAGGCCCAGCGCCCGTCCGGCGGGCACGGGGGATACAAGGGGGGCAAGGGGACCATGACCCGCGTCCTCAAGATGCTCTTCGGGTTCTATCCCAAGCTCCTCCCCGCCGTCATGGTCTGCCTCGTCCTCCAGGCGCTCGTGCAATCGGCGCCAAACATCTTCATGCAGCGCGCCCTCGCGATCGTGGGCGAGCATTGGCAGAGCGGCGACTGGGCTTCGGCGGCAGGGCCGATCATCACCAACGTCTCCATTCTCGCGGGGCTCTACGTCCTTGCCATCTGCTGCAACGCGTTCTGGACGCAAGCCATGGCGAACATCACCCAGGGCTCGCTCAAGAGGTTCCGCACCGAGATGTTCGACCGCATGCAGGACCTCCCGATCCGGTTCTTCGACACGCACCAGCACGGCGACGTCATGAGCTACTACACCAACGACATCGACGCCATGCGCATGATGATCAGCCAGAGCCTGCCCAACCTCATGTTCACCTCGCTCATGATCATCTCCATCACCTCCATCATGCTCTTCTACAGCGTGCCCATGACCTGCGTGGTCCTGGGCGGCGTGGTGTGCATGGCCGCGGCCACGCGGTTCCTGGGAAGCCGCTCAGCCAAGAACTTCCTGCGCCAGCAGCGCGCCGTCGCCGCGCTCGAGGGGCATGTCGAGGAGATCATGAACGGCGAGAAGGTCATCAAGGTCTTCTGCCATGAGGAGGAGGCGATCGCCGACTTCGATCGCATCAACGACGACCTCGAGAGGGCTGCGCGCGCCGCGAACAGCTATGCGAACACGCTCATGCCGATCCTCATGAATATGGGCAACCTGCTCTACGTCCTCGTCGCGATCTCCGCGGGCATCTTCATATCCGCGGGCATCCCCAATCCGAGCATCTCGGGGCTCCCGCTCACCATCGCCGTCGCGGTCCCGTTCCTCAACATGACCAAGCAGTTCACCGCCCAGATCGGCCAGATCTCGAACCAGATCAACTTCGTGGTCATGGGCCTGGCGGGCGCCAAGCGCATCTTCGAGCTGCTCGACGAGGAGCCGGAGCAGGACGAGGGATACGTCACGCTCGTCAACGCCAAGCGCAACTGGGAGACCGGTGAGCTCGAGGAGGCCGACCATCGCACCGGCACCTGGGCATGGAGGCATCCGCACGAGGACGGGAGCGTCGAGTACGTCCCACTCGTCGGCGACGTGCGGCTGGAGCATGTGGACTTTGGTTACAAACCCGGCCACACCGTGCTGCACGACGTCTCGGTCTTCGCCAAGCCCGGGCAGAAGATCGCCTTCGTGGGCGCCACCGGAGCCGGCAAGACCACCATCACCAACCTCATCAACCGTTTCTACGACATCACCGACGGCAAAATCCGCTATGACGGCATCAACATCGAGAAGATCAAGAAGAGCGCGCTGCGCAAGAGCTTGGGCGTGGTCCTCCAGGATGTGAACCTCTTCACCGGGACCGTCATGGACAACATCCGCTATGGACGCCTCGAGGCGAGCGACGAGGAGTGCATCGCGGCCGCCAAGCTCGCGGGCGCGGACAGCTTCATCCGCACGCTCCCCCAGGGTTACGAGACCATGTTGGCCGACAACGGCTCCCAGCTCAGCCAGGGACAGCGCCAGTTGCTCTCCATCGCGCGGGCGGCCGTGGCCGATCCCCCGGTCATGATCTTGGACGAGGCGACGTCGAGCATCGACACGCGCACCGAGGCCATCGTGCAACGGGGCATGGACGCGCTGATGAACGGGCGCACGACCTTCGTGATCGCGCACCGGCTCTCCACGGTCCGGAACTCCGACGCGATCATCTGCCTCGACCACGGCCGTGTGATCGAGCGCGGCACGCACGAGGAGCTCATCGCCCAGCGCGGGTACTACTACCAGCTCTACACCGGAGCCTTCGAGCTCGAGTGACCAGCCGTCTCGACCGGCCACCCATCCAGCTTGGCAAGATCCCCAGGGCCACCATCCCTCCCCTCCCCCTCGCGATGGTGACTCTGGGGACATTTTTCACCAAGATTCTGTCCGTCCAGTCACCATCGCGCCAAGGGTTAGATGAGGCCGAAGTGGCGCATCGCGGACACGACACCGTCGTGCTCCACGGAATCGGTGACATACGACGCCATGCCCTTCACCCTCGGAAGGGCATTGCCCATGGCGACCGGAACCTCCACGGCCTCCAACATCGGCAGGTCATTCTCCGAATCACCGAAGGCGAACGTCCTGCTCACGGGGCGATCGAGCGCCTCGAGGGCATGGCGGACGCCCGCGCCCTTGTCGGTCCCGATCACGTTCATCTCGCTCAAACCCACACCCAGGTCGCAGAGCGTGAAATGGGCCCCGAAGAAATCCCGGGCACGATCTATGCGCCCAAGCTCCTCGTTTGAGAACGACACCTTGTCGAATCGCAGATCCGGCGCGACGGCCCGCAACTCCTCGACCGTATGGACGGTCGGAGCCCCGGGGAACTCATGGTAGGCCCTCCCCGCGGCCACCACCGAGACGCAAAGGGCCGGACCCTCGAACACCACGCTCGTGCCCACCGCGAGGAACTCCTCGGC
>JAXDWR010000087.1:0-7968 GCA_034088265.1 Collinsella sp. | reverse complement strand
AACCCTGTATGAGGAAGTTTTCCCTGTACACGGGTTTCTTCTGTGATAGTATCGTTGCTTGCGCGTAATTGTGCTCGATATCATTGATAAAGGAAGGTCAACATGCCAGTACCTAAGCAGAAAAAGGGTCGTGCGAAGACGCATTCCCGTCGCTCCGCGAACATGAAGATCACCGCCGCCGCTCGTTCCGTGTGCCCTCGCTGCGGTTCCGTCAAGCTTCCCCACCACGTGTGCCCCAACTGCGGGTTCTACAAGGATCGTGAGGTCATCGTCACCGAGTAGTCCGCATCACGGACTACTGGGGCGCGATAGCGAAACCACATGGCCGGCTCGATGAGTCGGCCATTTCTCTATGGAAGGGGATTGCCATGAAGAAGGTCCGAATCGCCGTCGACGTGATGGGTGGGGACGAGGAGCCCCAGGTCGTCCTTGACGGCATCGCCGCAGCGGTGTCAGCCGACGCCGACCTGACCGTCTTGGCGGTCGGACCGGCCGAGATCGTCGAGCCCTTCGCCGAGGGGCGCGACCGCGTCGAGGCCCTCGTGGCTCCGGACGTCATCACCATGGAGGACGATCCCATCGCGGCGGTCATGCGCAAGCGGAAGTCCTCGATCGTGATCGGGTGCCGCGCCGTCAAGAAGGGTACCGCCGATGGATTCTTCTCCGCCGGGTCCACCGGGGCCATCACCGCGGCGGGAACCGCCTACGTGACCCCCTTCAAGTTTGAGTCGGAAGGGGAGAGGCGCCCCATCAGGCCCTGCATCACCTCGACGCTGCCCAACATGGCGGGGGGATTCACCGTCTTCTGCGACATGGGGGCCAATCCCGACGTGGAACCCGAGGACATGGTCCGTTTCGCGCAGATGGGGGCGGCCTACGCCAAGAGCGTCCTCGGCGTGGAAGAGCCCCGCGTGGGGTTGCTCGCCAACGGAACCGAGGACACCAAGGGCTCGCACTTCACCAAGGCCTGTTTCCCGCTCATGCGCGAGCAGGTTCCCGGATTCAAGGGCAACTGCGAGGGGACCGATATCGTCTCGGGGGACTTCGACGTTGTGGCCACGGACGGCTTTGCCGGCAACGTCGCGCTCAAGGCCACGGAGGGCGCCGCCAAGTTCCTGATGAGGGAGCTCAAGGCCTCGCTGCTCTCGTCGCTCAAGGGCAAGATCGCCGCCCTTCTGCTTAAAGACGATCTCCGCGCGCTCAAGGCCAAGATGTCGGGCGACGCCAAGGGCGGGGCGATCCTGCTCGGCCTTCGCGGCGTGGTGCTCATCGGGCATGGCGCGACCTCCGTCGAGGCGGTCAAGAACGGTGCCCTCGCGGCTGCGGAGGCCGTTCGGGCCGATCTGGTCAACAGCGTCGCCGATTCCATGGCGGGGATTGTGCGATAGCCGTCCAACCCGGTTGAGTGCTCGCTTGCGAGCAGGTAGAATCAAATCCAACTGCGAAGCGACGGGGGCGCTGGTTCGTCCCCGTCGCCGATTATGGAAAGGAGCCCCGCTATGGAGCGCACCGAGATCTTCGCCAAGATCGCCGACATCGCGAGCGATGTCCTTGGTATCGATATCGACGAGGTCACCGAGGCGACCACCTTCGACGACCTGGACGCCACCTCGCTCGACCGCCTGCAGCTCGTGACCGCCATGGAGGATGAGTTCGACGTCGAGATCGAGGACGAGAAGCTCCTCGCCATCTCCTCGGTCGAGGACGCCATCGAGGCGATCGAATCCGCCTTGGAGGCCTAACGTTCCGTGTCGATAGCTAAGAAGCTCGCGCTCGCCGAGCAGATCTGCGGACACAAGTTCCGTGACCGCGACCTGCTGCAGAGCGCGATAACCCATCCTTCCGCAGTCGAGGGCAAGCCGGTCTCGGCATCCTATGAGCGCCTGGAGTTCCTGGGCGACTCCATCTTGGGTTCCGTGGTCGCCATCTCGCTGTTCAGCACCTATCCCGGTTTCGACGAGGGCAAGCTCACGCGCCTCAAGGTCTCCCTGGTCTCGGGCGCCACGCTCTCGGAGGTCGGCCTCGAGCTCGGGATCGACAAGTGCATCGTCTTCGGTCCCTCCGAGACCGGAACCGGCGCCCGCGGCATGCATTCCGCCCTGGAGAATGTCTACGAGGCACTCGTGGGTGCGCTGTATCTCGACGGCGGCCTGGATCCCGCCGCCGAGTTCATCTCGCGCACGCTCAAGCCCCACCTTGCCACCGAGCGCGCCGAGCATCCGGTGAATCCCAAGAGCTACCTCCAGGAATGCGTTCAGGCCGACCATATGGAGGCGCCCGCTTACAAGCTCGTCGACACGAGCGGTCCGGCCCACGAGCCCACCTTCACCGCGGTGGCGCTCGTCGACGGCATTCGACGGGGGCGCGGGACGGGCTCATCCAAGAAGGAGGCCGAGGCCGCCGCGGCACTCGATGCGCTCAATCGAATGGGCTATACGCACAATGGGGTCATCCTCAAGAAGAAGCTGAGTTAAGGCAGGCGCCGTGTATCTCAAGTCGCTCACCTTGAAGGGGTTCAAATCGTTTGCCGACCGTGCCCACATGGTCTTCGAGCCGGGTCTCACGGTGATCGTCGGCCCCAACGGATCGGGTAAATCCAATATCTCCGACGCCATCCTCTGGGTTCTAGGCGAGCAGAGCGCCAAGCAGCTCCGCGGTCAGGCCATGGAGGACGTGATCTTCTCCGGTTCCTCGGCGCGTCAGCCCGTTGGGGTCGCCGAGGTCACGCTCGTGCTCGACAACTCCGACCACGTCCTTCCGGTGGACTTCAACGAGGTCGCCATCACCAGGCGCATGTATCGCTCCGGCGAGAGCGAGTACCTCATCAACTCGAGCCCCTGCCGCCTTATGGACATCCAGGACATACTCCATGACTCTGGCCTGGGCAAGGACACCCATTCGATCATCTCGCAGGGCAAGCTCGACGCCATCCTGCAGAGCCGTCCCGAGGAGCGGCGCGCGCTCATCGAGGAGGCGGCCGGCATCTCCAAGCACAAGCGGCGCAAGGAGCGCGCCCTGAGGAAGATCGCGTCCATGGACGAGCATCTCACCCGTGCGCGCGACATCAACCGCGAGATCACGCGGCAGCTCAAGCCCTTGGAGCGCCAGGTGGACAGGGCTCGCAAGCACCGCGAGCTCTCCGAGCGCGCGCATGAGCTCACGCAGATCCTCGCGGTCGATGAACTCAGGCGCCTCCAGGCGAGCTGGCAGGACGTCGAATCGGCTTCGCGCGAGGCCGCGGCAGCGCTCGAGCTCGCACGCTATCGTGCCGCCGAGAAGGAGCGCGAACTCGAGAAGCTCCAAGTCATGCTCGAGGAGAAGGGCCTGTTCGTCGGGGATCTCGGCGAGCAGCGCCGACGCATGCAGGACGTCGTGGGCAGGATCGGCTCGGACATGCGCCTGCTCGAGGAGAAGGGGCGCAACATGGTCACGCGCCTCTCCGAGATGCGCGGCACCCTCTCCGGTTCCGAGCACCAGCGCCGTCGCATCGCCCAGGAGCTCGAGGACATCGTCCGTCAGCTCGACGAGGTCCGCGCGGCGCATGACATAGCCCAGCACGATGTGGACGACCTCCTTCCGGCCGCCGATCTGCTCCATGCCCGCCGCGTCGAGCTCGACGAGCGGATCTCGGGTCTCAACCGCGAGCAGCGCGACACCCAGCGAGCGATCGACGAGGCATCGCTCGCGCTGGTCAAGGTCAAGGAATCGCTCTCCAACGCCGAGCTCGAGGACTCCATGTACGCCTCGCGCATCGAGCAGATCGACGCCGATGCCGAGAACGTCCAGGCGTCCCTCGAAAGCCGCCGCGCCCGCGTCGAGGAGCTCGATGCACTGCTCGAGGACGCCCACGCTCGCCAGAGGGAGGCGAAGGAGTCCATAGCGACTGCGCGGGCAGCCCTCGATGTCCTCAGGACGAAGGAGTCCGAGGCCCGTTCGCGCCTCTCGGAGGTGACCTCCGAGCTCGCGGGTTTGAAGAGACTCGATGCCGAGCTGTCCGATTCCTCGCCTTTGGTCTCGTGCATCGCGCGCGAGGGAGGGGAGAGCGTGCGCGCCCGTCTGGGCGACCTCATCGAGGCCCCCGCCGAGCTCGAGTCCCTCGTCGAGCGTCTGCTCGCCGAGGACATCGACGCATTCGTCGTCGAGGGTGGACGGAACCTGCTCTCGCTCGCCACCATCGCCCTGGGCGAGTCCCAGGCGTCGGGTCAGGCCGTCATGCTCTCCCGCGACGTGCGTTCGCGCGGCCCCGTGCCCGGAGCCGCCGGCTATCGTCTGGTCGAGCGCCTGAATGTGTGCGACGGCTATGCCGACGCGGTGGCCGCGCTCTTGGGCGGGATCTATGTGGTCGACTCCGTCGAGGCCGCGCTCGCCGCGCCCGTGCTGGACGGGATCACCTATGTGACGCCCGATGGCGCCCGCGTTTGCGATGGCGGCGTCGTTCGCATCGGCACGGGCGATGCGGGGACGCTCGGCACCTTGGAGCGCAAGCGCCGCATCAGGGAGCTCGAGGGCGTGGAGCCCGATCTCTCGGCGGTTTTCGAGCATCTATCGGTCCAGGTCGAGGAGGCGGCTGCCGCCGTGGAGTCCTCGCGTTCCGCGGAGTTCTCCGTCTCCGGTGAGATCGCCCGCCTGGACGGAGAACGCAGCTCGGCGCTGTCCGAGGTCGGACGTTTGGAGCACTCCCTCTCGCAGGCGCTTGCGGAGCGCAAGCAGATCGAGCGCCGCCGTGAGCAGGCCGCCGAGCAGGTTCGCGCCGCCCAACCAAAGGTCGACGAGCTCACCGAGGAGCGCGACGCGGCCCGCTCGAAACTCGCCGAGCTGGCGGAGCGCATCGCCGACGCCACCGACGAGCTCGATCGCGTCCGCATCGATGACGCCGAGGCGGCTGGCAAGCTCGCCGACGCCAAGGTGCGCCTCGCGCAGTCCAAGGAGCGCCTCCGCAGCCTGACGGCTCGAAAGCCCGAGCTCGAATCCCGCCTGGAGGGGATCGATCGCCGCATCCGCGCCACCGAGCAGGCCTCCCGCTCGCTCGAGGTGCTGCGTCTGCGTATCGACCCGCTCCACAACCGCTACGAGGCGCTCTCATCGCGCGCCATGGATTGGGCGGCCCGCCTGCGCGACCAGGCCTCCATCGAGGAGGCCGACTCCGCCTCGCTCAAGAGGACGATCGAGGATGCCAAGGCCGAGGTGCTTCGCGCCAAGGCCGAGGTCGACGCGGCCTCCGTCGCCGTGAACGACGCCCGCGTGGCCCGCGGCAAGCTCGAGGTCCAGGTCGAGAACGCCGTCCAGGCGATCACCGCAGACGGCTCGACCGTCCTCGAGGAGGCCCTGATGCTCCCCGCGCCCGAGGATCGCGCAGGCGCCGAGCGCGAGCTCGAGTCGCTGGTTCGCCAGATCAACAACCTCGGTCCCGTCAACCAGGTCGCATTCGAGGAGTACGAGCGCCTGAAGGAGCGCGCGGACTACGTCGAGGCGCAGCTCCAGGACCTTGAGAGCGCCCGCAAATCCCTCACCAAGATCGCATCGGCGATCGATCGCAAGATGCGCCGGCAGTTCCTCATCACCTTCGAGAAGGTCGATGCGAACTTCCGCGAGGTGTTCTCCATGCTCTTCCCGGGCGGTCAGGCCCATCTGGAGATGACCGACCCCGACCATCCCGCCGAGACGGGTATCGAGGTCGTCGCGCAGCCGCGTGGGAAGCGCATCACCAAGATGATGCTCATGAGCGGTGGCGAGAAGAGCCTGACGGCCCTCGCCCTGCTCTTCGCCGTCTACCGCACCAGGACGGTGCCGTTCTACGTCCTCGACGAGGTCGAGGCCGCTCTGGACGACTCCAACCTCTCAAAGCTCATCGGCGCTATCAACGTGCTGCGCGAGAGCACCCAGCTCCTCGTCGTCTCGCATCAGCGACGCACGATGGAGGAGGCCGACGTGCTCTATGGCGTCTCGATGCAGGCGGACGGCGTGAGCCGCGTTGTGAGCCAGAGGCTCGACAGGGAAACCGGAAAGGTTGTGAATGCATAGATGGGATTCTTTGATGCCCTCTCCCGCGGTCTGGAGCGCAGCCGCGAGCGTTTGAATGAGATCTTCTACTTTGGCGGCGAGGTCGACGAGGACTTCTGGGAGGATCTCGAGGACACGCTCGTCATGGGCGACATGGGCGCCGAGATCGCCATGCAGGTGACCGACGACCTCCGCGACGAGGCCGCGCGCAAGAACCTCAAGAGCGCTGAGCAGCTTCGCGGGGCGCTGTCGCGCCGCCTCGCCGAGGTGTTCGTCGTCCCCGAGGACGACATCTTCTCCAACACGCCGAGCTGCGTCCTGTTCGTGGGCATAAACGGCGCGGGCAAGACGACGACGGTCGGCAAGATCGCGAGCGACATGGCCCGTCGCGGCAAGGGGGTCGTCATCGGCAGCGCCGACACCTTCCGCGCTGCCGCCATCGAGCAACTCGATGTGTGGGGCGAGCGCGCCGGGGTCCCCGTCGTGAAGCGCGAGCGCGGAAGCGACCCGGCGAGCGTGTGCTACGACGTGCTCGACGAGGCCGATCGCCTGGGGAGCGACCTCGTCCTCATCGACACCGCCGGCAGGCTCCACACCTCCTCGGACCTCATGCGCGAGCTCGCCAAGGTGGTCAAGGTCACCCGCCGCAGGGCCGAGCAGATGAAGCGTGGGCCCATGGCCGTCCACGTGGTGCTCGTCATCGACGCCGCCACGGGTCAAAACGGCCTCAACCAGGCCCTCGAGTTCAACGAGGCGCTCGGTTTGGACGGCATCATCCTGACCAAGCTCGACGGCACCGCCAAGGGTGGTATCGCCCTGGCCGTCGCGTCCCGCATGAAGCTCCCCATCTATCGAGTCGGTGTTGGCGAGCAGGTCGAGGATCTGCAGGAGTTCGACCCCGCCAGCTTCGCCGACGCGCTCGTGGGCGTCGAGTAGCTCCCCGCGCCCGCTCGAACCGACCCCGAAAGGAACGATCCATGTTCAACTCGCTTTCCGATCGCCTCAACGACACCTTTGATCGCCTGCGCGGCAAAGGCAAGCTCACCGAGGCGGACATCACCTCCGCGATGCGCGACATCCGCATGGCGCTGCTCGAGGCCGACGTCAACTTCAAGGTCGTCAAGGAGTTCGTCGCCAAGACCAAGGAGCGCTGCATGACCGCCGAGGTTCTGGAGTCGCTCTCTCCGGCGCAAAACGTCGTCAAGATCGTCCTCGACGAGCTCATCGAGCTCCTCGGTGCGACCGAGAGCAAGCTCGTGCTCTCAAGCCGCATCCCCAACGTGATCATGCTCGTCGGCCTCCAGGGATCCGGTAAGACCACCGCTGCGGTCAAGCTCGCCTATATGCTCAAGAAGCAGGGCAAGAGCCCGCTCCTCGCGGCCTGCGACGTCTATCGCCCCGCCGCCGCCGATCAGCTCGCCACGCTGGGCGGCGAGATCGGCGTCCCCGTCTTCCGCGGGGACGGCACCGACCCGATCCAGATCGCCAAGGACTCGATCCGCGAGGCCGTCGATCACATGCGCGATGTCGTCATCGTCGACACCGCCGGTCGCCTTCAGATCGACGAGCAGATGATGCAGGAGGCCGTCGATATCAAGAAGGCGGTCAAGCCCGACCAGGTCCTCATGGTCGTTGACGCCATGACCGGCCAGGACATCGTCAACGTGGTGGCGACCTTCGCGGAGAGGACCGATTTCGACGGCGTCATCATCTCAAAGCTCGACGGCGACGCCCGCGGCGGCGGCGCCCTGTCCGTGCGCCAGGTGACTGGCAAGCCGATCAAGTTCGTCTCTATGGGCGAGAAGCCCGATTCGCTCGAGGTCTTTAGCCCGGAGCGCATGGCCAAGCGCATCCTGGGGATGGGCGACGTCATCGGGATCATCGAGAAGGCCCAGGAGCTCGCCGACGCCGAGCAGATGGAGGCCGCTGAGCGCATGCTGCGCGAGGGCTTCACGATGAACGACATGC
>JAXDWR010000086.1:0-26942 GCA_034088265.1 Collinsella sp. | reverse complement strand
CGTGACGCACCGCATCACCTTCGATGACTGCGAGCCCTCGCCCCCCAACATCGTGGTGGAGGCCGAGGAGGGTGTGGGGTGCTCGACCTCCAACGCCCTGCCCTCGGATCCTCAGAGCGACGGCCACATCTTCGCGGGCTGGCGCCTCTACGACGTGGCCACGAGGGAGTACGGAGCGGCATTCGATCCCGATGCCCCGGTGACGGGCGACCTCTATGTCGCCGCTTCTTGGACGCCCAAGACCTTCGGCGGAGCGGAGGCCCCGCAGGTCGACACCGCTTCCGACGGCAAGCTTGCCGCTTCGCACAAGACGCCAGCGCTTCCGCAGACCTCCGATGCCTTCGGGGTGACCATGGTGGTCGCCTCGGCCATGAGCGCGATGGGAACGGCCGCCCTGGCGTTTGGCGGCAAGCTGCGCAAGAAGGACTAGATAGACACACCTCCATGAAGTGTTTCACGAGGAGGGGGCGCCGTCCGGGAGGGCGGTGCCCCCTCCTTCTTTTCCCGCGCTCGGCCCCGGCTTGGATCATGGGGTCGCACGATGCAATTTGATTACGAGAATATTTCTAAGTTGTGCTTTGCACTCTACTAGAGTAAAGTATCAGCTGCGCAGATAAAGAAGATGAATGCGCGGTTATACATCTCCACTCATTGAAGTGTCGGGAAAGGGAGAAGAGGAAGCACCATGAAGAAGACCATGAAGACCAAGAAGATCCTTGCCCCCATCGCCGTCGCCGGCGCTGCCCTCGTGCTCGTTTTGGGTCTTGCGGCCTGTGGAGGCAAGCCCGTCGAAGTCGCCGGCTCCGCGGAGAAGGGGGGTGGCGGAAAGGACACCAGCGCCGATATCTCAACGCTGACCGTCGGATTCGATCAGTCGTATCCCCCGTATGGCTACGTGGGTGACGACGGCGAGTTCACCGGTTTCGATCTGGATCTCGCCACCGAGGTGGCCAAGCGCAACGGATGGGATGTCAAACTCGAGGCCATCGATTGGGATGCCAAGGACAGCCTGCTCAACTCCGGCGCCATCAACTGCATCTGGAACGGCTTCACGATGGAGGGACGCGAGGATGACTACACCTTCTCCGATCCCTACATGCTCAACGCCCAGGTCATCGTCGTCCGCAAGGATAGCGGTATCGAATCCTTCGACGATCTGGCTGGCAAGACCGTGATCACGCAGACGGATTCCGCAGCCCAGGATGTCCTCGAGGGCGACCAGGCCGACCTTGCCGGCACGTTCGCCGCGCTCGAGATCATCGGCGAGTACAACACCGCCTTCATGCAGCTCGAGTCCGGCGCTGTCGATGCGGTCGCCTGCGACCTCTCCATCGCCCAGTACCAGCTCGCGGGCAATGGCGACAAGTATGTCCAGCTCGATGAGCAGCTCTCCACCGAAAACTACGCCGTGGGCTTCAAGAAGGGCGACGAGGCTCTTGCCGACAAGGTTACCGAGACCCTCAAGGCCCTGAACGATGAGGGATTCATCGAGAAGCTCTGCGACAAGTACGCCGACATGGGAATCTCCTACGAGAATTGGCAGATCAAGTAAGGCGGTCCCCGCCGGACCGCGCCGCCCCCGGCCCGCCTTGCGGGCCGGGGGTTTCCCGTGCCGGGCGATCAGGGTAGTACGGATTCGTCCCGGCCAGGTCGAATCATCATGGGAAGGTATGGATAGATGGACATTTCCACGATGCTGGGGATGCTGCTCGACGGCTTTGTGGTGAGCACCCAGATCTTCGCTCTCACGCTGGTGGGTTCGATCCCGCTCGGCATCCCGGTCGCGCTCGCGCGCCTCTCTCGCGTCAAGCCGATTTCTCTTCTCGCGCGTTTCTATATCTCGATCATGCGCGGCACCCCGCTCATGCTCCAGATGTTCGCGGTGTACTTCGCTCCCTACTACGTGTTCGGCCTCCAGCTCTCGACCAATTCCAAATGGCAGGCCTGCATCATCGCGTTCATCATCAACTACGCCGCCTATTTCGCGGAGATCTACCGCTCGGGGATCCAGTCGATCCCGCGCGGGCAATACGAGGCCGCGGAGGTGCTGGGCTACTCGCGATCCCAGACCTTCGTGCGGATCGTGCTTCCCCAGGTGATCAAGCGCATCCTCCCTGCGATGGGCAACGAGGTGATAACCCTCGTCAAGGACACCTCCCTCGCATTCTCCATCGGTGTCGCGGAGATGTTCTCCACGGCGAAGGCCCTCGTCGCGGCGGAGCGCAGCATGTTGCCCTTCGCGATCTCCGCGGCGTTCTATTGGGTGTTCAACATGGTCGTCGAGATCGTGATGGCCCGCATCGAGAAGAAGTTGGATTACTACCATGACTAAGAGATCAGATACGGCCGCCACCGAATGTGTGGTGCGCCTTGAGCACGGCCGAAAGAGCTTCGGCGGGAACGAGGTCCTGCGCGATATCTCCTTCGAGGTGCGTCCCCGTGAGGTCGTCGCGATCATAGGTCCTTCCGGCGGCGGCAAGTCGACACTCCTGCGCTGCCTGACGCTGCTCGAGCGCCTCGACGGCGGCGGCTTGTGGTACGGAGGAGTCGAGGGCGATCCCGAAGTGGCGGTCGCCGTTCCCTCCGATGGAGGGGATCGTGCACCGGCGGTCTATGGGGACAAGCGGACGCTCGCCCTCGCTCGCCAGAGGTTCGGGCTCGTGTTCCAGAACTTCAACCTCTTCCCGCATATGACGGTGATGCAAAACATCACCGATGCGCCGATCGTCGTTCAGGGCCGCTCCCGCTCGGAAGTCGAGGGGCAGGCGCGGGCCCTGCTCGAGAAGATGGGCCTCCAGGGGTGCGAGGACAAGGTCCCCTGTCAGCTCTCTGGAGGGCAGCAGCAGCGCGCGAGCATAGCGCGGGCGCTCTGCCTCAACCCGCAGATCCTGTTCTTCGATGAGCCCACGAGCGCGCTCGATCCCGAGCTCACCGGTGAGGTGCTCAAGGTGCTCAAGCAACTGGCTGCCGAGGACACGACGATGATCGTGGTCACGCACGAGATGTCGTTCGCCCGCGAGGTCGCCGATAGGGTCATCTTCATGGATGGCGGCGTGATCGTCGAGGAGGGGCCCGCCGACCAGGTCATGGGGTCGCCCAGGAACGAGCGGACCCGCGAGTTCCTGGGGCGCTACGACTCGTAGCGGGCGCGTCACGTGCGCCCACTCGCCTCTGCTATCCTTGATGGCGATGCGAAACCGTGCGAAAGGGGAATCCCATGGAAGCCTATAAGAGCGAGTTCATCGAGTTCATGGTCGAGTCCGACGTGCTCAAGTTCGGCGACTTCGTCCTCAAGAGCGGGCGCAAGTCCCCCTTCTTCATGAACGCGGGGGCCTATGTGACCGGAGAGCAGCTCAAGCGCCTCGGCGAGTACTACGCACGCGCGATCCACGACAACTTCGGTCTGGATTTCGATGTCGTCTTCGGTCCGGCCTACAAGGGCATCCCGCTGTCCGTCGTGACCGCGATCGCCCTCAATGAGCTCTATGGCAAGGAGGCTCGCTACTGCTCCGATCGCAAGGAGATGAAGGATCACGGTGCGGACAAGGGCGGCATGCTGGGCTATGAGCTCAAGGATGGAGACCGCGTCGTCATGGTCGAGGACGTGACCACTTCCGGCAAGTCCATCGACGAGACCTATCCCAAGCTCAAGGCCGTTGCGGATGTCGATGTCAAGGGGCTCATCGTGAGCCTCAACCGCATGGAGGTCGGCAAGGGCGGCGTCACCACGGCTCAGAAGGAGATCGAGGCGCGCTACGGCTTCCCCGTCGCGAGCATCGTCTCGATGGCCGAGGTCACCGAACATCTCCACAACCGCGAGGTCGCCGGCCGGGTCGTGATCGACGACGACCTCAAGGCCGCCATCGATGCGTACTACGAGCAGTACGGCGCCAAGGAGTAGGTCCCTTTCACGGGCCGATTGGCCTCGTCGGGCGATGCGTCTCACGCGCTCATTCCCGCTTGGTTACACTGGGGCCATGGTTCGTGCTGGTCCGATCGCTTGCTAGGTGGACCGGTTATCGTCTGGAGGTTGTGTCATGAAGAAGAGAATCGCCCTTATCGCGATGATCCCGCTGCTGGCCGTGCTCTCGCTGGTCTTGGTCGGCTGCGGCGGCCCCTCTGTCGAGGAGCTGATCCGCGAGGACATCTCCGCCCAGTTCGACGGCGTGAAGGCTGGCGATAGCGACCTCATCGACGGGATCGAGGAGGGGGCCGGCGAGGATCTCGAGATGCTCGGTGTCGAGGCGAAGGATTTTGCGAGCTCCTATCTCGATGGCTTCGACTACAAGATCGAGAGCGTGGATGTCGACGAGGGCAATGGCACCGCGGTCGCGCATGTCAAGCTCACCTGCAAGTCCATGACCGAGATCCTCACGGGATTCCAGACGGCGTTTGAGGAGAAGGTGCAGTCCATGGACATCTCCTCGATCACCGAGGATGAGCTTTACAAGCTCGGCGGCGAGGTCATGATCGATGTCATCAACAACCTCGAGCCACACGAGGCCGATGTCGACATCAAGTACAACAAGGTTTCCGATAACGAGTGGGAGATCGACTCCAGCGCCGAGGCAGAGCTCCTCGCCGCCCTCATGTCCTAGACCCATTCCATCCGCCTGATCGAGCGGGGCTTCGGCGAAGGCCGGGGCCCCGCTTCATTTTGACGGGCTCTCTATCCGAGCACGATCCCTGTGAGGTCCGCGGGGTTTTCCGCGATATAGTCCGCGCCCTCCGCCTCAAGCTCAGCGCGGCCGCGGAATCCCCATGTGACTCCAGCGGTGCCGATCCCAGCGTTGCGTCCGCATTGGATATCGACGTTCGAGTCGCCCACGAAGAGGGTGGACTCGGGACGGGCCCCCATCGACGCGAGCGCGCGGAGCGTCAGTGGGGCGGCGGGCTTGGGGGGAAGCTCATCGACCCGGCCTTGGACGATCTGGAATCGATCGGCGCCGAAGAAGTGCTCGACGAGGGGGCGCGCCGCCGCATGATCCTTATTCGTGAGGACCGCGAGTCCGATCCCATTGGCGAGCAGGGTGTCGAGCATCTCGATGATGCCGGGATAGGGTGCGGTGTGGTCCATCTTGTGCTCGTCGTAATATGACCGGAATTCCGCCAGGGCGCGTTCGAAGAGCGCTCGATCCCCGGCATGTTCCGCGGGCATGAACCGCTCGACGAGCTTGAGCATGCCGTTCCCCACCTTGTAGCGGTACGCGTCGACGGCGTGGGTGGGCCATCCATTCACCTCGCAGGTGTGGTTTCCCGCGGCGGCGAGGTCCTCGATCGTGTTCAAGAGCGTGCCGTCGAGATCGAATATCACATGGGTGAAGGACGATGCCATGGTTCCTCCGTCGTGTGCTCAAGATGTCTCCCGTAGATGGTAGCAGCTCGACGTCCCGGTGTCCGAGATCGTCCCAATGGGTGCGGCTCCGGGGGCTCGTCGTGAATCCGCGATGTCGCGCCCCGGGCCGCTGGGCGGTCGAGGGGTATATTAATCGGAAGGAATGGAAGTGCGGGGGGTGCTGCGAGCGTCTCGCAAGGGGAAGGAAGGACCGATCATGTCCCACATCACCACGATCTCCAGAGACGGGCTTGTCGCTCGGATCGATTCGATGGGGGCCCAGCTGATGGGCCTCTCGCTCGATGGGCGGGAATACCTCTGGCAGGCGGATCCCGCATGGTGGGGGAAGACCTCGCCCGTCCTCTTCCCCTTCGTCGGCGTCCAGGGATTCGACACCCTCAAATCGGCCGCCGGTCCCTGCGCGGGCGCCCGCCATGGTTTCGCTCGCGATTTCGAGCATGCCGTCGTCAAGATCGCCGACGATTCCTCGTCAGTCACCTTCGAGCTTCGCGATGACGAGAGGACGCGGGAGCTCTACCCCTATCCGTTCAAGCTCAACATGACCTACGCGCTCACGGGTCCGGCCACGCTCACCCAGACCTTCACGGTCACCAATACGGGCGACGCGCCCATGCCCTTCTCCGTGGGAGGCCATCCGGCCTTCAACGTTCCGGCGCCGGGGGGCGAAGGGGAGTCGTTCGAGGACTACGAGCTGAGGTTCTCGAGGGCCTGGACGGCGGACTCCCCCAAGATCGTTGGGGGCGGCCTGCTCTCGTACGCCGATCCCGTCCATATCGTCGAGGACGCCGATGCCGTCGGGGTGTCGCGCAAGATGTTCGATTTCGACACGGTCGTGCTGCGCGACGTACCCGACAACATGATCGAGATGGTGGGGAGGAAGTCTGGGCGCGGTGTTCGCGTCGAGTTCCCCGGCTTCGATTTCCTGGGCATATGGTCCGCTAAGCCTGACGCGCCCTTCGTGGCGCTCGAGCCCTGGACCGGCCACGCCGCGCTCGACACAGACGGCGACGTCCTCGAGGAGCGCGAGGGCATCACGATCCTCGCCCCCGGAGCCGTCGACGAGCGATCCTTCTCGGTGACCCTTCTCTGAATCGGATGATGCGGCATCGCCCGGGCGGCGTTGGTATCACGCCGGTCGTCCGGGCCCTGCTTGTGGGCGTTTTGCGTGCAAGGGTCCCGGTGCGGCCGCATGGTCGCCGCGCCGTTGCCCGCCCGGTGCCGACTTGGTTATCATATCGAGCGGTGAGAGGGGATCAATCATGCATTTCGCGTTCGACATGCTCTAGCTGTGCTGCATCGCGCACTCGCGTGGCGAGTGTGAGCAATGTCGTCCCAGATCGCCCCGTCGCGCCGCGAGCGCGCAAGCAAACACCCATATAAGGAGAGACAATGCGCGATAAGCTCGAGAAGATCATCATCGCCTATCAGGAGCTCGAGAAGAAGCTGTCCGATCCCGCCGTGGTCTCCGACCAGAAGGAGTACATGAGGCTCGCCAAGGAGCATGCGCACCAGACCGATCTGGTCGCCGCGGCGCGCGAGTACGTGACCGCGCTCGACGACATCGAGGCCGCGAAGGAGATGCTTCGCGAGGCGACCGACGCCGATGAGCGGGAGATGCTCCAGATGGACATCTCCGACAACGAGGAGAAGCTCCCGCGCCTTGAGGACGATATCAAGTTCATGCTCATCCCCAGCGACCCCAATGACGAGAAGAACACCATCGTCGAGATCCGCTCCGCCGCGGGCGGTGACGAGGCGGCCATCTTCGCCGGCGACCTCTTCAAGATGTACCAGCGCTTCTGCGAGAGCCAGAAGTGGAAGATGGCCGTGCTCGACTCGAGCCCCAGCGAGGCCGGCGGTTTCAAGAGCATCGAATTCAAGGTCGAGGGAGACAAGGTCTACTCGGTCATGAAATACGAGTCGGGCGTCCACCGCGTCCAGCGCGTCCCCAAGACCGAGAGCCAGGGCCGCATCCAGACCTCCACGGCCACCGTCGCGGTCCTTCCCGAGGCCGAGGAGATCGACGTCCAGATCAACCAATCTGATCTGCGCATCGACACTTACTGCGCCTCCGGCCCCGGCGGCCAGTGCGTCAACACCACCTATTCGGCGGTGCGTATCACCCATCTTCCCACCAACACCGTGGTCCAGTCCCAGGAGCAACGCTCCCAGATCCAGAATCGCGAGGTCTGCATGCAGATGCTCCGCGCGCGCCTCTACGAGATGGAGCTCGAGCGCCAGCAGGCCGAGCTCGGCGCAGAGCGCTCGAGCCAGATCGGCCATGGCAACCGTTCGGAGAAGATCCGCACGTACAACCAGCCTCAGGATCGCGTGACCGACCATCGCATCGGCTTCAACTCCACCTACAACGGCGTCCTTCTGGGCGATCAGCTCTCCAGCGTGATCGAGGCCCTGGCCGCCGCGGACCGCGCCGAGAAACTCGCCTCCGCCGTCTGATAGGGTGAGTTCGAACAAAGGGGTTTCAGTTGGCGCCCTCGTCCCGGACGGACGAGGGCGCCTTCCCTTGTCTTTGGGAGGTGTGTCTGGCCGGCCGATACCGCATTCGAATCGAATCGAATACGGTCTGCGGGCACGGATTGTTTTTGGCTATTTAGGGTGCCCGGGTCCGATGCCGTCGGCATGGCCCGGCGCCATGAAGTAGAATCGCTTGCGAAAACATGGGGAGGCCGAGCGCCTCGAGAGGACAAAGGGGGGAGGGCATCATGGCGGACGGAACATGGACCATCAGCAGCTGCCTTGAATGGACACGCGGATACCTAGAGGGCAAGGGTGATGTTCGGGCGCGCTACACCGCCGAGCTCTTGTTGACGTCGGTGACGGGTCTCAGCCGCGTTGACATCTACATGAACTTTGACAAGCCCCTGTCTCGCGGCGAGCTCGATCGCATGCACGATGCCGTCGTCAGGCGGGCTAAAGGCGAGCCGGTGCAATATATCACCGGATCGACCGGGTTCCGGATGATCGACGTCATGTGCGAACCGGGGGTCTTGATCCCCAGGCCCGAGACCGAGGTCCTGGTGGGCGAGGTTCTCGACTTCCTCGATCGGGGCCCCTTGGGGCTCGTGGGGCCCGATGGGACGCAGGTTCAGCGCAGGAAGCGGGAGCTTCCCTGGAGCGAGGACATGGCCCGGCATCTCGACGCGCCGGTGGATGGGGAGTCCGCTCAGCCCATCGACGTGGAAGACGGGGCCGATGGGGACGGAGGGGCGCCCGCCGTCGGATCGGCTCGTGTCCTCGAGGTGGGATGCGGGACCGGATGCATCTCGCTCTCCCTGGTCATCGAGCGGCCCGAAGCGGTGACGTGCGTCGCCACCGACATCAGCCAGCAGGCGGTGCTCCTCGCGAAGAGGAACAGGGATGCCTTGGGGGTCGATCCGCTCGCCCTGTCGATCAGGGAGGGCGATCTGGTCTCCCCGGTGGCCGAGGACGAGCTCGGCACCTTCGATGTGCTCGTCTCGAATCCCCCCTACATCCCCAGCGGCGTCATGTCCTCCCTCCCGCGCGAGGTGGTCGATCACGAGCCGAGCCTCGCTCTCGAGGGGGGAGAGGACGGGCTCGATGTGTTCCGTCGCCTCGTCGACGCCGCGCCCTCCGTCCTGCGACCGGGCGGGCTGCTGGCCTGCGAGCTCTTCGAGGAATCGCTGGAGGATGCCGCGGGGATCTGCCGCGCCGCCGGCATGCGCGATGTCGGGATCGTCAAGGACCTCACCGGTCGGCCGAGAATCATCTTGGCGCGAATCTAGACGGCGGCCCACCGCCTAAGACTGACGGGACAGGGAGGGAACGAGGAATGGCGAAGGTGTATTTAGCGCAGGACGATCTGGATGGGGTGGCGCGGGCCCTTCGTGCGGGGGTGCTCGCCTGCCTCCCGACGGAGACGGTCTATGGCATCGGGGTGTCGGTGGCCGCCTTCGACGACTATGCCGAGGTCCCGGGACCCGAGACGGGCTACGGGAGGATCTTCACGCTCAAGAGGCGCGATCTGTCGCAGACGGTTCCCTGGCTCGTCGCCGACGAGGAGGCCCTCCTTCGATACGGCGCAAAGGTCCCTCGTGTGACCATGAGGCTCGCGGAGCGATTCTGGCCGGGGGCGTTGACGCTCGTGGTCGATGCGGCCGATGATGTCCCCTCGTTCCTCAAGGCCGCTGATGGGACGATCGCCTTGAGGGCATCGGCCTCCCCGGTGATCCAGAAGCTGGTCGGAGCCTGCTCGTCCCCGCTCGCGGTCACATCCGCGAACACTCACGGCGCACCCGCCCCGATCTCCTTCGACCGGGTCGAGTCGAGGATCCTCGAGGGCGTCGATGTCGCCGTGGATGCGGGGGAGACCCCCTGCCGGGATGCATCGACCATCGTCGCGATCAGATCGGGAGCCCCCGTGATCTTGCGCGAGGGGGCTCTCTCCCGCGCTGACATCGCATCTGTGTTCGAATGATGGTGCCGGTCCTTCCGGAGGCGTTTTCATGGCGTTTGCCGACGTTTCCCCCCGCTGGGCAATCGCGTTCGCCGGCTGTTCGGCGTCTCGCATCGGGGTATGACACAATGCAACGACAGCGGTTGTGACAAGGAAGGCACCGGCCTGCGGGCTCGGCTGCGTGTGCTCGCGGAGAGGTGTTTGCGATGGCGTTTTCCCTCAAGGATCTTGGAATGGTCGATCGGATCTTCGCGTCGCAGGCGGGCAGCTACATCATGGCCCTCGATTCCGGCACGACATCGGTCCGCGCGGTCATCGTGGATGAATACGGCTGCATCGTGGCCCAGGCGTCCCGTGGCATCACGGCATCCTACCCCGATTCCGGATGGGTCGAGCAAGATCCCATGGAGATCCTCGCCTCCCAGATCGCCGTGATGATGGAGGTCCAGTTCAAAAGCGGCATCCATTCAGATCGGATAGCGGCGATCGGGGTGACCAACCAACGCGAGACCACGGTGGTGTGGGACAGGGACAGCGGGCAGCCCATCCACAATGCGATCGGATGGCAGTGTCGCAGGACGGCCCCCATCGCCGAGGAGCTGGTGCGCTCCGGGATGGGCGATGCGATCAGGGCCAAGACGGGACTCACGCCGGATGCCTATTTCTCGGCGACGAAGATCAAGTGGATCCTCGACAACGTCAGCGGCGCCCGCGAGGCCGCCGAGGCCGGGCAGCTCATGTTCGGCACCATAGACACATGGCTGATCTACAACCTCACCTCGGGCATGGTGCATGCGACCGACTACACCAACGCGAGCCGCACCATGCTCTTCAACATCCACACGCTTGACTGGGACGATGAGCTGCTCGAAGCACTCGAGATCCCGCGCTCCATGCTTCCCGAGGTCAGGTGGAGTTCAGGGGAGTTCGGTCGGGTCTCAAGCGAGATCATGACCCATGCCCCCGCGATCACCGGTGTCGCGGGCGACCAGCAGGCCTCGCTCTTCGGACACTGCTGCTTCGAGCCGGGGGACACCAAGAACACGTACGGTACCGGATGCTTCATGCTCATGAACACCGGTGACGATGTCGTCGAGTCCGCCAACGGCCTCGTCTCGACCATCGGGATCGCCGAAGGCGGGCGTGTGAGCTACGCGCTCGAGGGATCGATCTTCCATTCGGGGAGCGTCATCCAGTGGCTTCGTGACAAGCTGGAGATCATCTCGAGCGCCGAGGAGACCGCCGGCATCGCCCTGTCGATTCCGGGCACCAACGGCTGCTATCTCGTCCCCGCGTTCAGCGGGCTCGGGGCCCCTTGGTGGGATCCGGATTCTCGTGGGATGATCTGCGGCCTCACGGCTGCATCGGGGCGGGCCGAGATCGTCCGCGCCGCCTGTGAGTCCATGGCGTATCAGAGCCATGACATCCTTCGCTCGATGGAGATGGACGCCGATCGGCGGCTCACCCATCTCTCGGTCGATGGGGCAGCGTCGCGCAATGAGTTCATCATGCAGTTCCAATCCGATCTCCTCGGCATCCCGGTGATCCAATCCGAGAGCGTCGAGACGACGGCTCTCGGGGCGGCCTATCTCGCCGGCCTCGCCGTCGGCTACTGGGAGGATCGTGAGGAGCTCTTGCAGAACAGGAGCCTGGGCAGGAGGTTCGAGCCGGCGGGTGACGATGCTGCCGTGGCACGTGCCCTGTCCGGATGGCATGACGCCGTGGCCCGTTGCCGAACCTCGATCGGGTAGGCCCCGGCCGCCCCGGTCCCGAGCATGCCTTGGTGCATCTTGGGTAGAAGCGATACGATGTCTATGAGCGGTGACGTCGCGGGCGCGGTGCCCGCAGCCGCCTCAACCAGAGAGGATGCTCCCATGCGCATTGCCATCGGTTCCGACCACGCCGGTTTCGAGCAGAAGCAGATGATCGCGGACTACATCGCGAACGAACTTGGGCACGAGGTCATCGATCTCGGCCCCGACAGCGACGATCGCTGCGACTATCCCGATTATGGCGAGAAGGTCGGTCGCTGCGTCGCATCCGGCGATGCCGACCGAGGCGTCTGCGTCTGCGGCACGGGGATCGGCATCTCTCTCGCCGCGGGCAAGGTGGCCGGCATCCGCGCCTCGTCCATCACCACGCCCGACTTCGCCGAGCTCTTCCGACTCCACAACGACGGGAACGTCATCGGGCTCTCGGGTCGCTTCGTCGATCCCGAGGTCAACCGCGAGATCGTCAAGGTCTTCCTCTCGACGGATTTCGAGGGCGGGCGCCATTCCCAGCGCGTCGAGAAGATCATGAGGCTCGATGTGACGGGCAAGGATATCGCGGTCGACTGATCGCTCTTGGTGCGACGATGATCCCGCCGGGTCCGTTTCCCACGGATCCGGCGTTCTGAATGGAGGGGATATGGGAATCGATCTAGATGCGAACCGCCTGTTCGTGGTCGATCATCCGATGGTCCAGCACAAGCTCACGATCATGCGCGACGCCATGACCGGATCGAAGCAGTTCAGGGAGCTCGTCAAGGAGCTGGCCCTGTTCGAGGGCTACGAGGCGACGCGAGACTTCCCGCTCGAGGAGGTCGAGGTGACCACGCCCCTTTGCACGACCAAGGCCCACCAGATCGCCGGTCGCAAGGTGGCCGTCATCCCCATCCTCCGTGCCGGTCTCGGCATGGTCGATGGCATCTTGGAGCTCATCCCCGCGGCACGCGTGGGCCATATCGGCATGTACCGTGACGAGGAGACCCATGAGCCGCATGAGTACTACTGCAAGGTCCCCAATGACATCGATCAGCGTACCTGCCTGCTCGTCGACCCCATGCTCGCGACCGGCGGTTCGGCCACCGCGGCCATTGGGTACCTGAGGGACAAGGGTGTCTCCGACATCCGCCTGCTCGTGCTCATCGCCGCCCCTGAGGGCATCGCCGCGGTGCATGCCGCCGATCCGGATGTCAGGGTCTACACCTGCTCTGTCGACGAGCGCCTCGACGAGAACGCCTACATCATCCCTGGTCTGGGCGATGCGGGCGATAGGATCTTCGGTACGAAGTGATGGTGTGGCGTCGCATTTCGATGGGCGGACCGCGTTCGATTGTTGTGGAAATGTGTTGCGTTGAATTCCGCCGGGAAGTGCCTACAATATGTTTTCAAACGTTCACGCACTTGCCGCCATGCGCCCGACGCTTGCGACAGGGAGGATGTTCGGTTGGCTGATCTGCTGTTGCCAGGGGCGATTCCCCGCATCTTACTAGGTGTCGCTATCGGAGTCGTCTCCTTCATGATCTTGCTGGCTGTTCTGGTCCCCGTGTTGCGGCATGAGCGCAGGGCGAGCCTTCCCAAAGGCTTCTTGGGGGTGGCGCTTTCCTTCGCGCTGCTCACCTTGGGCGTTGTGATCGTTTACATCGTCTCGGCCGATGGCATCTTGGCGCTTCTCGCAGGCGAGCTCATAGGCTTCCTCGCTTGCTGGGCGCTTCTTGCCGTGCGTTGCATGGGCGGAAGCGATTGGCTGTAGCCGTGCGGGGCCATATGGTTCCGGGCGGATGAACAAAGGAAGGTGAAACCTTGGGAGTCTTCGACCAGCTAGCCGGCGAGATCGATCATCTCGTATCGGAGTTCAGCTCGATCCCGATCGTGGGCGACCTGACGGCCGGCCTCACGCAGTACACGTTTTGGCTCATCGTGTCGGCGGTGCTGCTCCTCGTCGTGATGTTCGCCTTTGTCAAGGGCGTCAAGCTCATTCCCGGAGGCCGATTCGTCACGGGGATGGAGTACGTCGTCGAGTACCTGGAGAACGACATCGGCAAGGGCATCCTGAGCGATAGCTGGAGAAAACATGCGCCCTTCCTTCTCACGCTGTTCTTCTTCATCCTGTTCAACAGCATCATCGGTGTCATCCCCGGCATGAAGCCCGGCAGCGGCACGATCTCCACCACCGCCGCTCTCGCGCTCGTCGCGTTCATCTACTTCATCGGCTGCGGCATCAAGACCCATGGCGTCTTCGGGTATTTGAAGAGCCTCGCCCCCTCCGGGGTCAGCTTCCCGCTCAACATCCTGGTATGGGTCATCGAGGTTATCTCGACGCTTCTTCGCCCCATCACCCTTGCCGTGCGTCTGTTCTGCAACATGTTCGCCGGGCACATCGTCATGGGGTCGTTCGCGATCATGGTCTCGCTGTTCGCTGAGCCCCTTTTGGAGCAGGTCAGCCTTGCCAATGCGGCCGGCCTCCTGCCTTCTGTGGCGTTCGCCGCCATTCTGCTCGTCATCTATGGGATCGAGATGTTCGTCGGCGTGATCCAGGCGTACGTCTTCACCGTCCTCACCGCTGTTTATATACAGGGGGCGGAGTCCGAGGGGCACTAGCTCCAAGAGTCCGGCGGTCGTTTTCGCACCGCCCTTCATTTTGGTACCAGGCGTTTCCACGCGCTTGATATGCTTTGAATCCGAATGCGCGAAGGTAGCGCATGAACGAAGGAGGAAACGTGGGAGTTATCGGTTACGGTCTCGGTGTTATCGGTGCTGGCATTGCAATCGGTCTCGCCGCTCAGGGCGTCGCCAACGCCATGGCGCGCCAGCCTGAGGTCCAGGATCGCGTGTTCACCGTCTTCATCATGGGCTCCGCATTCGCCGAGGCCCTTGCCCTGATCGGCTTCGTCGTCGCCCTTGTCGTCAAATAGGCCCGACGGCTCAAACAGAGAATGGTCCTGAGGGAGAAGTAATGAAACAGGTTCGACTGGGCGTTGCGGCGATGACGGCATCCATGCTCCTTTTGCCCGCCTCGGCTTTCGCCGAAGAGGGGGGATCGGCGGGGGGGATGGACATCCTCATCCCAAAGCCCGCGGAGTTCATCCCAGCCCTGGTGATCTTTCTGGTCATCTGGTTGCTGCTTGCGAAGTTCGCGTGGCCCGTTGTGATCGGCACGCTCGATAGCCGCCAGAAGCGCATCGAGGAGAGCTTCGAGGAGGCCGAGGAGAGCAAGGCCAAGGCAAGCGAGATTCGCGAGGAGGCCGATCGGCTCGTGGTGGACGCCCGCAGGCAGGCATCCGAGATCGTTCTGGCTGCCCGTGGTGACGCCGAGCGCGAGCGCGCCCGCATCATCGCGGAGGCTCATCACGATGCCGAGGACATCATCACCAGGGCACGCGAACGCGCCGTGGATGAGCAGCGTCGCATGTACGCGAACGCCACGGATTCCATCGCGAAGGTCTCCGTCGCCGTCGCCTCCAAGATCGTTGGCGAGAAGCTTGCCGATGACCATGAGCTTCAGCGCGAGATCATCAAGAAGTACATTTCGGAAGTGGGTAGTCTAAATGCCTAACGACCGCCTCATCAATCGCAAGCTCGAGACCTATGCCCGTACGCTCTTCGAGGCCGCCAAGGCTGAGGATCGCGTGTATGAGGACCTTGAGCCCCTTCAGGCGGAGGCGACTGCCTCCCCCGAGGTCCTCTCGGTCATCTCGACCATGGGCTCCAACGGGGATCTTGACCTGATCCCCCAGGTGCTCGAGATGTATCGCGACATGATCGATGGCGAGAAGGAGGTCGTGGGTGTCCACGTGACCACCGCGATTCCCCTCGATGACGAGCTTCGGGCCCTTATCAAGGGCAAATGCGAGGCCGATCTCGAGAACGAGGTGTTCCTCATCGAGCATGTTGATCCCTCGATCATAGGTGGGATCGTGCTCTCGGTTCGTGGCCAGCGCAGGGACGCATCTGTGAGGATGCAGCTCGAGACCGCGCGCAAGGTCATGACTCAGAATGTCAAGAGGACGGAGGTATAGCGTATATGTCCGAGGCAATCAACGCCGAGAACATAGAGCGCGTCCTGCAGGAGCGGCTTTACGAGCTGACCGCGACCGTCGACACCCAAGAGGTGTCCGTGGTGGCCGAGGTCGGAGACGGTATCGCGCACGTCGTGGGCTTGAAGAGCGCCATGGCGGGAGAGCTGCTCGAATTCACGAGCTCTATCACGGGCAAGGTTATCTACGGCCTTGCTCAGAACCTTGATCGCGAGGAGGTCGGCGCGGTCCTCTTCGGTGACGTCAACTCCATCAAGGAGGGCGACACCTGTCGCACGACGGGTCGAGTCATGGACATCCCTGTCGGCCGCGGCATGCTCGGTCGCGTCGTCAACCCGCTCGGCCAGCCGATTGACGGCAAGGGGCCCATCGAGACGAAGCATCGTCGGCCGATTGAGTTCAAGGCTCCGGGCGTCATCGCCCGCACGCCCGTGTGCGAGCCCGTTCAGACGGGGCTTTTAGCCATCGACGCCATGATTCCCGTCGGTCGCGGCCAGCGCGAGCTCATCATCGGCGACAGGAAGACCGGCAAAACCGCTATCGCCATCGACGCCATCATCAACCAGCGCGGCAAGGGCATGGTTTGCGTCTATGTCGCCATCGGCCAAAAGGCGTCCACGGTCGCCCAGATCCGCGAGACGCTGGCTCAGCACGATGCTCTCGACTACACGATCATCGTCTCCGCCACGGCGGCGGATGCGGCCCCGCTTCAATACATCGCCCCTATGGCCGGCGCCGCGATCGGCGAGTTCTTCATGTACAACGGCGAGGATGGCATGCCCGCGTCCGCGTCCAACCCGGGCGGGCATGTGCTCGTGGTCTATGACGATCTCTCCAAGCAGGCCGTCGCCTATCGACAGATGTCGCTCACGCTGCGTCGTCCGCCGGGGCGTGAGGCGTATCCGGGCGATATCTTCTACCTGCACTCGCGTCTGCTTGAGCGCGCCTGTAAGCTGTCTCCCGAGAACGGATCCGGTTCCTTGACCGCGCTTCCGATCATCGAGACCCAGGACGGCGACGTTTCGGCGTACATCCCGACCAACGTCATCTCGATCACCGACGGCCAGATCTATCTGCAGAGCGAGCTCTTCTTCCAGGGCCAGCGCCCGGCAGTCGATGTCGGCATCTCGGTGAGCCGAGTTGGCGGCTCCGCTCAGACCAAGGCCATGAAGCAGGTGGCGGGCAACCTCCGCCTCGATCTCGCTGCCTACCGCGAGCTCGCAGGCTTCACGCAATTCGGCTCCGATCTCGATGCTGCGACACAGCGTCAGCTCACACATGGCGCTCGCATGACTGAGCTGCTCAAGCAGCCTCGCTTCAAGCCGATGCCCGTCACGAGCCAGATCGCCATCCTCTTCGCCGGCAACAAGGGCTACATCGATGATTTGGCCCTCGACGAGGTCGTTCCGTTCCGCGATGGCCTTCTGAGCTATCTCGCGGGCGCGTATGGCAAGCTCCTCGAGGAGCTCGCCGATCGCAAGATCGACGATGCGGTGGCCGAAAAGCTCGGACAGGCGATCGCAGACTACAAGGCAGAGTTCCTGGCTTCGAAGGGCCCCGTGTCCAAGACGGCCAGCAACGCGGAGACTGAGGAGAACTAAGCCATATGGCCAACCTCCGTGAAATAAAGAAGCGCATAAACTCGGTGTCGACCACCGAGCAGATCACGCGCACCATGGAGATGGTCGCCACGGCCAAGATCAAGCGCGCCCTCGATCGTGAGAAGCGTTCCGAGGCCTATCGTGATGCCATCACGGACGTCATGCTCACGGTCGCGGGCGATACCGCGGCCGAGACGGTCTCGCCCCTGCTCGCCAATCCCGAGACCTACGACCGCGCACTCATCGTGGCCATCAGCTCCGATCGCGGCTTGGCCGGCGGATTCAACGTGCAGGTTGAGCGTGCGGTCGAGAGGCGTATCGACCACTTCCGTCGCCATGGAGCGAAGCGCATCGAGCTCGTTACCTGTGGGCGCAAGGTCACCGAGTACTTCTCCAAGTATCCTGACGTCGTCATGCAGGTCGTGGGGGAGTCCGATGACCCCACCATCGAGCGCGCCCGCGTCATTTCGAGCTACATCATCGATGGTTTCGCGGAGGGCGAGCTCGGGCGCGTCGACATCATCTATCATCATGCAAAGAACCGCGTCGAACAGGTGCTTCGCGAGGAGCGCGTGCTGCCCCTCGACCCGGTCGTCCTGGGGACGGCGCGCGGGCCTCGCGCCAACGATAAGGAAGCGCCCCATCGTATCGCCTCGCCGTTCACCTATGCGCCCTCGCCCGAACACGTCCTGGGCAAGCTCATCCCGAGTTATGTCCTCACCGTCATTCACCAGGCTCTGATCGATTCGGCTGCTGCCGAACAGGGTGCGCGCCGCAAGGCCATGCACTCCGCGACGGAGAACGCCAACGCGATCATCGGCGATTTGAAGCGCACGTACAACCGTGTGCGACAGGCATCCATCACCACCGAGATCAACGAGATCGTTGGCGGAGCCGCAGCATTGGAGGAATACTAATGGCAGATACCATCGCAGTCGATTCGACGCCGACCGCTGGCGTGGGTCGCATCGTCCGCATCATCGGCCCCGTCGTCGACGTCAAGTTCAAGCATGGCGTCCCCAGCATCTACAATGCTCTGACGGTGGACGCCGACACTCCGGTCGGTCGCATCAAGACGGTTCTCGAAGTCGAGAGCCAGCTTCCCGGCGACGTCGTCCGCACCGTCGCCATGACCTCGACCGATGGCCTCCAACGAGGCCTTGAGGTCGTGGATACCGGCGCCCCCATGAAGATGCCGGTGGGCAACCAGACCCTGGGCCGCATCTGGAACGTCATGGGCGAGCCCGTTGACGGCAAGGAGATGCCCGAGGTCGAGGACTTCTATCCCATCCATCATCCCGCGCCCGGCTTTGACGAGCTTACGACCAAAACCGAGATCTTCGAGACCGGCATCAAGGCCGTCGATCTCCTTGAACCCTATATCCGCGGCGGAAAGACCGGTCTTTTCGGCGGCGCTGGAGTTGGCAAGACGGTCCTGATCCAGGAGCTCATCAACAACCTCGCCCAGGAGCACGGCGGCACGTCCGTCTTCACGGGCGTTGGCGAGCGCACGCGCGAGGGCACCGACCTCTATCTCGAGATGAGCGAGTCGGGAGTCATCGATAAGACCTGCCTGGTCTATGGTCAGATGAACGAGCCGCCTGGAGCGCGCCTGCGCATCGGCCTGGCCGGCCTGACCGAGGCGGAGTACTTCCGCGACCGCGGCCAGGACGTCCTGCTCTTCATCGACAACATCTTCCGCTTCTCCCAGGCCGGTTCCGAGGTCTCGGCCCTTCTTGGCCGCATGCCCTCCGCTGTTGGCTACCAGCCCACCCTCGCCACCGAGATGGGCGATCTCCAGGAACGCATCACCTCGACGAAGACCGGGTCGATCACGTCGGTCCAGGCTGTCTATGTTCCCGCCGACGACCTGACGGACCCCGCGCCCGCGACCACGTTCACGCACCTGGACGCCACGACCGTCCTTTCCCGCTCGATTGCCGAGCTCGGCCTCTACCCCGCCATCGATCCGCTGGCGTCTTCTTCCGACGCGCTCGATCCGAGCGTCGTGGGCGAGGAGCACTATCGCGTCGCCGTGAAGGTGCAGGAGATGCTCCAGGAGTACTCGGACCTTCAGGACATCATCGCGATCCTGGGTATGGACGAGCTTTCGGATGAGCAGAGGCTCACGGTCAACCGCGCTCGCAAGCTCCAGCAGTTCCTGTCGCAGTCGTTCCATGTCGCAGAGCAGTTCACGGGCAATCCGGGCGTCTACATCCGCGTGGGCGACACCGTCCGCTCCTTCGCCGCCATCGTCGACGGAGAGTGCGACGATCTTCCCGAGCAGGCCTTCCGCTACGCGGGCACGATCGATGACGTGCGCGAGCGCGCAGCCAAGATGGAGGGGTAGCAGATGTCGATGCGCGTTCGTATCGTGTGCCCCGAGCACGACGCATATGACGGCGAGGCGGTGTTCGTCTCGCTGCCCTCGACGGACGGCATGCTCGGCGTCGCGCCCCATCACGCGAGTGAGATTTGCACGACCGAAGCCGGCTACGTGAGGATCTGTGACACGAAGATGGGCTCCATCGATCACACGATCGCAGTCGGCGTCGGATATGCCCAGATCACGAGCGAGCAGCTGGTCATCCTCGCCGAGCGCGCCGAGGATCTTGCCAAGGTCGATCGCGAGAAGCTTCAATCTGACATTCAAGGTTTTGAAGACAAGCTGAGAAATTTGTCTCAGGATGATGCGCACCGCTCGTATCTTTATAATGAAATCGCATGGTGTAAGCTCTTGCTTGCACAGTAGACCGCTGGGAGCACCATCCAGCGTGATGCGAAGCTCATCGGCACCATGCCCGGGGATCGCCAAAGCGTCCCCGGGCATGTTTTTTTGAAAGGGTGGACGTTTGGATATCATCCGCGTTGAAGGCGGCCACGCGATCGAGGGCTCCGTCCAGGTTTCTGGGGCGAAGAACTCCGCGCTCAAGCTCATGGCGGCTACGCTTCTCGCCCCGGGTAAGACCACGCTCACGAACGTGCCCGATATCTCCGATGTCCATGTCATGGGCAAGGTCCTGAAGCGCATGGGGGCGACGATCGACGTCGTCGACGAGCATACCCTTGTGATCGACACCTCTTCGGTCGACTCTTGGGAGGCTCCTTATGAGCTCGTGGCCAAGATGAGGGCGTCGACCGCGGTCATGGGGCCGCTTCTGGGCCGTTTCGGCAAGGCCAAGATCGCCATGCCGGGCGGATGCAACCTCGGAGCCCGCAAGATCGACATGCACATCCTGGGCCTCGAGGCCCTCGGCGTTGAATTCGACACCGATCACGGCTACATCCACGCCGATGCGGGATCGGGTCTCAAAGGCTCGTTCGTGACGCTCGAGTTCGCGAGCGTGGGGGCCACGGAGAACCTGATCATGGCTGCCGTCCGTGCGAAGGGGCAGACGGTCATCGAGAACGCTGCGCGCGAGCCGGAGATCGTCGATCTGGCGAACATGCTCAACAAGATGGGTGCCGACATCATGGGTGCCGGCACTCCCGTGGTGACGATCGAGGGTGTCGACGAGCTTCATCCCGTGGAGCATCGGGTCGTCGGCGATCGCATCGAGGCGGGGACCTTCCTCGTCGCGGGTGCGCTTGCCGCCGGCGAGCGAGGTGTCGAGGTCCAGGGGTTCAATCCGATCCATCTGGGCATGGTCATACGCAAGATGGAGCTCATGGGGATCGATGTCGAGCGCACCGATCAGGGTATGGTCGCGCATCGGGCTGAGCGCATCGAGCCCGTCGACATCCAGACGCTCCCGTTCCCTGGCTTCCCCACCGACATGCAGGCGCAGATCATGGTGCTCTCCGCCCTTGCGGACGGCAACTCCATCATCACCGAGAATATCTTCGAGAACCGCTTCATGTTCGCCTCCGAGCTCTCCCGCATGGGTGCCCAGATCCGCATTGAGGACCATCATGCCCTGATCCATGGGGTGAAGGGCTTCTCGGGCGCTCAGGTCTCCTCGCCCGATCTGCGTGGCGGAGCCGCGCTCGTCCTTGCGGGGCTCGTGGCCGAGGGTTGGACGGAGGTCTCGGCGATCCATCACATCAAACGCGGATACGAGCGCTTCATCGAGAGGCTCTCCGCGCTGGGTGCGCGCGTCGAAAGCGTCTCCCTACCCGATCCCATCGATGACTAGTGCAGGTACGAACCTATGGGTAAGAAACCGATCCAACAGATGAGGCGCCCTTCCACGGGCGCGAGCAGCAGGATATACAGCCGCGAGAACGTCGGTCGCTATTCCGAGCGCGCGCGTCAGCGCCGTCGCGGTCGGCTGATCAAGCGTGTCGTGGTCTGCACGCTCATCGGCGTCCTCGTGTTCGCCGCCGGTGCAGCCGGCCTGTGGTTCAACAGGATCTCCGGCAAGCTCCGCGGTGCGTCGATCACTGACAGCCTTCTCGCCACGCTTGTCGACAGCAACGTCACGCAGGAGCCCTTCTACATGCTTCTGCTCGGCACCGACGGCCGTCCGGGGGAGTCGTCCTTCCGTTCCGACACGATCGTGTTGTCGCGCATCGATCCCAAGGAGAAGCAGGTCACGCTCATCTCCATCCCCCGTGACACGCGTGTGACCTTGAGCAACGGCGAGACGGCCAAGATCAATGCCGCCCACGCGCTCGGCGGCCCCGAGGAGGTCGTCAAGTCGGTCAACAAGCTCTGCGGCGTCGAGATCTCGCACTACGCAGAGGTGAGTTTCGATGGCATGCAGCAGCTCGTCGACGCCCTTGGTGGCGTCGAGGTCAACGTGCCTGAGAAGATCGACGACCCCAAAGCCGGCGACATGGTCATCGAGCCGGGGCTCCAAACCCTCGACGGGGCATCGGCCCTCGCGTTCTGCCGCTCGCGCGCCTTCCCCGACGGCGACTACACCCGCATGCGCCACCAGCGCATCTTCATCTCGGCCCTCGCCAAGACACTGCTCGAGAAGACCGATCCCACCAATATCGTGCCCCTTATCGAATCGCTCTCGGATATGATCGACACCGATATGAGCATCCAGGAGATCGCCTCCCTGGCCAACGCCATGCGCGGGATGGACACGGATAAGATCTGGTCGGCCAACCTGCCCTCTTGGGCCGGCGAGGACACCTATGTAAACGGTGTCAGCTACGTCTTCGCCGACGAGGAGGCCGTCGCGGAGATGATGGCGCGCGTGGATGCCGGCGAGGACCCCAAGGGACCGCAGACGATGGGTTCTGGCGGCAGCGCTTCGGCAACCACCGGGGACCTCTCCAAGAACACGGCCTCGGATTGGTCCAATGGAACCGCTTCGGTTTCCGGATCAGACGGGGATGAAGAGGAGTGACGCCAAAGGGCCCTCGCGAGTGCGAGGGCCCTTTTCCATGCGCATCCAAGCTCCCGATTGCTTGGAAACAGATGGCCGCCCTATCCCGACTTCGGGATAGGGCGGCCGCTGGGATCTTAGGTGGATGGGCGAGATCAGCGAGCGAAGCGGGCGACGAGCTCTTGGAGGACATCGACCATGCGCTCGAGCGAGCGGACGGGGATGAACTCGTTCACACCATGGCAGCAGAAGGCCCCCGTGGAGAGGTTCGGACAGGGGAGTCCCCTGAACGAGAGCTGCGCGCCGTCGGTGCCGCCGCGAATGGGTATGACGTTGGGGTCCACATTGGCGGCCGTGAAGGCCTCTTTGGCCATGTCGATGAGCTGTGGGTGCTCGGCAACGATCTCGGCCATGTTGCGATACTGGTCCTTGATCTCGATGGTGACGCGCTCCATGCCATGCTCGGCGTTGATGAAGTCGGCGGCCTTGAGGAGCAGACCGATCTTGTCTTGGAATTTCCGGGCGTCATGGTCGCGGATTATATAGCGCGCGGTCGCGTGCTCGACGGTCGCGGAAACCCCCTCGAGGTAGTAGAAGCCCTCGTATCCCTCGGTGTATTCGGGTCTTTGCGCGGCGGGCAACAGGGCGTGGAAGCGATGGAAGAGCTCCGCGGCATTGACCATGCGCCCCTTCGAGTCGCCGGGATGGATCGAGAACCCCTGGAAGCGGACGACGGCCTCGGAGGCGTTGAAGCACTCCCATTCGAGCTCGCCGATGGGGCCACCGTCCACGGTGTAGGCGTATGCGCACCCGAAGGAGTCGAGGTCGAGCAGTTCCGCCCCATGTCCGATCTCCTCGTCGGGACAGAAGCAGATGCCAAGCTCGGGGTGGGGGAGGCCGGGGTCGGCGGCGAGGCGGGCGACAAGGGCCATGATCTCGGCGACACCAGCCTTGTCATCGGCCCCAAGCAATGTCGTGCCGTCAGTGCAGACCAGATCCTCGCCCACAAGATCATCGAGAGCGGGAACCTTTGCGGGGCCGATGGAGACGGGTTTGCCGTCCACGATGCCGCAGACGAGGTCGCCACCCTCATAGGTGACGATGTGGGGCTTCACGCCGAACCCGGGCGCCTGCTCGGTGGTGTCGAGATGCGCGATGAGGCCGAGGGCGGGAAGGGCCTCGGCCCCCTCGCTTGCCGGGATGTGAGCGGTCACGTAGGCGTTCTCGCTCACCAGCACATCCGACGCGCCGAGCTCGCGCAGCTCGGAGGCAAGGAGGTTGGCGAGATCGAATTGGATGTCGGTCGAGGGGACGCGGTCGCAGTGCTCATCAGAGGACTGGGTGTCAACGCGCACATAGCGAAGGAACCGTTCGAGGACGTCGCTTGTTGGCATGGTTCGCTCCAATCGTTGGATGGGGGTACACGTTTACCTTACCCAGCCGCGCACCAAAAGAATCAGAGCTCGACCTCGGAGCTTGCGCGCACCGCCGATGCGGGTAGAATCAGCAACAGACAAGGAACGGGAGGACTCCATGGATGCGGTCAGGTCGACAAGCGAATTGCACCTCACGGTGGCCAATGAGGATTATCTCGAGTGCATGGTGCGCATCGAGAGCGAGGACTCCGAGGGGGCGGGTGTGCGCTCGGTGGATATCGCCCAGCAGCTCGGTGTCTCCAAGGCCTCGGTGAGCAAGGCGGTCGCCGCGCTCAAGTCCCAAGGTCTGGTCGAGCAGTCGCATTACGGTCGCGTGGTCTTGACCGAGGAGGGTCGGAAGATCGGTCGGGCGGTTTGGTATCGCCATCGGCTGATCCGCACGTTCCTGGTGAGCGAGCTCGGTGTCGATTTCGAGCGGGCTGATTCCGAGGCGTGCATGATGGAGCACGCGCTCTCCGAGGACACGATGACGCGCTGGCTGTCCTACCTGGAAGATCAAGGCATCGTGGTTGGCAAGGAGTGATGGGGGTGGCCCCAGACGATTACGATTGGGTGGGTGCCGGGCTTCTCCGATCCGGCCTCTCATCGGGCACCCTGCTCGCACAGGGGCCGATGGGATCCGTCCTCGCGAGCGAGGTGGACTCCGGCGACATCCCCGCGGCGTTTTGGAACATGGCGGAGCCCCAGGTGGTCTCGAGGGTCCACACCCTGTACGGGCTCGTGGGAGCCGAGGTGATGATCACCAACACGTTCCAAGCCTCTGCCCCCGCCTTGGTTCGGGATGGGATCTCGCAGGGGGTCGATACGGTCAACCGGGCTGCGGTGGATTGCGCCCGATCCGCCCATGCGCGCATGGTGCTCGGCTCCATCGGACCAGTGGGACTCGACTGGATCATCCAGGATTCCCGCGAGTTCAGGGAAGCGCGGTCCGCCTATCGCGATCAGGCCCTCGCCCTGCTCAGGTCCGGGGTGTCCGGCATCCTATTGGAGACCTTCACCTCGCTTCGCGATCTCGAGCCCGCCCTTGCCGGCGTCTTCGATGTGTCCCAGGGCATGCCCGTGCTCGTGAGCTTCGCCATCGATGGGAAATGCTCCCTGTTGGGTGATGGCCTCAATATCGAGGCGGCCGTGTCGTATGCGGGGAAAGCGGGCGCCGATGCGGTGGGAGTCAATTGCTGTGGCATCGATGTCTGCCCCGAGGCGCTCTCCCGCATGAAGGGGATATCCGATCTCCCCCTCATGGTCAGGCCTCATGCCGGTCTGCCTAGCCTTGATGAGGAGGGGGTTCCCCGGTGGACGGAGAAGCCGGAGCGATTCGCCCGGGCCTCCGTCACGTGGCGGGAGCTCGGTGCCGCACTGGTGGGGAGCTGCTGTGGGGCGACGGCGCAGAGCACCTGCGCGATGGCGATGGCCCTCGGCAAATTCGATCGACCGTAGCCGGTGGATATCAAGTATTGCTTATATATATCTGTGCAACTTCTGAAAACCGGCTGAAACCCCGTGCCTCGGGTATGCAAAGAAGGGGTATGGGCTACCGAAAGGATTCATGCGCTATGGGCGCGATCATACATTTCGAGACAGATGGCTGGTTCGTGCGAGACGAAGGGGGGAGTGCCCTCGACGGGGTGAGCCGCATAGCGGATGCGGTCGCACGCTGCTGGGCCTCGTCAAGCCCAGGCTCGACGGTCCACATCGCCTACGATGCTCGTCCGAGCGCCCGTTCCGTGGCCGAGGTGGCCGCGGCGATCGTGGCGTCTCATGGGCTTGACGCAGTCATCTCCGATCGCGTCGCCCCCACCGCCGCCCTCTCAAAGGCCGTCATGCGTGACGCGGGGTCATGCGGGGGCCTCGTCATCACGGGTGCGCACTATCCCGATGATTACCTTGGCGTGAAGATCCGCGTTGCGGATGGAGGTATGGGCACGCGCGATTTCATGGATGAAGTTGAGCGCATCATAGAGCTCGATCCAACCGAGGCCCGTGGGACGTATCGCGTGGAGAACATCCTCGACCCCTATCTTGAGGAGCTGATCGCACGGGTCGATGCCGACGCGATCGCTGGCGCGGGGTTGAAGGTGGTTTGCGATCCCATGTACGGCTCCGCGCGCGGATGCCTGGCCAAGGTGCTTCGCAGGCTCGGCGTGGAGGTGCATGAGATCCATGCGATGGATGACACGGGCCGTGTCGATCTGAGGCCCAAGCCGATCGAACCTTGGGTCGATGACTGCGAGCAGGCGGTTGAGGCGTGCGGAGCCGTCGCCGGACTCGCGACCGATGGAGATGCCAATTTCATGGGGGCGGTCGACGAGGAGGGCCGCTATGTTGGGGCGGACAAGATCGCGGCTCTCATCTTGGGCCATCTTGTCCGCGAGCGCGGCATGGGGGGCAAGGTCGTCTTGAGCGTCGCGGCCTCCACGACGATCAAGCGTGCCGCCCAGGCCCTCGGGTGCCCGGTGGTCGTTCGTCCGCTCGGATTCAGATATATATATGATGAGATCAAAAAGGGCGGGGCCCTCTTGGGAACGGAGGGGTTCGGGGGCATATGCGTGCAAGGGGGAGCACCCGAGCGCGATGGGATGCTGGCGTGCCTGCTGCTTTGCGAGCTGATGGCTCGAACGGGAAAGGGCCTCAAGGCGCTGGTGCAAGACCTTGAGGAGCAAATGGGTTCGATGAGCTATGGCCGTCGGGATTTGAGGATGCCCGTTGAAGATGTCGAGATGCTGAGCACGATGATGCCCGGTATGAATCCCGGCGAGGTCGCTGGGATGGAGCCGGTGTCGGTGAGCCATATGGATGGGCTGAGGCTCGAGTTCGCGGACGGATCGTGGGTGCTCATGAGGCCGAGCCGCACCGAGCCGCTCGTTCGCGTGTACGTAGAGGCCGGCACCGTCGAGCTGCGTGATGAGCTGGCTGAAGCCGCGTGTGAGATCGCCCGCCGCCGCGCGCACTGAGCGCCTCGTCCGCGGCCTCGCCGAGCGGGCCTGACCCCCTTGTGTCGAAATCGTGGAGGCGCGCCCCCGGGCTGGACCCGG
>JAXDWR010000085.1:0-29366 GCA_034088265.1 Collinsella sp. | reverse complement strand
GATGAGCAGTAAGTCATTTCAAGTTCAAGTTCATAGGCAATAACGTGCAAATTCGCTGGAGGGCCGCTGTTTGGCGGCCCTCTTTTTTGCACTTGCGCGGTGGGATGGTAATATCGTTACGTTTGAACTGTTTCGATATGAAACCGAGGAGATTCCCTCTATGAGTGCTGACTACCCGTCAATGACTACGGCTGAGATTCGCTCTAAGTTCCTCAACTTCTTTGAGGAGCGCGGTCTTAAGCTCTATCCTTCTTCGTCCCTTGTTCCCGACGACCCCTCGCTGCTGCTTGCCAACGCCGGCATGAACCAGTTTAAGGAGTATTACCAGGGCAAGAAGACCATGAAGGAGATCGGCGCTATCTCCTGCCAGAAGTGCGTCCGCACCAACGACATCGATATCATCGGCGCCGACGGTCGCCATGCTTCGTTCTTCGAGATGCTCGGCAACTTCGCCTTCGGCGGCGTCACCAAGCAGCAGGCCTGCGCATGGGCCTACGAGCTGATCACCGACGTCTTCAAGCTCCCCGCCGAGCGCCTCTACTTCACCGTTTTCACCGACGACGACGAGACCTATGACGTCTGGCGCTCCCTGGGCGTCCCCGACAGCCATATCACGCGCCTTGGCGAGGATGACAACTTCTGGGCGGCCGGCCCCACCGGTCCGTGCGGCCCCTGCTCCGAGATCTACTTCGACCAGGGCGAGCACGTCGGCTGCGGCAGCCCCGACTGCGCCCCGGGTTGCGACTGCGACCGCTTCCTGGAGTTCTGGAACCTCGTCTTCACGCAGTTCGATCGTCAAGAGGACGGTTCCATGCCCGAGCTCCCGCATCGCAACCTCGACACCGGCATGGGCCTCGAGCGCATGGCGGCCATCATGCAGCACAAGAGCTCGTTCTATGATGGCGACGTCATGCAGAGCCTGATCAAGCTCGGCGAGGAGATCTCGGGCAAGACCTATGTCGACAACGATTACACGGGCGCATCCCGCAGCCTGCGCATCATCGCCGACCATGCCCGTTCCGTCGACTTCCTCATCTCCGATGGCGTCCTGCCGGGCAACGAGGGCCGTGGCTACGTGCTTCGCCGCCTCCTGCGCCGCGCCGTCTTCCATGGTCGCCTGATCGGCATCGAGGAGGCCTTCCTCGGGCGCTTCGTCGATTGCGTCAACGAGGTCATGGGCGACGCCTATCCCGACCTGCTCGCCAACGTCTCCCTCGTTAAGGGAATCGTCGAGGCCGAGGAGGAGCGCTTCTCCACGACCCTCAACAACGGTCGCGCCTATCTCGATGAGCAGCTCGGCGGCCTCGGCGAGGGCGATGCCCTTTCGGGAGACGCCGCCTTCATGCTCCATGACACCTTTGGCTTCCCGATCGATCTCACGGTCGAGATCGCCGAGGGCGCGGGTCATCCCGTGGACATCGACGGCTTCAACGCCGCAATGGAGGATCAGCGCTCCCGTGCCCGCGCCGCCGCCAAGGGCGATGCCTGGGGCTCTTTCAACGATGTGTGGACCGAGCTCTCCGACGAGCTTCCCGCCACCGAGTTCCTCGGTTACGACGAGTGCTCGATCGAGGGCGCCCGCGTCCTCGCCTTAGTCTCGCAGGGCGAGCGCGTCGATACCGTCGAGGCCGGGCAGCCCGTCGAGGCCGTCCTCGATCGCACACCCCTCTATGCCGAGATGGGCGGTCAGGTCGGCGATGCCGGCATCATCGAGTGCGATGGCTGCCGCGTCCTCGTCTCCAACACCTCGGTCAAGGGCGGGCTCTACGTCCATACGGGCACCGTCGAGTCCGGTGCGCTCCATGTGGGCGATTCCGTCACCGCCTCCTTCGAGTTCCATCGCCGCGAGCTCCTGCGTCGCAACCACACCGCCACGCATCTGCTCGATGCCGCGCTCAAACTGGTCCTTGGCGACCACGTCAACCAGGCGGGCTCCCTCGTCTCGCCCGATCGCATGAGGTTCGACTTCACGCATTTCGAGCCCCTCTCCACCGAGCAGATCCGCGAGATCGAGCGCATCGTCAACGAGCAGATCTTCGCCGCCAAGCCCGTCGTCACCAACATCATGGGTATCGAGGAGGCTAAGGCGTCCGGCGCCGTCGCGCTGTTCGGCGAGAAGTACGGGGATGTTGTCCGCGTCGTCTCCGTGGGCGCCGAGGAGCGCCCGTTCTCTCGCGAGCTCTGCGGTGGCACCCATGCCCGCAACACCGCCGAGGTCGGTCTGTTCCGTATCGTCTCGGAGTCCTCGACAGGCTCCAACATCCGTCGCATCGAGGCTGTGACGAGCGAGGGCGCCATCGCCTATCTCGAGTCCCGCGCGAGGATCGCCGAGGAGCTCTCCGCCGCACTCAAATGCCGTGTCGATGAGGCGCCGTCACGCTTGGCCTCCCTCCAGTCCGACCTGCGCGAGACCTCGCACAAGCTCAAGGCCGCGCTCACCGGTGGCGGCTCTGACGCCATCGGTTCCGCGATCGAGGCCGCCCTCGACGCCGACGGATACAAGCTCGTCCTCGCCCAGCTCGCCGGTCTCGAGGGTGCCGAGCTCCGCAATGTCTGGGACACCATCCGCAAGAAGGTCGACGGCCCGGTCGCCTGCGTCCTGGCCACGGTGACCGAGAAGGGCACGCCCGCCCTCCTCGCTGCCGCCACCGACGAGGCCGTTGCCGCCGGGTTCAAGTCCGGCGATGTCATCAAGGAGATCGCCGGGTGCGTTGGCGGCCGCGGCGGCGGTCGTCCCGGTATGGCCCAGGCGGGCGGCAAGGATGCCTCCGGGATCCCCGCAGCCCTCGAAGCGGCCCGCGCTTCGCTCGGTCTGTAGGGTCCGCGCATGGTCGTCCTCGCGCTCGATATCGGTCAGACCCGCATTGGCATCGCCGTTTCCGATCGTGACGCACGAATCGCGATGCCGTTGAAGGTGCTTCCGGCTGGCGATGTCATCTCGCTGGCCCGTCCTTTCCGCCTCATCTTGGAGGATCACGAACCCGAGCTTCTGGTCTGCGGCCTCCCGCAGACCATGGCGGGGGAGGAGGGGCCGCAGGCCCAGCGCGTTCGCCGGATCGCCGAGCTGATCTCCAAGAGGACATCGCTGCCGATCGAGTTCGTCGATGAGCGACTGAGCTCCGCCGAATCCAAGCGCGCCCTGCGCGAGGCGGGGCTCACCGAGAAGCAGATGCGCGGCAAGGTCGACATGATAGCTGCCTCCCTGTTCCTGCAGGTCTGGCTCGACTCCCACAAGGAGGGGGATGAACGTGCCTAACGATCGACGCGACCCGAGGATACGGCCCGAGGGGCCCCGTCCCGCTGGCAAGCGCTTCCGGACCGATCCGGCACCCAGGCCCCAGGCTCCGCGCCCCATGCAGGGCCGTCCTCAGGGCTCCCCCTATCGTGCGACATCGCCGAGCAGGGGCGTTGCCAATCGTCGCGCCGCTAAGAGGCGCGCTTCGGCGCTCCCCGCGCTCCTCCTTGGAGGCCTCATCCTCGGCGTCGCCCTCTACTTCATCGTCCCCGCCGTGGGGAGTCTCCTGTTCCCCGCCTCCTCCTCGGTTCCCGCGGGTGAGGAGGTCCAGGTCACGATCCCAGAGGGTGCCTCGGGAGACACGATCGCCTCCGAGCTCTCGAAGGCCCATGTCGTCGAGAACCCCAAGGACTATTACGCTGCCGTCGAACGTCTCGACGCCGCCCTCTCCATCAAGCCGGGTGAATACCTCTTCAAGACTGGCCAGGATCCCGAGGAGGTCGTCCGGCAGCTCGTCGAGGGCCCCAACGTCGAGGGGTCGAAGCTCGTGATCCAAGAGGGTCTCACCGTCCAGCAGACCGCTGCCAACATCGAGTCGACCTACGGCATTCCCGCGGAGGAGTTCCTCGCTCAGGCCAAGGCCTCTAACTACGAGGGCGATTACCCCTTCCTGAAGGGTGCGTACGACGACTCGCTTGAGGGTTTCCTCTACCCCAAGACCTATTCCCTGGGTGAGGCCCCCACCGCCGACGAGATCATCCGAGCCCTGCTCGATCAGTTCGAGGTCGAGACGAAGGGCCTCGCGCTCTCCGAGGGCGCCAACGGGCTCTCGATCCACGAGCTCATCTCGCTCGCCTCCCTCGTCGAGCGCGAGACCGCCCTCGCCGACGAGCGTCCGCTCGTCGCAAGCGTCATCTACAACCGCCTGAAGATCGATATGCCGCTGCAGATCGACGCCGCGATCGTCTATGCGCGCGGCGGTGGCAACCAGCCCGTCACCTATGCGGACCTCGAGATCGACTCCCCCTATAACGTCTACCGAAACTACGGGCTGACCCCCGGCCCCATCTGCTCGCCGAGCGTCTCATCCATCAAGGCCGCGATCTCGCCGGCAGAAACCGACTACCTCTATTATGTCGCCTCGTCCAAGAACGATGGGTCGCACCATTTCACTGACGATTACGATGAGTTCCTCGCTTACAGCGAGGAGTACTCGGGAGCGGGAGCGTGATGAGGCTCTTCTCACCGGATCGCTACATCCCCTCCGTCGATCTCATCGATCTCGACGAGCTGTGGGGGGCAGGGAAGCGAGCCCTGCTCCTCGACCGCGACAACACGCTCGTGCCCCGCGACCGGGCCCATGCGCCCGAGGCCGTCTCGCAGTGGCTGGCCCGTGCCTCCGACATGGGCTTCAAGCTCTGCATCATCTCCAACAACTGGCATAAGTCCGATGTGGCCCGCTCCGCCGCCGAGCTCGGGTGCGACCACATCCATTTCGCGCTCAAGCCCGCCCCCTTCGCGGTCCTGCGAGCGTGTCGGCGTCTGGGAACCAGCCGCGAGGAGGCCGTCCTCATCGGGGACCAACTCTATACCGATGTTTGGGCCGGGAGCCTTGCCGGTGTGTCGACGGTGCTCGTGAAACCCCAGTCGCGTTCCGACATGTGGTACACCCACATCTTCAGGATCTTCGAGAGGCGCGCCCTGCGTGATCTTCCCTGCGAGGATCGGAGCTAGCGCATGGGTGCCAGGCTCGAGAAACGCGGCTGCGACCATATCTTCTTCATCGGTTTCCTGGGGGCCGGGAAATCGACGCTCGCGCGCAACCTGGGCTCCATGTTCAACAGGCGCTTCGTCGACACCGATCGCCTTGTCGAGAGACGCCAGAACGCCTCGGTCACCCAGATCTTCAAGGAGCGTGGGGAGGCGGCCTTCAGGTTGTTGGAGACCCAGGTCCTCGAATCCCTTTCCTGCGAGCGCAGCCTCCTGGTCGGTTGCGGCGGGGGGATCGTGGAGACCCCTCGCAACATCGAGCTCATGCACGAGATGGGCTACTGCGTCTATCTCGATGGGGACATCACCGACTCGCTGCGCCAGATCCGTCGCTCGGACACCCGCCCCGACTTCAAGTCGGCCGATCATGCGGCGCGCCTCCTCGAGCATCGACGGCCGCTCTATCTCGAAGCCGCCGACCTCACCGTCGATATCAGGGACACATCCTTCGTCGATGTTTCCTACCGCGTCGCCGAACTTCTATTGGAGTGTGGTCTTCTATGATCCGTCGCCAACTCATCAACCTGGGGTCCGCCAACACGGATTTCCGCATGGGCTTCGGTGCCTTCGACGAGCTCCCCCGTATGGTCCCCAGGCTCGTCACGGTGCCCAACCGCGCCCTTCTCGCGACCGACGGCTCCGTCCCGCCCGAGAGCGCCCTTATCGTGTCCCGAGCGCTCGTCGACGCTGGATTCCACGTCGTCGAGGCCCCCATCGGACGCGATGATGCCCCTGTCGCATCGGTCGAGCGTTCCCTCGATATCTATCGGACCCTCGAGGGGGAGGGCTTCACCTCCGACGACCTTCTCGTCGCCCTCGGCGGCATCGATCTGTGCTCCCTCATCTCGTTTGTCGCCCGAACCTGGTGCGGCGGCATGGCCCATATGCTCGCTCCGAGCGAGCTCGATGCCATGGTGACCATCGCCACTGCGACCAGGGGGCTCTCGGTGGGTGCGTCGACCGAGATGGTCTCCACCGATCCGCGTGCCAACCTCGTCGTCTGCGACCTCGACCTCGTCGCCTCCTCGTCGCTCTCGACCCGTCTCCATGGATACGTCCACATGCTCGCATCCGCGCTCTTCGACAGCAAGAGGCAGTGGGATCGATTCGGCGACATGATCCCCGATCTCGTCGCCGGCGACGAGATCGCGCTCCTGGATTGCCTGGGGAAGGCCCAGGCCTCCCGTTCCGCGGTCCTCAACTCGAGCAACCCCTCTGCGCGCAACGCCCTACAGTTCGGTCTCACGACCGCCCGCGCCCTAGGCGAACTCCTGGGGGAGGGGGTCGAGAGCGCCCATCTCCTCGCCGAGGGCATGCGCTTCGAAGCCCGTCTCGCTCACGACGCCTGTGGTTTCGAGATCGATGACGTCTTCGATCTCGATGATCGCCTAGCGGACTTGGGAATCGACGAGCTCCCCTTCGAGATCGAGCCCGCCCGCTTCATCGATGCGCTCCGCGAATCGCGCTTCAAGCGCTATAACCGTTTCATGCTCTCGCTGCCCCGTCATCCCGGGACCATCCGCCTCACCGTCGTCGACCAGGATGTCTTCGAGCGCCATGCCGAGGCCTATCTCGCGTCTCGCGCCGAGCTCGTTTCAACTCTATGACGTCCCATCGTTTTCGGGGCTGCGCCGAGCGCACCCGTCTTCGCGGGGTATCATCTACTGCGGCACCGATAACGAATCACGTCTGAAAGGGGTATCTCATGTCCGAGGTTGTCTCCGGTTCCGAGGGGCGCGTCGCGCGCGTCCGTGAGATGATGCGCGCCCGCGGCTATGATGCGGTCGTCGTTCGCGATGAGGCCAATCTGCGATGGCTCACCGGTGCGATGGGCGTCTTCGACTACACGTTCGAATTCCCCCATGTCGCCTTCATCACCATGGATTCCTGCCACCTCCACACCGATTCGCGCTATCTCAACTCCTTTGAGGAGAACCTGCCTGCCGGCCACTCTTGGAAGCTCGATATGGACGAGGTCGATATGCCGCGGTGGGTGGCCGATCGCGCGCTCGAGTCCAGGAGCTCGGTCATCGCGGTCGAAGACGACATGCAGATCTCCTTCTACTTTGGCATCCTGCGCGCGCTCGAGGACGTTTCCATCTGTGCGAGCATCGCCCAGATGCACGGCGACATCCAGCGCATGCGCGCCGTGAAGGACGCCGAGGAGATCGAGCTCATGCGCGCCGCGCAGAAGATCACCGACGCCGCATTCACCCATATGTGCGGATTCATACGCCCAGGCCTCACCGAGAAACAGATCAGGACCGAGCTCGAGTCCTTCATGTTCAACAACGGCGCCGACGCGCTCGCCTTCTCCTCAATCGTCGCCTCGGGTCCCAACACCGCCAATCCCCATGCGATCCCGGGCGACCGTGTCGTCGAGAAAGGGGACTTCGTGCTCATGGATTACGGCGCGGGGTACCGCGACTACCGCAGCGACATGACCCGCACCGTCTGCGTCGGCGAGCCCTCCGAGCAGCAGCGCGCCCTCTACGACCTCGTCCGCCGCACCCACGAGGAGTGCGCCGCCGCGATCCATGCGGGCGTCGACGGGCATGAGGTCCACATGCTCTCGAGGAAGATCATCGGCGATGCCGGCTATGGTGCCTACTATGGCCACGGCTTGGGCCATGGCGTCGGCATCGACATCCACGAGCTTCCCAGCCTCGGGCGCAAGAGCAACACGCTCGAGGTCGGCTCGGTCGTCACCGTCGAGCCCGGCGTCTACCTGCCAGGCGTCGGCGGAGTCCGACTCGAGGACTTCGGCGTTGTGACCGAGCAGGGCTTCGAACCCTTCACCGAGTCCCCCCACGACCTGGTCGTCATCGACTGCTGATCCACATCGGACAGATGGGGCGCGCCGCGCCCCTGGAGGCGGCGCGATTCGGTTCCCTCGGGTCGCGTCGCCTCCCTATGGCTCCTTATGGGTTTTCTCTCCCACTGGGGCGCTCCTTGCGGGGAAAGAGTATACTTACGAGGTCTGTACATCAATGTCGCATGGCCATACGGGCCACAAGAGGAAGGCGTCTCATGGCATCCATCACCACCGCCGATTTCAAGAACGGCATGGGTCTTCGCATCAAGGACAAGATCTGCACCATCGTCGAGTTCCAGCACGTCAAGCCCGGCAAGGGCGGTGCCTTCGTCCGCTACAAGACCAAGGACATCAAGACCGGTCGCGTGGTCGAGCAGACCTGCAACGCCGGCTCCAAGTTCGAGAGCGTCCAGCTCATCACCAAGGAGATGCAGTACCTCTATAACGACGGCTCCGACTACATCTTCATGGATAACGAGACCTATGAGCAGGTCTACGTTCCCGCCGACTTCGTCGGTGACAACGCCAAGTGGCTCCGCGAGAACGACACCTGCCAGCTGCTCTATGCCGAGGAGGAGCTCATGGGTGTGAATCCGCCGATGTTCATCATCGCCGAGGTCACCGAGACCGTCCCCGGCGCCAAGGGCGACACCGTCCAGGGCGCTTACAAGCCCGCCACCATCGACACCGGCGCGGTCGTCCAGGTGCCCATGTACCTCAACGAGGGCGAGAGCATCAAGGTCGACACCCGCACCGGCGAGTTCGTCTCCCGCGCCTAGTTCCATCCACCGGATTCCTGAGGAGGGGATCATGACAGAAGAGATCAAGATCGCCGGGATCGGCATCGCCCCCGAGGTCCTATCCGCCATCGTCTCCCGCGCCGTCGAGCAGGTCGAGGGCGTCGCCGCCGTCGGAATCAAGGACATCGCCTCCAATCTCGTCTCCATGTTCTCGGCGCGCAGCGTCGTTCCCTCGCCGAGCATCGAGGCATCGGTCGTCGACGACCAGCTCGCTATCACCGTCCATGTCACGGTCTTCTTCGGCTATCCCTTCAAGAAGCTCGCCGAGGGGATCCGCGAGGCCGTGGCACGCGCTATCGATGCCCAGGTCGGCGTTGGCGTCGCCTCGGTCGACGTGTGCATCGACGGACTCGTCTTCCCCAAGGAGTAATGCGTGAGCTCTAAAGTCGAACGAGGGCGCACGCTCGCCCGCAGCCAGGCGCTTCAGATCCTCTTCCAGGCCGAGGTGCTCGATCTGTCCGTGGACGACGTCCTCGCCGGTGACTACCTTGTCTCCAAGGGTCCGCTCGATCCCTATGCCGTCGTGCTCGCACGCGGATGCCATGACGACATCGATCGCATCGATTACGCCCTGCATTCGATCTCCTCCAACTGGAGCCTCTATCGCATGCCGAGCACCGATCGAAACCTTCTGCGCATCGCCGTCTTCGAGATGCGCTTCCTCAAGGGCGAGAAGCCCATCGACGATGCGGTGGTCATCAACGAGGCGGTCGAGATCGCCAAGGCCTACGGCACCGACGAGTCGTCGCGTTTCGTCAATGGCGTGCTCGGTCGCATCGCCCGCATGGAGTCGCTCCCGGAGCCCCCGGTTGAGGAGGAGCCGGCGCTCGATGAGGAGGCCGATGCCGTCACCGAGCCCCTTTCGCTTGACGGCGAGGTCGCCGATCCTGAGGAAGCGAGGAGCGAGTAGGCATGGCCGACACCACGGTCAAGACATTCGATGACATCACCGATCGACTCGACGAGATCATCGCTGCGGTCCGCTCCAAAGACACCTCCCTCGAGAAGAGCCTCGATCTCTTCGACGAGGCGATTCGTCTGGGTTCCCGTGCCGTCGACATGGTCGACCAGTTCGATCTGTCGGATCGAGAGGCCGATCTCCTGGAGACGGGGATGGGCGCCCCCGATCAGGCGGACGATCCCTCATCGAGGGAATGAGGGGCCTCCGAGATGCGTCGCGTCCGGCTCGATGATGAATTGATCTCCCAGGGCATCTGCGAGAATCGCGCAGATGCCCTTCGCACCTTGATGGCGGGCCTCGTCTCGTCGGGCGGGGAGCGCCTCACATCCCCCGGCCTCAAGGTCGAACCCGGGCTCGCGTTGCATGTCAAGGGTCGCATACCGTATGTGGGTCGCGGCGGTCTCAAGCTCGCTGGAGCGCTCGACGCCTTCTCCATCGACCCCGCGGGACTCGACTGCCTCGATGTCGGTTGCTCGACGGGCGGCTTCACCGATTGCCTTCTCAAGCGAGGCGCTCGCAGCGTCATCGCGGTCGATGTCGGGCGCGCCCAGTTCGATTGGTCGCTTCGACAGGATCCCCGTGTGACCCTCCTCGAGCGAACCAATGTCGTCAATTTGCCGGAACTCGGATACGCATCGGCTGCCGATCTCTCCGTCTGCGACGTCTCGTTCACGAGCATCGAGGTCGTGCTCGATGCCGTGCTCTCCGTCCTGCGCCCCGACGGGCGCTTCCTCACCCTCGTCAAGCCCCAGTTCGAGGCCAGCGCCGAGGAGGTGGGGGAGGGCGGCATCGTGCGCGACCCCCGCGTCCATGCACGCGTGCTCAGGAACTGCATCGAGCTCTTCGCGCGCAAGGGGCTCTATCCCGTCGACGTCTGCGCCTCCCCGATCAGGGGGACGAAGGGCAACAGGGAGTTCTTCCTCCTGGGGGATCGCACCCAGGGCCGCGAAGTCGACGCCGCCCGGCTCGAGCATCAGATCGGCGTCCTTGCCAAGAGATCGGAGCTACTATGAAGGTGTTCCTCGTCCCTAACTACTACAAGCAGGAGGCCATACAAAGCGGCTTGGTCCTCGAGCTTTGGCTTGAGCGTCAGGGATACGAGGTGGCCTGGGCCGCCGACCAGCGCTCCCTGCTCCAGAGTGAGCCCGAGGTCGAGGGCAGCGACCTCATCATCTCGCTGGGGGGTGACGGCACCCTGCTTCGCGCCGTCAGGATAGCCGGGGAGCGCGAGATCCCCGTGCTCGGGCTCTCCTACGGGCATCTGGGATTCCTCACCGCTGCGAGCCCCGAGGACGGCGACGTGCTCTCCGTGGTCGCCGACGCCTTGGCAGGGGAGATGCATGTCAGCCGCCGCTCGATGCTCCGAGCCCGCGTCGTCTCCCGTCTCGATGACGGCAGGGAGTCGACCCTCGTCTCCGTCGGTCTCAACGATATGGCGCTCACGCGCGGACCCCTTTCCGACCTCGTCGAATTCGATATCACCGTCTCCGGGCATCACATCGACCGACTTCGCGGCGACGGCGTCGTCGTCTCCACTGCGACGGGGTCGACCGGGTACGCGCTCAGTGCGGGAGGTCCCATCGTGAGCCCCGATTTCACCGGCCTGCTCTGCGTTCCGATCGCGCCCCACACGATCCAGGCGAGGGCGTTCATGACTTCCCCTTCCGATGTCATCGAGGTTTCCATGAGCACGTCGCGCCCCTCCGTCCCCGCGATCGCGGTCGATGGCCAGTTCCTCGAGCCCGAGGGCGAGGTTGAGCGCGTCGAGGTCAGCCGTGCGCCCTATGACGCGCTCTTGCTCGACTACGGTCCCGAATCCTTCTATGCCTCGGTGTCCCGCGTCTTCTATGGAGTCCGCCGCGATGATTGATGAGCTGCATGTCGAGAACCTCGCGCTTATCCGCGAGGCGACGCTCGTGCCCGGCCCCGGCCTCACTGTCCTGACCGGGGAGACGGGGGCGGGCAAGACCGCCCTCCTCTCCGCTCTCAAGCTCATAACCGGCGAGCGAGCCGACGCCTCGAGTGTCCGAGAGGGGGAGGACGCCCTTCTCGTCGAAGGTCGCTTCTTCCTCGATGCCGAGGATCCCGATGGCCTCAGCGCCACACGGAGCGTCTCCGCCGATGGACGCAGTCGCGTCAAGATCGATGGCTCCATCGCCAGCGTCCGCGAGCTCGCGGAGCGCGTTGGACCCATCGTCGATCTGTGCGGACAGCACGAGCATCAAAGCCTCCTCGATCCCCAGAGCCATGTGCTCATGGTCGATGCCTGGGCTGCCGATGACATCGCACCCGCGCTCGAGGAGTATCGTCTATGCCTTCAAGCCGCGCGCGAGGGCTCGCGCGAACTTGATCGCGTGATGGCCGCGGCCCGAGCCGAGAGCGCGCGCGTGGAGGAGGCGCGCTTCGTGGTGGAGCGCATCTCCGAGGTCGATCCGCGGGAGGGAGAGCTCGAGGAGCTCGAGGAGTCCCTGCCTCGTGCCGAGCATGCCGAGGCCCTTGCGAGCGCGGCCAACGACGCGCAGTCCGCGCTCTCTGACGAGGGTGGAGCGCTCGACGCGCTCAACACCGCCATGGCGGAGCTCACTCGGATGGGAGCGGTTGACGAGAGGCTCTCTGGCTATGCCGACACCCTGTCTGAAGCCTCCATCCTCGTCGAGGACGTCGCAACCGAGCTCAGGAGGTATCGGGATGCCGTCGATTTCGACCCGGCCTCGCTCGCCCGTGCCCAGGAGCGCATGTCGGAGCTCAAGGGCCTCATGCGCCAGTTCGGTCCGCGCATGGAGGACGTGCGCGCACGCTTAGACGAGTCCCGCGAGCTCCTGGATCTGGTCGGTGACGCCGAGGAGTCGGAGCGTCGCGCCCGTGCCGCGGTGGATGCCGCCGAAGCCGATCTCGCACGGGCGGCCTCGACGCTCAGGAAGCGTCGGGACGCCGCGGGCCCCCGTTTCTGCCGCGAGGTCGTTCGTCAGATGGCAAGACTCGAGATGGGTGGCGCCGAGCTTATATGGCAATCGCGCGAGCTGCCTCGCGAGCGCTGGGGATCAAGTGGTCCCACGGCATCCGAGCTCCTCTATCGCAGCGGTGCCGGCCTCACGCCCCGGCCCCTTCGCCGTATCGCCTCGGGCGGCGAGCTCTCCCGCGTGCTATTGGCGGCAAAGGTGGTGCTCGGTGCGGCCGATTCGGCGGCCACGCTTGTTTTCGATGAGGTCGACGCCGGCGTAGGCGGCGCCACGGCCCGCTCCCTCGCCGCCGTCCTCGCCGATCTCGCGCGCACGCATCAGGTCCTCGTGGTCACGCACCTCGCGCAGGTCGCCGTCGTCGGATCCCGCCATTACGTTGTGAGGCGCGGGGTTGACGAGGCGGGTCGCCCCGCGACCGAGCTGCATGGCGTCGAGGGCGAGGAGCGAGTCATCGAGATCGCCCGCATGCTTTCGGGCGATCGTTCCGAGGAATCGCTCGCGCACGCACGGGCCCTGCTTGAGGATCCGCTCCCGCGCCCTCGTAGGCGCTCGGGTTCGAGTTCAGCGAGACGCTGATCAGGCGCGGCGGATCTGATCGGCGAGGATCTCCAACGCATGCGCGTAGCCCTGGATACCCTCGCCCACCACACGGCCCGTGCACGCCATGCCGACATAGGACAGGTGCCTGAACGGCTCGCGTTCATCGACATCGGAGATATGCACCTCGATGGCGGGGAGCCCCACCGCTTTCAGGGCATCGAGGATCGCGATGCTCGTATGGGTGTATGCAGCGGGATTGATGACGATCCCATCGAACTCCCCCAGGGCGCCCTGGATCGCGTCGACGATCTCCCCCTCATGGTTCGACTGGAAGCAGGCGACCCCGTCAAAGCCCATCTCCCGCCCTTTGTCTTGGCAGAGGAAGATGAGGTCCTCATAGGTCTCGCTCCCATAGATCGCCGGCTCGCGCACGCCGAGCATGTTGATGTTCGGACCGTTGATGACGATCGCCTTCATGGTATTCTCCTCATCCCTTCGAAGCGAGGCCGACCGAGTCGATGATGGCGCGAGCGGTCTGCTCGGCGGTCTCGCGTGATGCGATGACCTCGTCGGCCCATGCGCGATAGAGCGGCATGCGGGCTTTCGCCAGGCCCTCGACGCCATCACGCAGGGTGAGGGGGCGTCCTTTACGCGAGAGCTCGTCGAGAGGTCTGTCGAGCATGACGATGCGGCTGTTCTGGTGCAAGAGCTCGCGGTTATCGGGGCGGGTCACGATCCCGCCACCCGTCGAGATGACCAACCCGGATCGCTTGGACACGGATGCGAGGACACGGGTCTCGGCGTCACGGAACGCATCCTCGCCCTCGCGGACGATGAAATCGCCGCAGGGGCATCCGAACTCCGACGCGAGGACCGCGTCGAGGTCCACATGTTCCCTATCGAGGAGGCGGGCTAGGTTCTGACCGACGCGCGTCTTTCCGCATCCGGGCATGCCGATGAGCGCGATGTTCTCGACATCGCGGGATAGCTCCCTCGTGACCTCGATGGTTCTCTCCAAGGAGACGGACTCGCCAGTGTAGAGCTCGACGGCACGCGCCGCTTGGGCGACGAGCATGAGCAGCCCGCCGACGCTGGCGATACCGAGCTCCTCGGCCTGCATCATGAGGCCGGTTCGGGCGGGGTTGTAGACGATGTCCACAAGGCCCTCGAGCCCCTCGATGGCATCGAGCCGACAGACGCTTGCGGGACAGGAGGGGTACATGCCGACCGGCGTGCAGTTGACCGCGAGCTCGGCACGAAGGCCGCGGGCGAGATCGTCGTAGGTCAAGGCCCCCGAGCGGCCCACGGAATCGACCCGCATCCCAAGATCGGCCAGCACCGTCATGCAAGTGGAGCCGGCGCCGCCGCCCCCTCCGAAGACGAGCGCGCGCTTGCCCTCAAGATCCATGCCGAGGCTCTCGACCAAGACCTTGAATCCATGGTAATCGGTGTTGTCCCCTTTAAGGCCCCCGTTTGGGAGACGGGTGATGGTGTTGACGTTGCCGAGCCTTCGCGCGACCTCGGAGAGCTCGTCGAGATAGGGGAGGACGGCGCGCTTGTAGGGGATGGTTACGTTCACACCCTCCCAGCCATCGCCCTTGAGGAACGCCTCGAGATCCTCGGGCTCGCATTCGAAGCGACGGTAGTCGAGGCCGGCGAGGGTGCGGTAGATCGCCGGAGTGTAGCTGTGTCCGAGCGTGCGGCCCAGGACCCCGTGGGGACGCGAAGATGGCATGGAGCCTCCAAACCTAGATGCGGGCGATCAAAGGATCTCGGTGTAGCTTCCAAGATATGTGAGACTGCTCGTCACATCGTCCAGCGTGTCGAGCAGCGCGGCGAAGGCATCGCTCACCGGCGAGCATTCGAGATCGAAGTAGAATCTGAACTCGAAGTCGCGTTGGGGGATGGGACGGCTCTCGAGCTTGACCAGGTTGATGTCGAGCGCATAGATGCGCTCGAGGACCCGATAGAGGGCGCCGGGCTCGCTTCTGAGCGTGAGGATGATGGACGTGCGGTTGGCCCCGGGGTAGATGGCGGGATCGCGGGCGATGACGACGAAGCGGGTGTAGTTGTTATCGGAGTCCTGGACATCGGCCTTAAGCGTCTCGAGGCCGTAGAGCGAGGCGCAGTCCCGGGACGAGAGCGCTGCGAGATCCCGGCGATCGCTCGAGGCGACCTGCTCGGCGGCCCGGGCGGTGTTCTGGCACACATGGGTCGAGACATCGAGGCTCGCGAGGAAGTCGGCGCATTGCGCGAGTGCCTGCTCGTGCGAGAAGATCTCGGCGATGTCCTCGATCCTCACGCCGGGCTTGGCCAGGAGGTTGTGATCGATCTTGAGACGCAGCGAGCGCACGATCGAGAAACGGTATTTGGCCAGGAGGTCATAGACGGCGTTGACCGATCCGGCGGTGGAGTTCTCGATGGGCAGGACACCGAACTCGCAGGTGCCATCCGCTATGGCGCGGAACACGCCCTCGAACGTGGGGGCGTAGGTGATCTGGGGGAGCCTGAAGAGCTTGCATGCGGCGATCTGGCTGTAGGCGCCTTCGACACCCTGACAGCAGACCGTGCCGGTCTCGGGGAAACCGACGGTCGAGGGAAGCAGGTGCGCGAGCGCTCGCTGCGAGCGCGATTCGTCCTTCGAGTGGTTGATGATCCGGAGCTGCTCGGATTTATTCATGCTCATGAGCAGCGAGAAGAGCGCGATGGCGCTGTGCTCGAGCCCCTCGGGCGCGCGGGCCGCGATGTCGGCGAGCTTCTCGCGCTCGCGAGCGGGGTCGAACACGGCCTTGCCGGTCCTCATCTTGCTGTGCGCGACCTCGGATGCGAGCTCCATGCGCTCGCAGAACAGATCGAGGATCCGTGCGTCGATATCGTCTATGCGCATCCTTGCCTGCGAGAGTTCCATTCGTTCGATCCTCCTGATCAGATCTGACGGGCGGCCTGGGGGCTTGGCGCGTGGCGTCTATCCAGAAGCGCGTTGCGATCGAAGGTCCCATCCTCGAGCATCGCATCGAGGATCGCGAGCGCGCAGACCGCCTCGGCGACCGGCACGGCACGCGGTACGATGCATGGGTCATGGCGACCACGCACGACGAGGGTGGACGATGCTCCCATGTCGAGATCGACGCTTTGCTGCTCGCGCCCGATCGATGGCGTCGGCTTGATGGCCATGCGCCACACGATGGGCATGCCGGTGGCGATGCCGCCCAAGATTCCGCCCGCCCTATTGGATTGAGGCCGAACCTGGCCGGATTCGACGACGTAGGGATCGTTGTCCTGGCTGCCCCGCAGACGCGCGGCACCGAAGCCCGCGCCGAAGTCCACGCCCTTGACGGCAGGGATCCCGAAGGCGATCCGCGCGATCCTGTTCTCGATCCCGTCGAACATGGGATCGCCCGTGCCGGCAGGGACGCCGTAGGCGGCGCACTCGATCACGCCCCCGATGCTGTCGAGCTCGGATCGGGCTTCAAGGATCCGGTCCCTCATGCGCTCGGCGACATGGGCATCGATGCAGGGGAGGGTGGACTTTAGGATCGCATCGAGCTGGCCCTCGTCGATCTCGAGGTCCGAGAGCGGGATGTCGGCGATGCCCTCGGGCGCAAGCTCGGAGATATGGGCCGCGATCCTCACGCCCTGCCCCTCGAGCGCTTGCAGTGCGATGCCGCCAGCCACGCACAAGGGGGCGGTGAGTCTCCCGGAGAAGTGACCGCCCCCGGCCACGTCATGGTTGTTCCGATATTTGATATAGGCGGGGTAGTCGGCATGCCCGGGCCTGGGGATGCGGCGGAGCTCGGAGTAATCCTGGGAGCGGGTGTCGCCGTTCTCGAGGATGGCGGCGAGAGGCGCTCCGCAGGTGACCCCATCGACGATCCCCGCGATGATCTTGACGGCATCCGCCTCGCGGCGCGCCGTCGCGGTCGCGTCGCGACCCGGGGCCCGGCGATCGAGGAAGGCCTGGAGCCTGTCCAGGTCGATCGGTATCCCCGCCGGAAGCCCGTCGAGGGAGCATCCGATGGCGGGGGAGTGGGATTGACCGAAGATGCTGGTGCGCAACACGTTGCCGATGCAAGAAGACATGTCCGACCCCTCCCGCTATTCCGCCGTCAGGCTGACGATGCCGCCAAGCGAGCGATAGTGCTCGAAGAACGAGGGGTAGGACTTGTCCACCGCCTCGGCGCCACGGATGTGGACGTCGTTCTCGCAGCGCATCGCGGCGATCGCCGCCATCATGGCGATGCGATGGTCGTTGTGGGCGTCGACCGTGCCGCCGATGAGGCTCGGGACGCCGTCGATGATGAGCGCATCGCGCTTGATGCGGATGTCCGCACCGAGGTTGCCGAGCTCCTGCGCGACGGTGGCGAGGCGATCTGACTCCTTGATGCGCAGTCGCGCGCAGTCGTTGATCACCGTCCTGCCTTCGGACACCGAGGCCACCGCCGCGATGATCGGGACGAGGTCGGGGATGTCCTTGGCGCTCATCTCGAAGCCGACGAGCTTGTCGGGACGGGCGATCGCGGCGTCGGTCGATCTCCCGATGCGCGCGCCGAACCGGGAGAGCGCGGCGAGGACGTTGCGATCCCCTTGGGCGGAGGAGAGGGAGAGGCCCTCGACCTTGATGGGGAGACGGCCCATGGCGCCCGCGCAGAGCCAGAAGGCGGCGTTTGACCAGTCCCCCTCGACCTTCACGGATCCGGGCGTGCGGTAGGTGTCGTCCTCGGTGGTGAAGACGGTCCGCTCACCGCCGTCGGGATCGAGGTCGCGGTCGACGTACACATCAACACCGAACTCCCTCATGGCCTGGATGGTGAGGTTGATGTAGGGCCTGCTCTCGATGCGCCCGGAGACGATGATCTGGCTCGGCCGATCGAGCAGCGGGGCGGCGAGGAGCAGTCCGGTGATGTACTGGGAGCTCACATCCCCCGGAAGCTCGAAACGGCCCGGCCGCATGCGGCCGCGGGTCTTGAGAGGGAAGCCCCCGTTGGAGTCGAGCTCGCACCCAGCCGCGATGAGCTCCTCGTAGAGCGGCGAGAGGGGGCGCTCTCCGAGGCGCTTGGATCCCGTGAAGACGGAGTCGGCCCCGAGTGCGCAAGCGACGGGCAGCATGAACCTCAAGGTCGAGCCGGATTCGCCGCAGTCGAGGGTGTTGCCATGCAGAGCGCGCAGAAGCCCATAGGCGACGCTCTTGGGCATGGGTTTGACCAGATAGCCGCCTTCGATCGCCTTGATGCGCGCCCCGAGCGCGGAGAGGCAGCGGATGGTCGCCTCGATGTCGGCGCACGTCGTGTTGCACCCCACCGTCGTCTCGCCGTTGGCAAGGGCGGAGACGATGATGAGGCGATGCGCGACGGATTTGGATGCGATGGCGGGCACCGTGCCCGAGAGCAGGGCCGGATGGATATGCGCGATCATGCGCGACCCCCTTCCAAGTCGCTTGCGAGGGCCGCGGCGCAGGCGAGCCCGACCTCAAGGATGCGGCGGAACTCATCGAGCGGCGTCGGCACGATCGAGACCGATCCGACGCTGCGCGGGATGACCAGATCGAGCGAATCGCCCGTGCGCTTCTTGTCATGGAGCGCCTCCTCATAGACGCGCTCGGGACTCGCGGAGAACGAGAGCGACAGGCCGTGCGCCCGAAGGAGCCGGGCGAGTCGGTCGGGGAGATGCTCGTCGCACACGCCGGCCGCCACCGAGGAGCTCGCGATGGCGAGCATCCCGATGCCGACGCAGGTTCCATGACCCAGGCGATATCCCTCGGCCGCCTCGATACCGTGGCCGATGCTATGGCCGAGATTGAGCATCTTGCGCATGCCCGTCTCCCGCTCGTCGGCAGCGACGACAGCGCGCTTGATCTCGACGTTGCGGGCGATGAGGTAGGCGGCGCGGGACAGGTCGCGCTTGAGCAGGTCGGGGGTGAGCGGGGTCAGCTCGAGCTCGTCGAAAAGATCGGGATCGGCCATGAGGGCGTGCTTGATGACCTCGCCGCAACCATCGGCGAGACGGTCGTACGGCAGCGTCCCCAGGCATCCGACGTCGGCTATGACGGCACGGGGCTGCCAGAACGCTCCGGCAAGGTTCTTGCCCGCGGCCAGATCTATGGCGGTCTTGCCCCCGACGGACGAATCGACCATGGCGAGGAGGCTCGTGGGAACCTGGACGTAAGGGATGCCACGCATGTAGGTGGCGGCGACGAATCCCGAGAGGTCGCCCACGACGCCGCCGCCCAGCGCGACGACGACATCGCGTCGATCGAGCTCGTGGCGCGCGCAGGTCTCGAGGAGGTCAGAGTAGACGGAGATGCATTTGCTCTGCTCCCCGGCCTCAAAGGTCGCCACCGAGGCCTGGAAGCCAGCCCGCTCGAGGCCCTCCTTGACCGGCTGGGCATACAGCGGCCCCACGTTGGAGTCGGTGATGACGAGGGCCTTGGATCCCGCGCAGACGTCGCGGACGATCTCGCCCACCTGCTCGAGCAGGAAGGTGCCGATCCTCACCGTATAGGGGCTCGACGCCTCGATCTCTATCTCATACATGACGGCTCCCTCACCTTCGTGGCCGTGGTTGGTCATCGATCTCGCGCTTGATGCGGTCCCCCTCGTCGAGGAGCTCCCGAAGGCGCCCCTCGTCCCTTTGGACGAGGGCATCCCTATACTCGCCCAAGGATCCTATCAGGTGGTCGAGCTCGGCGGCGAGGAACGAGGCGTCCTCGACCATGAGCTCGGACCACATCTCCGGATTGAGCTTGGCGACGCGGGTCAGATCGCGGTAGCTCCCCGCCGAGAAACCATGATGGGTGCGAGCCGTCGGGCTCTTGACGTAGGCGTTGGAGACGACATGGGCGAGCTGGCTCGTGAAGGCGATGACGCGGTCGTGCTCCTGGGGCGTCGTGACCGAGAAGCGGCCGAATCCCACGGGCGCCAAGAGCGTGTGCAACCGATCGAGCAGCTCCAGGCGCTCGATATCGGGCAGGGCGGGAGGCACGAGGACCATGGGGGCCCCGCGGAAGAGGTCCGCAGAGGACCAGGCGAACCCGGAGTGCTCCGTGCCCGCCATGGGATGGGCGCCGCAGAAGGGGAAGCCGGCGGCCGAGGCGAGCTCGAAGCACGACTGGCAGATCCCCTCCTTGACGCCCGCGGTGTCCATGACGATGGGCGATCCCGCACCGAGGCTCCCGAGCGCGTCAGCGTGGAGCTCGAGCCACTCCACGCAGGCCTTGGGATATGCGGCGAGGATGATCAGGTCGCATTCCGCGAACGCCGAGGGCCGGAGGACGCCGTCGATGGTGTCGATGAGCGCTATCGCGAGTGTGTCGGCGTCGGTGTCGCATCCGAGCACCCGCCATCCCGCGGCATGGTAGGCCTTGGCGAGGCTCCCGCCGATCAGGCCGATGCCGACGATGCCGACGCATCCCTCAGTCGCAGACATGTGCGCACGCCCCCTCGTCATCGACCAGGGCGGCCCGGATTGCCCGGATTCGCTCCATGGTCCTCTCGAACATCTCGGGCGTCAGCGCCTGGGCACCATCCGACCATGCGCGCGCGGGATCGTCGTGCACTTCGATCTCGAGTCCGTCCGCCCCGGCCGCCACGGCCGCGAGCGCCATGGGCTCGACGTAGCGCGTATAGCCCGTGGCGTGACTCGGGTCGGCCACGACGGGGAGATGGCTCAGATAATGGAGGGCGGGCACGGCGTTCAGGTCGAAGGTGTTGCGCGTCCGCGTCTCGAAGGTCCTGATGCCGCGCTCGCAGAGGATGACGTTGTCGTTCCCCTCGCTCATGATGTACTCGGCGGCCATGAGGAGCTCGTCCAAGGTCCCTGACATGCCGCGCTTGAGCAGGATCGGGGTGGATGTCTTGCCCACCTCCTTCAGGAGCGTGAAGTTCTGGGCGTTCCGCGCGCCGATCTGCATGACATCGATGCCCTTGTCGAGGAAGAGCTCGACATCGCGCGGGTCCATGATCTCGGTCACGATGGGCATGTCGAGCTCGCGCGACGCCTCGATGAGAAGATCGAGTCCCTCCGAACCCATACCCTGGTAGGCATAGGGGCTCGTCCGCGGCTTGTAGGCGCCTCCGCGCAGCATCGTGGCGCCCGCGGCCTTGCATCGCCGCGCGATCCGGAGGAGGTTCCCGCCCTCGACCGAGCAGGGACCGGCGATGACCTGGAAATGGCCGCCGCCGATCTTGACCCCGTGACCGCAGTCAACGACGGAGTCGGCGGGATGGAAGGAGCGGTTGGCCTTCTTGAAGGGCTCCGAGACGCGCTGGACGCGCTTGACTATATCCATCGATTCGAGCAGGAAGGGGTCGATCTTGGTCGTGTCGCCGACCAAGCCTATGATGGTCTCGCTCTCGCCGTGGCTGACATGGGTCTGGAGCCCCTTGCGCTCGATCCAGTCGATCAGCTGGTCAACGGCGTCGAGCGGGGCGTCCTTCTTGAGGATGGCGATCATGGGGTCTCCTTCGATGTCGTGTCGCGGTCTGTTCAAACACATGAATCATGCAAGTTTATACCAACGACGCGGCGCCGGTGGCGCCACGTGGCCCTTGTTACAAAGGCGCCACCCCTGACGCGCTGGTCTTGGATGTCGATTCGGAAAATCGCGTTTTCTTTTAGATGCCACGCGCCTTTTGGGTATAATCAATCGCGTCGTGCCCCGTTAGCTCAGTGGATTAGAGCGTCTGCCTCCGGAGCAGAAGGCCGTAGGTTCGAACCCTATACGGGGCACCAACTTCGATCTTCCAGTCCCGCCTTACGGCGGGCTTTTCGTATCTAGTCATCGCATGGGGTCCCATATGTCTATCAGCACCTCCTCCGCCCAACCCGCGACCCATGATCCCAAGGCGACCGCTCCTTCGCCAGATCCCAGGAAGGGCCTCACGTCAGATGAGGTGAGGGATCGAATCGATCGGGGGCTCGTCAACGTCAACACCGAGCTCAAGACCAAGTCGATACGGCAGCTCGTCATCGAGAACACCTGCACGCTGTTCAACTTCGTCAACGTCATCCTCGCGGCCCTCGTCCTCACAACCGGCGCCTTCAAGAACCTCACCTTCCTAGGCGTGGTCCTGCTCAACACCTCGATCGGCATCATCCAATCCCTGCGCTCCAAGCGCATGGTCGACAGGCTCACGCTTCTCGCCTCCAAGCGGGCCATCGCCATCCGCGACGGCGTCGAGCTTGAGCTCGAGCTCGACCAAATCGTCCTCGACGACATCATCAAGCTCGGGCGCGGGGACCAGATACCCGCCGACGCGATCGTCGTCGAGGGCGAAGCCCAGGTCAACGAGAGCCTGCTCACCGGAGAGAGCGACCTGATCCGCAAGGTCCCGGGAAGCGAGCTCATGAGCGGGAGCTTCGTGGACTCCGGGCTCGTCCGTGCACGGGTGATCCACGTCGGTGCCGACAACTATGTGGCGAAGATCAACAACGAGGCGAAATACGTCAAGAAGGTCAACTCCGAGATCATGGCGGCGCTCAACGCCATCGTGCGGTTCGCGAGCGCGCTCATGCTCCCTTTGGGGATCGCCCTATTCCTCTCGAGCGCCCACGGCTCCTACGAGGCCGTCCTCGAAGCGGGGGTCCAGGAGGACTTCCTTCCCTGGCTCCTCCTCGGCCATGCCCCGTGGGGGCAGGTCGCCAAGTCGATCCTCTCGACGGTCGGTGCCCTCATCGGCATGATCCCGCAGGGTCTCGTCCTCTTGACGTCGTCGGTCCTCGCCATCGCCACGATCCGCCTGGCCCGGCGAAACGTCCTCGCCCAGCAGCTCTACTGCATCGAGACCCTCGCGCGGGTCGACGTGCTCTGCCTCGATAAGACCGGCACCATCACGTCGGGCCGCATGGAGGTCGAGGGGGTGCATCCCCTCGAGGGGGCGGATGCGGGGGCGGTCGACTTCGCGCTCGCCAACATCGCACGCGCCACCTCGGAGGATGCCAACGAGACATGCCGCGCGCTCCTCGATCATTACGCCGGGCTCGACGTCGCCGCCTCGACTCCATCGCGCGTCGTGCCGTTCTCGTCCGCCCGGAAATGGAGCGGTGCCACCTTCCCCGAGGGCTCCTATGTCATGGGGGCCGCGCAGTTCGTCTTGGATGCCGACGCCTTCGCTCGGATCGAGGGGGAGGTGTCCCGACTCACTGACGGCTGCCGTGTCCTCGTCGCCGCCGCGGTCGATGGTTTCGATGACGAGGGCTCCCTCATCGGATCCGCGCGCCCCCTCGGACTCGTCGCCATACGCGACGAGATCCGCTCGAGCGCGGCCGAGACGATTCGATACTTCACCGACCAGGGCGTTGAGCTCAACGTGATCTCGGGCGACGACCCCCGGACGGTCGCGGCGATCGCCCGCCATGTGGGTATCCCCGGATCCGACTCCTTCATCGACGCCACCACGCTCGACACACCGGCCAAACTCGATGCCGCCGTCGATCGCTATCACATCTTCGGACGTGTGACGCCCCAGCAGAAACGCGAGCTCGTCGTCGCGCTCAAACGCCGCGGCCACACCGTCGCGATGACGGGCGACGGCGTCAACGACGTGCTCGCGCTCAAGGAGGCGGACTGCTCGGTGGCGATGGCCGCGGGCTCCGATGCCGCCCGCAACGTTGCCGAGATCGTCCTCGTCGACAACGACTTCGCCTCGATGCCCGCGGTGGTCGCCGAGGGCCGCCGCTCCATCAACAACCTCCAGAGGTCGGCGGCGCTTTTCCTCACCAAAACGCTCTTCTCCATGGGCCTCGCGGCGATCTGCATCGCCTTCCCGCCCTATCCCTTCGAGCCGATCACCATGACGCTCATCAACTTCTTCTGCATCGGATTCCCTAGTTTCGTGCTCGCGCTCGAGCCCAACAAGGCCCGTATCGAGGGGTCGTTCCTCACCAACGTGCTCAAACGGGCCCTCCCCGCGGCCCTCGCCGTCATCGCGTGCTGCTCCCTCTCCATGGCGCTCGCCGCGCTCCTGGGCCTCGGCGCGGGCGAGCTCTCGCTTCTCTGCCTCGTCTCCACCTGCGTTATGGGCGCGAGCCTGATCTTCCGCATATCCGTCCCCTTCACGCCGCTTCGCGTCTGCGTCCTCGTCATCGTCGTCGTCGGGATCTCGGCGGGCGTGCTCCTCTTCCCCTCGTTCTTCTCGGTCGCGCCCCTGGATTGGATCTCGGCGCCGACCGCCGCCCTGGTCTCCGCCGCAGGCTCGGTGATCTTCTTCAGCCTCGCCGACCGTCTCGACGCGAGGACGCCGCGGGCCCTGCACCGCGCGAGCGGCTTCGGACGCGGCGTGCGCGTCTCGTTCGGCCGCGGCGACATGCGCGTCTCCACATCCGACTCCTATATGGGGAGGATCGCGCGGCGCGCATCGTCCTCGCTCGAGGAGCACCGTTCGAGAAGGGATCTCAAGCGCGCGCAGATCGGCGCCTCCCGATCCATCCCAGCGGATGGGCGGCGGCGCGGCGGCGGCCTCAAGATCGAACGTGCCGCCTCGGGTATTCGCGTGAAGATGCCCGCACGTCGCCGGCGACGCCGCGATTGAGGCGCAACGCGCGTAAGATTCTCGAATGCCATGACCATTCCCATCGACGAAGGGGGCCCCATGACCGAAACCCAGACCTCCGAGCGCTTCGCCCGGCATGAGCTCGAGGTTGGGGGAGAGCGCCTGAGCTACTTCTCCATCACCGACGTCGAGGGTGCGGCAAGGTTGCCCGTCGGCCTGAAGATCCTCGTCGAGAACGTCCTGCGTTGCGTGTCCGATCCAGATCGGGCGCTCGCCCAGGCGCGCGAGATCGTGCGCGCCGGTATGGCAGGGGAGCCTGGCGGCGAGATCGAGTTCATGCCCGCACGCGTGCTGTTCCAAGATTTCACCGGTGTCCCCGTCTTCGTCGATTTCGCAGCCATGCGCGACGCCGCCGCGCGCCGCGGGGCCGACCCCTCGCTCATCAACCCCCAGATCCCCTGCACGCTCGTCGTCGACCATTCGGTCACGGCCGACGTCGTCTCGTGCCCCTCGGCATCTGAGGAGAACGCCCGGATCGAGGCGGAGCGCAACTCGGAGCGGTTCTCGTTCCTCAAATGGAGCGCCGAAAGCTTCGAGAACGTCCAGATCATCCCGCCGGGAGTCGGGATCTGCCATCAACTCAACATCGAGCGGCTCTGCCGCGTCGCATGGCGCGGGCCCATCGGCGATGGGGACGAGGCCATCTACTTCGACACCCTGGTGGGCACCGACTCGCATACGCCGACGGCCAACGGGATGGGGGTCCTTGGATGGGGCGTGGGCGGCATCGAGGCCGAGGCCGCGGCCCTGGGCCAGCCCATCACGATGCGCGTCCCCTCGGTCATCGGGGTTCGCCTCGTCGGGAGCCTCCCCGGGTGCGCGAGTGCCATGGACGTCGCCCTCACCTTCGCTGAGCGCCTGCGAGCGCGCGGCGTCGTGGGATCGCTCGTCGAGTGCTTCGGACCCGGCGTCGGCGCGCTGACGCCCACGCAGCGCGCGACGATCGCGAACATGTCCCCGGAATACGGTTGCACGGCCACGCTCTTCCCAGCCGATGACGCGACGCTCGACCAGATGGCGCTCATGGGCGCCGGGGAGCACGACATCGAGCTCGCCCGCGCCTACCTTGACGTGCAGGGGCTCTTGGGTTCGGCAGCCGACGTCGTCGTCTACAGCGATGTCGTGGAGATAGACCTCTCCACCATCGAGCCCTCGCTCGCGGGCCCCTCGCGCCCCCACAACCGCGTCCCTCTCTCTGGCGCCCGCGATCGGTTCAACGAGGCCCTGCGCGACCATGGACGCTCGCCCCTTGATCCCGCCCATGATGTCACCTTCGACTCCCGGATCCACGAGATACGCCACGGTGCCCTCGCCATCGCCGCCGTCACGAGCTGCACCACCGCCACCGATCCGGCGATGATGGTCGCCGCGGGCCTGGTCGCGCGCCGCGCTGTGGAGCTCGGCTGCGAACCCCTCCCGTGGGTCAAGAAGGTCCTCGCGCCCGGATCCCACTCGACGACCGAGCTGCTGCGGCGCGCGGGCCTTCTCGAGCCTCTCGCCGAGCTCGGGTTCTCGGTGTGCGGATGGGGCTGCATGAGCTGCATCGGCAACTCGGGTCCCCTGTTCGATCCCATGCACGAGATCGCGGGTGACTGCGAGTTGACGAGCATCCTGTCGGGCAATCGCAACTTCGATGGGCGCATCAGCCCCGATGTCGCCCAGAACTACCTGGCCGCCCCGGCCCTCGTCGTCGCCTACTCCCTCGCCGGCACCATGGACATCGACCTCACCTCCCAGCCCGTCTGCCAAGGGCGCGAGGGGGCGGTCATGCTCGCGGACCTCCTTCCCACCGCCGCTCAGATCGACGAGACGCTCTCCCAGGTCCTCACGCCCGCCATCTACGCAGCCGCGAGAGGGGCCGCGACAGGGGATGGGACCTGGCGCGCGCTCCCCAGCACTCCATCGAGCACCTTCTCCTGGAGCGATGATTCGACCTATGTCCGCGAGCCGCCCTACTTCGATGATCGGGGCGATGCGGGCACCTTCGAGCTCCAAGGCGCGCGCGTCCTGGCCAACCTCGGTGACTTCGTCACCACCGATCACATCTCACCCGCCGGCTCCATCATGCCCGGATCGCCCGCCGCTATCTATCTTGAGGAGAACGGCGTCGCCGAGTCCGACTTCAACACCTATGGATCCCGTCGAGGCAACCATGAGGTCATGATGAGGGGTTGCTTCGCCAACGTCAGGCTCCAGAACAAGCTCGCGCGCGGTCGCATGGGCGGCTGGACGCGCGACCCGTGGTCGGATGATGTCGTGTCGATCTTCGATGCCGCCCGCTCGGCTCGACGCCACGGTGCGCCCCTGGTGATCCTTGCGGGGAAGATGTACGGATCGGGCTCCTCGCGCGACTGGGCCGCGAAGGCGCCGGCCCTGCTCGGCGTGCGAGCCGTGATCGCGGAGAGCTTCGAGCGCATCCATCGATCCAACCTCGTCGGCATGGGTATCCTTCCCCTCCAGTTCAAGGAAGGGGAGGGTGTCGAGGCGCTGGGGCTCGACGGCACGGAGCGCATCGATATCGCTCCCGTGGATTTTTCACAGGGCATGCCGGATCCGTCGTATGCTCATGTGACCGCACATCGCACGGATGGCTCGCGCCTCGAGTTCGAGGCGCGCGTCCGCGTCGACACCGAGACCGAGGGAGCCTATCTCGCCTCCGCGGGCATCCTCCCCTTCGTCCTCGACCAACTCATCGACTAGACCTCGCGTTCGAAAGAGGGTCCTGTGAACTGCCCCCATTGCCTCAAGACGGTCGATCCAACGGCAGGGTTCTGTCCCCACTGCGGAACCCGCATCGACGGCGCCTCCTCGGGCTCCGAGCCCGTCTTCTGCGAGGGCTGCGGGGCGCGCCTCTTCACCCATGACAGGATCTGCCCCAAGTGCGGTCGCCCGGCGCCCGGGATCCTCTCCACCAGCTCGGCTTCACGCGATCTCGCCGCCGGGCGGACCGCGAGCTTCCCGCGCCTCTCGCAGCATGCGATCGACGGCACCCCTCAAGTCCCGCATGTCAACGCCCCCACCGCCGCCCAGGTCCTCGATGACTCCATGGACCCCTCGTCCACGAACATCCTCGATGCCTCGAGGATCGATGCGTCTGTGGCCGGCGATCCCTATCACGAGAATCGCAAGCGGCGTTGGGGCCCCTTCCTCGCGATCGTGCTCCTCCTCGCTGCCATCGGCGGTGGGGTCTATTTCGTCCTCACCGACCCCCTCGGCGTCATGCCCGGCTTCATGGATTCCTTCCAGGACGCGGCGAGCGACATGTTCCCCAGCCGCCAGCTTCCCCAAGGGTCCGCGCAGCAGGCATCGGCTGATGCGACGCCCCCCTCGAGCGAACCGGGCCCCATGACCGATTCCGAGGTCTTCCAGGTCCTCTCCTCATCCCATAACAAGATCGTGTCGGCGTTCGAATCGCTCGGCGGCATCATCGAGGACTACGAATACGGGTTCATAGCAAGCGACCGCGCGGTGCGGGAGGAGCGCTCGGCGAGCGCTTTCGCCTCCCGGGACCTGATCGACTCGGTCCTGGCGGATCTCGACGCCCTCGATCTGGATGATGACTCTCCCTATATCGAGGACGTCGAGCATCTCAAGCAGCTCGCCGGCTGGGTCCGCATCCGACTCGACATGTACTGCGCATCATGGGATATCTCGCTCTCCTACAACGGAAGCGACCTCCCCTCCGCGCACATGGACGAGATCCTCACCCCCTTGCGCGACCGCGCCCAGGATGACTCCGCCGCCCGCGATGAGTACTTCGCACACGTCGAGGAGTGGAAGCCGGTCGAGAAGACCTCCTAGCATGCCGAATTCGTGAAATCCTCCCGTTATTGCTAAGATTGTCTGGATATATCGTTTGATGTGGGAGGAACGAGATGTTTGGCAGGAAGCTCCACACGCCTGAATACCAGATCCAGGGCGACGAGGTCGCCGTCATCGAGACGACGTCGGGCACGATCCGCGTCAGGCTCGACGGGGATGGCGCGCCCATCCATGTCGCCAATTTCTGCGAGCTCTCCGAGATGGGCTTCTATGATGGGCTGAAGTTCCATCGCTACGTTCCGGGATTCGTCATCCAAGGCGGATGCCCCAACACGCGCGACATGACGCGCGAGGAGGTCGCCAAGGGCCTGGAGGGCCCCGACGGCATGCCTGGAACTGGCGGTCCCGGCTATTGCATCAAGGCCGAGTTCCAGACCAACCCCCGCAACAGCCATGTCGACGGCGCCCTTGCCATGGCGCGCTCCATGAACCCGGACTCCGCGGGATCCCAGTTCTACTTCTGCCTCGGCCCGCAGCACAACCTCGATTCCGGTTACACCGTGTTCGGGACCACGATCGAGGGCCTCGACGTCATCTCCCGCCTGCGTGCGGGCGACGAGATCGTTCGCGTCAGCATCGAGCACTCCGCGTAAAAGACCTTCCCGACGATAAGGAGCAACTGTGAACGCACAGCTACTGGACCAGGCCCGCGCCGCCTACCGCGCCGGTGACTTCTCGACCGCCGCGCAGCTGTTCTCGGCTGCGAAGGCCCCCAACGAGCCTTTCGGCGAGGCCGATCATCTCCGCGGCAACTCGCTCATGAGGCTCGGGTTGTATGCCGACGCCGCCGCCGCCTATGCCGTGGCCCTCGATGACGCCTCCTATGGGAAGCGCGGCGCCCTCCTGACCAACCAGGGCAAGGCGCTCGCCGCCGCCGGCGACCTCGCCGCCGCCGCCGCGAGCTTCCGCGAGGCCGT
>JAXDWR010000084.1:0-4277 GCA_034088265.1 Collinsella sp. | reverse complement strand
TACTGGCTTGCACGGATGATCGATGCCGGGGAGGATCCCAAATTCATAGCCCGTCGCATCCTGATCGCCGCCTCGGAGGACATCGGGAACGCCGATCCCCAGGCCATCCTCGTCGCCGAGGCCGCGTTCAAGGCGGCGGAGTCGATCGGATATCCCGAATGTCGTATAAACCTTGCCCAAGCCGCCATCTACAATGCCCTCGCACCCAAATCGAACGCCTGCGAGGCCGCCATAGATGCGGCCTTGGCCGACGTCAGGTCGAGCGGGATGCGGGAGGTCCCGAGCCATTTGCGCGACCGGCATCGTCCAGGCTCCGACGCCTACGGGCCCTACCTCTATCCCCATGATCACCCTGAGGGGTGGGTTGAGCAGCGCTACCTTCCCGACGGGCTCGAGCGCGGCGCCTTCTGGCGCCCCGCTGGGCGCGGGTGGGAGGAGTGGCGCGTCGAGCAATCCGCGCGCGATCGCTCCGGGCGCGCACCCAAGGTCTCCGATGACGCGTCTTGAGCCGGACGGCGATCCGTTGGCGCGACGGGGCGTGATTGATTGCGCCTTCATGGGGTACCATTGACAAAAGCCCCCGCGACCGCCCTGCGGCGGACCGGAGGGGGCTTTCATGTTGGAATCGCTCTTTTTCACTGGGAGGCATCATGGATTGGCTCCAGATCGTTCTCATCGTCCTCGCCGCCGCCGGCGTCTGGGCGGTGATCGAGCTCGCGCTCACGCTCCGTCGCGCCCGCGGGACCGTCGAGTCCCTCGATAAGTCCGTCGAGGAGGTCAACGAGGTCGTCAATGAGGCGCGGCCCGTCATCGCCAAGCTCGACGGGGCCCTCGACGAGCTTTCCCCCGCCCTCGCTCAGGTTGAGCCCCTCCTCAAGCAGGCCGGTGTCGCGATCGAGGCCCTTTCCGCCGACCTCATCGAGGTGAACGGCGTTCTTCGCGACGTCTCCCAGGTCACGGGAACGGTGTCGTCCGCCTCGGATGCGGTCTCGGGTCTCGCTGACGCGGCGAGCGAGAAGGTCCAGCAGCTCCTCGGACGGGGTCGCGGCGCCTCCTCCGAACATGCCCTCGAACAGGGTTCCGTCCCCGAACCGACGCCTTCCGGATCCGAGGACACCTCATCCTCCGAGCCCACGGGGTCGCGCTATTACACGTACTCCACCGAATCGGAGGAAAACGATGAGCTCTAAGAATTCGATCAGGCTCTGCGTCCAGGCCGATCCCGCCCTCGCCCGGCTCGTCCGCATGACCGCCTCCAACGTGGCGACCTTGGCGGCAATGTCGGTCGACCGTGTCGAGGACGTCCGCATGGCTGCCGAGGAAGCTTTCATCTACGCCTGTGCGAGCGGTCCCGGCGCCGAGCTCGAGATAGATTTCGCCTACGATGCCGAGCGCGTCGCCATGACCTTCGGTCTGGATGGCATCGCGTTCGGTTCGGCGGGTGACGAGGACGCCACCTCGGCGTATGCCGATCTGATCCTCGGCGCCGTCTGCGATAGCTATGAGAAGCGCGAGGATTCCTCCGCGCTCGAACTCGTCCTGAAAGCCGATGCCTGATGACGGATTCCCAGAAGACGATGCGCGGCGGCAAGGCGGCATGGGACAAAGAGAAGACCCGTGAGCTCTTCCGTAAATACAAGGAGGAGGGGGACCTCGAGGCGAGGGAGAAGCTCGTCATGTCCCATCTCAACCTCGTCCGCTTCCTCGCCAACAAATTCAAGAACAGGGGAGAGCCCCTGGATGACCTCGTCCAAGTCGGCTACCTCGGGCTTCTCAAAGCTATCGATCGCTTCGACCCGAGCCGTGGCTTGGAGTTTACGACCTACGCCACGCCGACCATCCTCGGTGAGATCAAGCGCCATTTCCGCGACAAAGGCTGGAGCGTGCGCGTCCCCCGGCGTCTCCAGGAGCTCTCGGCGAAGGTCAACTCGGCCGTCGACACCCTGACCACCGAGCTTCAGCGCTCGCCCAAGATCGACGAGATCGCAGCCTATCTCGATGCCTCGGTTGACGAGGTCCTCGAGGCCATGGAATCCTCTTCGGCATACAGCTCGGTCCCCCTTGAGGGCACCGGCTTCTCCGAGAACGAGGACGCCCCGAGCGTGATCGAGCGCTATGCCACGGAGGACTCGGAGCTCAACTTCACCGACGACCGCCTTGTCATCGAGGAGGCTTTGAAGGGGTTCTCGCCGCGGGAGCGCGAGGTCATCGACCTGAGGTTCCTCCAGGGCATGACCCAGATAGAGATCGCGGAGAAGCTCGGCATCTCCCAGGTCCAGGTCTCCCGACTTCTGCGCCGAACCCTCAAGAAGATCCAAGACAAGATCGATCCCGAGGGGGTCATGGGCCGCTAGCCCGCCCCCTCGACTAGGAGTCCCATGCAAGATCGCACAACCTCTCGCGCCACGCACGACCGTGGTCTCAAGACACTGTTCCTCAACGTCTGGATAGCCATCGGCATCATCGTCATCCTCGGCGTCGCCCTTCAGCTTCTGGGCATCCTGTCGGGGACGCTGCTGTTCCTCGCCGTCGGTGCGACCGCATCCTTCGTGGCCTCGCCGATCGTCAACGTGCTCGACCGTCGCGGCATGCCACGCGGCCTTGCCGCGATCATCGGCCTCGTCGTGGTCATCGTCGGTGTCATGCTGCTCTTCATGATCGTCATCCCGCTGTTCGCGGGTCAGGTCATCGACCTGCTGCGCGACGCTCCCAAGCAGCTCGCCGCCTTTGGCGCATGGATCGCCGAGATGGAGACGCGCTATGCGATCTTTGAGCACCTGAGCGGCATCGTCGACTTCGAGGCGATGATATCCACCCTCCAGCAGGCCTTCAACGAGGCGCTCGCCGGTATCATCGGAGCCGTCAAGGATGGCCTCGTGCCCATGGTCAACAACATCGCCTCGACGGTCTTCATCGTCTTCCTTGGCTTTGTGCTCGCCTATTGGCTCGCGCTCGACTACCCCCGCATCAACGACGAGATCTGCGATGTTCTGGGTGACGAGCGCGCCCTCGACTACCGCCTCATGATCGCCGTCGTCTCCCGATCGGTCGGCGGTTATCTGCGCTCCACCGTGATCAACTCGATCATCCAGGGCGCCCTTGCCTTCGTGGGCTTCGCGATCGTGGGCCACCCTTACGCGGGTGCAATGGGCGTCCTCTCCGGCGTCCTCAACATCATCCCCGTCGTCGGTCCGAGCATCTCGGCGTTCATCGCCGCCCTCATCGCCCTCGCCTACAGTCCCTCGATGGCGTTTTGGACCATGGCCGTCGCCATCCTCTCCCAAAACGTCACCGACAACCTCATAGCCCCCAAGATCAACCAGTCCACCATGCAGGTCCATCCCGTGCTGTCGCTGACGGCTCTCATCCTCGGCTCTACTTTGGGTGGGACCGTGGGCATGATCGTCGCGCTCCCTATAGCCGCGGTCGTGAAGAGCCTGTTCATCTTCTACTTCGAGTCGAGAACGGGCAATCAGATCGTCTCCTACGACGGCGCGCTGTTCAAAGGGACGCCCTTCCAGGACGCGGACGGTGCTCCGGTCCCCGCCTTCGATGCGCTGGGTGACGACACGTTCGTCTCGGAGTCGCGCATCCTGAGCGATGACGTCGTCCCCGAGGCAAAGATGGTGCCGCCCCCGCCGCTCGACAACCCCTGGGCGAAGCTCCAGGGGATCGACGGTGCCCCGGGCAGGCTTGGCCAGACCGGCGTGTTTCGAAGCCCCTTCTCCCACACCGACGACGCCTCCCAGCCACAGCATGGCTCGGATGAGGGGAAATGATTGTCTTCACGGCGTAGATTCGCTGAACGGGAGGGGCTTCTCGCCGCCTTTCCAAACTCTGCCGCTATAATCGTGTGGTTCAAGATACCGACACGCTGACAAGAAGAGGCTTCCTCATGATCTCCGATTACCCAACCATGACCACCGCCCAGATCCGCTCCGCATACCTCTCGTTCTTCGAGGAGCGCGGCAACAAGCTCTATCCCTCGTCGTCCCTCGTCCCCGACGACCCCTCCCTGCTGCTCGCCAACGCCGGCATGAACCAGTTCAAGGAGTACTACCAGGGTAAGAAGACGATGAAGGAGATCGGCGCCTGCTCCTGCCAGAAGTGCCTGCGCACCAACGACATCGACAACATCGGCGACGCGCGCCACCTCTCGTTCTTCGAGATGCTGGGCAACTTCTCGTTTGGCGGCTACACCAAGGCCGACGCCATCGCGTGGGCCTACGAGTTCATCACCTCGGCCGACCACCTGGGCCTTCCAAAGGACCGCCTCT
>JAXDWR010000083.1:0-4801 GCA_034088265.1 Collinsella sp. | reverse complement strand
GTGGGGCAGATCCCTTGGCAATCGGGACGGCAGAGCACCACGAAGGGGGTGTCCATGACGACGGCGTCGTTGATGGCCTCGGAGAGGTCGATCACGCGATCCTCCCCGACGACCTCGAAGCCGTCCTCATAGGCCTCCTCGTTCTCAGGCGCCTCGAAGAGGAAGTACTCCTCGATCTCGCCCGAGACATCGAAGGCGGCGGGCTCCAGGCAGCGATCGCACGAACCCGTCGCAGAGGCGCGGACGATCCCGGAGGCCAGGATGCCGTCGCCCGCATTGGTGAGGACCACATCGTAGGCGACGCCATCGGCAAGCGAGAACTCCTTGCCGCCGACTTCGAACGTGTCGATGGCGAGCGTGCCCTGGATGGGCAGCGACTCGCCGGGATTCTCGAGGCGCCCCGTGAGGTCCACGGTCACCGGATCGAAGGCGCCCATGGCTACCAAGCGCCGTTCTGCGCCTGGCTGGCGTTCTCGTTGAGCTGCTGACGGCAGCGCGCGACGGTCGAGGTCAGCGACTTGAGGTTCTCCTCGAGGTGCGTGAAGACCTGCTCGGCGTAGTCCTCGGCCGCATAGCGGGTCTCGCGCTCGTACTGCTGGGCGCGATCGCGGATGTCGTCGGCCTGCTGCTGGGCGAGGCGAACGATCTCCTGCTCGCCGGCTATGGTGAGGGCCTGCTGCTGGGCGTCGGCGATGATGGAGTCGGCCTGGGCCACCGCGGAGGCGAGGAGCTCGTCGCGCTCACGCAGGATGCGACGGGACTTCTGCCACTCCTCGGGGAAGCTCATACGGATCTCATCAAGGATGTTGAAGAAGACATCGGTCTCGATGACTTTGAACTGCGCGCTCTTGCCGAAAGGCGGCTTGGCTTCCTCGATGATCCCCTCGAGTTCCTCGACCAAGCTCTCAATCCTCTCGCCAGGAAGGTTCTCGCCCGGCATCCGATCTCCTTTCAACGGTTGCAATCTTCTCGACATGGTAGCACATGCAGCGAGAATCTATGAAAAGCGCTCTTTCAGGGCCGCTGCGACCCCTGCGGGGACAAACTCCGACACATCCCCTCCAAACGAGGCGATCTGCCTCACAACCGACGACGAGAGATAGCCGTATTGCGGGGCGCTCATGACATAGATCGACTCGAGCTCTGGGTCGAGACGATAGTTGAGATCGGCCTGCTGCAGCTCGTACTCGAAATCGGTCATGGCGCGCAGGCCCTTGACCACGGCGGAGGCGCCCTGCTCCCGCGCAAAATCCACCAAGAGCCCCGTGAAGGGCTCGACCGACACCCCGGGGACATCCGCGAGGGCCTCGCGGGCGAGCGCCACGCGCTCCTCGAGCGTGAACACCGTGCCGACGCCATTTTTCCCCAGGGACTCGGCGACGGCGACCGTCACGCGCGGGAAGATCCTGCTGGCGCGCCGGACGACGTCGATATGTCCATGGGTTATGGGGTCGAAGGTGCCGGGCACCAGGGCGTGTTCTATCATCATCGATCCTCGCAATCTATATGGACGGCGGAACGGGGCCGCCCAAGCTCATCAGGGGCGATACACCAGGAGATCGACCGCAGTCGTCCCGTAGCGCTTCTCGCGCACGACCTCGAAGCGCTCGGGGTCGGTGCCCGGCGCGGAGGCGGCGTGCTCGTAGAGGGCGATCGCACCCTCCGCGATAAGCCCATGCCCCGCGAGGGCGTCCAGGATCCGCGCGACCTCGACGGGGTCCATGGCATAGGGCGGGTCGAGCAGGACGAGATCGAAGGGGCCGCCGGGAACGCGACCCTTGGCCGCGGAGAGCGACACATCGCCCGATACGATCCGGTAGCGACCTTTGGGGCACGAGAGGGCCTCGAGGTTCTTGCGCACGAGCGCCGCCGCACCCCGATCGATGTCGAAGAAGGTCGCGGAGGCGGCCCCGCGCGATAGGAACTCCATGCCGAGCGCACCCGACCCCGCGAAGGCATCGAGCACGCGGATGCCCTCGATCCCATCGGGCAGCGCCGAGGTGACCATCGAGGCGCACGCCTCACGAACCCTGTCGGTCGTGGGACGCGTCGTCTCGCGGCCCCGCGGCTCCGAGAGCCTGCGCCCGCGCCATTCCCCAGCGACGATCCTCATCCTCCGCTGACCTCCTTGAAAACATCGCCGTAACGATCGATCACCTCGTGACGGAGCGGGAGAGCCGCCGCGGAATCGAGCGCGGGAGCGCTCCCGAGCAGCTCCTCGGCGTCCGTGTGCGCCCACTCGATGAGATCCGCATCGGCATCGAGATCGACGAACCTCAGACTCACGCCGCCGTGCTGGCGCAATCCCAGGATCTCGCCCTCGTGGCGCAGGCGAAGATCCATCTCGGCAAGACGGAACCCGTCGGACGTGGCCTCGAGCGCCTCGAGGCGGTCGATCGCGGCCGACTTGCGACCCCGCTTTCGCTTGAGGGCGCACATGACGAAGCACGAGCCCGATAGCTTACCACGACCCACGCGTCCGCGCAGCTGGTGCAGGGTCGCCAAGCCAAAGCGCTCGCCGTTCTCTATGACCATGACGGTCGCGTTGGGCACGTCCACGCCCACCTCGACCACCGTGGTGGCAACCAAGATCTGAATGTCGCCGCGATGGAACTCATCGATGACGCGGTCCTTCTCGCGCGGGGGCATCCGACCGGTGAGCGCCTCGACCCTGTGCTGTGGGAAGACATGGCGCAGGCGCTCGAGCTCCGACTCGACGGAGTGGAGGGTGCCCGCCCCCGCATCCGATCCGTCGGCAGCCCGATCGAGCCCAGGAACGTCCTCGAGCTCGTCGATGCCCTCGCGCTCGGACACCAGGGGGCAGATGACATAGGCCTGTCGGCCCTCAGCCAGCGCGTCGCGGATCGCCCCGTGGGCGATGTCCCGGTTCGACTCGTCGAGGACCCGAGTCTCCACACCCGCTCCGGGAACCGGGCGCGTGCGGATGATGCTGGTGTCAAGGTCGCCGTACACCGAGAGCGCGAGCGTGCGCGGGATGGGCGTCGCGGTCATGACGAGCAAGTCGGCACCCGGCCCCTTGGAGCGCAGCAGGTTGCGCTGCCCCACGCCAAAACGATGCTGCTCGTCGATCACCACAAGCGACAGGGCCCGGAACACCACGTCGTCCCCAAGGACGGCATGCGTCCCAAACAGTACGTCGATCTCGCCGGCCCTGAGCGCGCAGAGCAGCTCCTCGCGCTCCGCGGCGCGCGTCGATGCGGTGAGAAGCGCCCACCTTATCCCCGCCTGCTCGAGCATGGGCCCGCTCTTGACGGCGTACTGCCTGGCCAGGACGCCTGTGGGGGCCATGACGCAAGCCTGGGTCCCGGTGTCGGCGACGGCTGCGAGGGCGACGCTCGCGACCGCCGTCTTGCCCGTGCCCACATCGCCCAGAAGCAGACGGCTCATGACGCGCGCACCGTCGCACATGTCACCCAAGATCTCCTCGCAGGCCCCCTCCTGCTCATCTGTGAGGACGAACGGGAGCGCCGCGCGAAGGGCCGAGACATGGGTCCCCACCACGTGGCGGATGGGCTCGACGCCGAGGAGGTTGGCATCGTTTCGGAGCCTGAGGGCCAGCTGGAGATAGAGCAGCTCATCGAAGGCAAGGCGACGCCGCGCGAGGGCCGCCTGGGCCAGCGATGCGGGGAAATGGATCTGGCGAACGGCGCGGGAGAGGCTCATGAGCCCGTGTCCGGCCCTGAGGCGAGCCGGGATGGGATCGGCGAAATCGGATACGGCCTCGAGGGCACCCGACACGATGCGCCTGATCCAGGCCGGGCTCACGCCCTCGCTGGCGGGATGGACGGGCAGGATGGTCCCTGTGCCCGAGCCGGGGTCGAGCTTCTCGAAATGGGGCGAGACCATGCGCTTGAACCCGTAGGAGAACTCGAGCTTCCCCATGACCGCGAGCCGATCGCCCGGCTTGAGCTGCTCGGCGAGCCATGGCTGCCTGAAGAAGGAGACCTGCAAAACACCGGTCTCGTCGACGAGCGACACCTCGGTCACCACGAGGCGCGGGCGCGGGCGCTTCTCGACCACGCGATCGACGGCGGCGACGATGGTGCAGACCTGCCCTATGGGCGCCGTCTCGATGCTATGGGAATGGGTGAAGTCGAGATAGCGATGCGGGATATGGAGGAGGAGGTCCCCCACTCGCTCGATGCCGAGCTTGCGAAGGGCCTCCTCACGGGATCCAGAGACATATTTGAGTCGCGAGACGTCCTCCAGAAGGAGCGTTGCGCGCGTCAGGCGCGCGGAAGCCTCTGGCAGCTGGATGCCGCGCGTCGAGAGCATGGCGCCCCTACTCGATGGAGAAGATCACCGGATAGAGCGGCTGCTCGCCACGGTGCGAATCGATCTCGAGGTCGGGCTGGGCCTCCTCGATGGCGTCGAGGATCTCCTGGAACGCCTCGTCGGAGAGCTCCTCACCGGCGAGGATGGTGAGGGAGTCGCCCTCCTCCTCATCCATCATGCGGTTGATGCAGTCGACCGTGACCTTGAGGACATCGGAGCCCACGATGTCGATGGAGCCCTGGATGATGCCCATGACGTCGCCGTCGTGGATCGGGGAGCCGTCGGAGGCCTGGGAGTCGCGCACGGCACGGGTGACCTCGCCGTCGCGGACCTCCTGGAAGGCCTCGGTCATGGCCTCGACGACCTCGTCGACCGGGGACTCGGGCATGACGGCGAAGAGCGCGGAGAACGCCTGCGGGACGGTCTTGGTGGGGATGACCACGACGTGCTTGTCCTCGCATGCGGATGCGGCGGCCTCGGCGGCCATGCGGATGTTGCCGTTGTT
>JAXDWR010000082.1:0-4150 GCA_034088265.1 Collinsella sp. | reverse complement strand
CGCGAGATGGCTCTCCTGCCGTACACCGTTCCCGTGGTTTCCTCCCGCGGCAATCGCGATCGCGGCTAGGATCCAGGAGGTCCGAACAGGTAGATGGGGAACGGGTCGAGTGATAACCGTCAGCTTGCGCCCTTGCATCCGGTGAGGCCTAATCGCCGGGAGCCGAGGCTCGTGTCGGGCATCCTCATGATGCTCGCCGGCTGCGTGGTGAACCATTTCGTACCCTTCCTAGGTATCGCGACCATGGGCTATGGTGTTCGCGAGACGCTCGAGGCGAAGGGTGGTCGTGGTTTCGCCGTCGCCATCCAGTGCGCTATCGCTATCTCCGTTCTCGAGTTCGCTCTGGGGTCGATGTACGCCCTCGTCACATCGTCCTCGCTCCTGTGTGCCTTGGGGATCGCATGGTGCATGCGCGACCACAAGGCGACGGTCCTCGGGGTCTCCCTGGTCGTCGTCCTCGTCGCGTTGTGCAACATCGGCATCCAGGCGGTGCTTCTCGCATCGTCCGGTTCCTCCCTGACCGAGGTGGTCGACCAGGTCCTGGCCGTTCTCACCGCCCAGGCTCAGGGGAGTTTGGGGACGGGCCTCGAGGCCGATCTGCTGATTCAGCAGATGATGCCCTTGTTCAGGGCGGTCTGGCCTTTCGTCTACGTGGCTTCGGCCGCCGTGGACGCGCTCGCCGCCGGCGTCGGATCGCATCTCATGTATGCCCGCGTCGCCGATTCCCCTCGGATCCCCTCGCTTGCGAACTTCGACATGCCCGTCTGGGTCGTCGGTGCCCTCGCAACCTCGATACTCGGGTTCGGTGTCTCGCTCTCGGGTATTCCGGGAGCCGACATCCTGCTCGTGGTGAGCGCGACCGCCCTCATGAGCGTCCGCCTCATCTTCATGTTGCAGGGGTTCGGTGTCGCGATCGGCCTGTCGAATCGATTCAGGCTCGGATGCCTGGGCAGGTTCGCCGTGGTCTTTCTATCTGTTTGGCTCGAGACGATGTTCGTTCTGAGCATCGTCGGCCTGATTGACGTGTGGGCCAACTTCCGCAAGCTACAGCGGAATGGCTCCGAGTCATAGGGCGAACACGTTGGAATGCATCGCACGCCGCGATGCACGTATCAAGGAGATCTCATGAAAGTCGTTCTTCTGGGTGAGATCAAGGGCAAGGGTGGCGAAGGCGATATCGTTGATGTCGCTCAGGGCTATGCCGAGAACTACCTGTTCCCCAAGAAGCTCGCCGTTGCGGCTACCAAGGGCAACCTGAAGCAGCTCGAGGAGCGTCGCAACAACATCGCCAAGCGCGAGGCCGTCCGTCTGGCCGACGCCGAGGCGCTCAAGGGGACCCTCGAGGGCAAGGCCGTCGTCGTTGAAGCCAAGGTTGGCGACGAGGGCGTCCTCTTCGGTTCCGTCACCTCCGCCATGATCGTCGATGCGATCAAGGCGCAGCTCGGTGTCGAGATCGACCGCAAGCGCGTCGAGCTCGGCAAGGCCATCAAGCTCGCCGGCACCCACGAGGTCGCCATCTCGCTCTATCGCGAGATCCGCGCCACCGTCAAGGTCCTCGTTGGCGTCGAGGAGCAGGCCGAGGAGGCCGTCGAGACCGAGACCGAGGTCGAGGCTGAGGTCGAGACCGAGGCTGCCGCCGAGTAACACCGGCCCATCGCCTTCTCCGAGAGCCCGGTTCCCTATGAGGGGGCCGGGCTCTTCTCTTGACGGGTGAAGTGGGTTTCCCGATCCGGCGCGTTTTGTGACGACATGTGATGGCATGGCTGTTGATTACTTCGATCTGTCCACATATCGATCGGGTCGTCAACTGGATGCCCAAAAGCAAGACCAGTTATCTGATGAATACCAAGTTTCAACTTCTTCTTTATGGTTTACCTGCGCTTTGGATATAGACAGCAAATCTACCTGCGAGTTCATATAACCTTCACATACGTTTTATCTAAAAGACCAGCGTATGAATGCTTCAAAATGAATAAGAGCAGGTCATCGAAGAGTTGTGGATAACTTTTTTCTCATGAACATCAAATTGTGGAAAACGTGGAAAACCGTCGTTTCTGCAGTGAAAGGGCACCGGGGTTTTCTACAGCATCATGTGAACTAATAAAACCGCACGAAGAGGGCTTGAGCGCCGCGCTTGACAGATTTGGCAAACACGTTCGCTCCCCCGATAATGAAGACCCATTCGTATCGAGTTGCAATACGTGGTAAGGAGCGTGACGGGAGCTATGAGCGACATCTCCTGGGATTCCCCTGGCATCGCCGATCGCGGCGCGCGGCTCACGCCGCCCAACAACATCGAGGCCGAGGCAGACGTCCTCGCAGCCATGATGCTCTCCGGCGAGGTTGTCGAGGAGGCGCTCGTCAGGCTGTTGCCCGACGATTTCTACCGCCCCGCCCACAAGACCCTCTTCTCGGCTATGCACGAGATGTACGAGCGCAACCTCCCCATCGATGCGATCTCGCTCATCGACTACCTCACCTCGATCGACAAGCTCGCCGCCGTCGGCGGCGAGGCGTACATCCTTGAGCTCATGGGGCAGACGCTCTCGCTCGTCAACTGGCAGCACCACGCCGGCATCGTTCGGCGAGACGCCATGCTCAGGGAGATCATCGGTGCGACGAACCAGATCAACGCGCTCGCCTATGACGCGCCGACCGACACCAAGGAGGTCATCGAGCGCGCGGAGAGCATGCTCCTCTCCGTGACGGCGCGCGAGGTGAGCAATAGCTACAAACCCCTCACCGATTTCATGGTCGAGGCGTACAAGGAGGCGGAGGAGGTCTGCGCGGCTGGTGGCATCGCCCAGGGCGTGCCGACGGGCTATCCGAGCCTGGATAGGATGATCATGGGCTTCCGTGAGGGACAGCTTGTCATCATCGGCGCCCGTCCCGCTGTCGGTAAGACCTCCTTCGCCCTGAACCTCGCCCTCAACGCCGCGGCCGCAGGCTACACCGTGGGCTTCTTCTCCCTCGAGATGTCGGGCAAGGAGATCGCGCAGCGCCTCATCTGCGCACACGCGCAGGTGGACATGTCGCACTTCAGGACCGGTCGGATCTCGCCCCAGGAGTGGGCGAACATCAACGAGGCGACGCAGGAGCTCTCGAAGCTCGACATCCTCATCGATGACACGCCGGGCATCACCGTCACCGAGATCCGCGCCAAGGCCCGCCGCATGCTCCACAACAAGGAGAAATCGATCGTCATCCTCGACTACCTCCAGCTCGTGAGCCCTCCCGCTGGTCGCAGGGCGGAATCGCGCGCCGTCGAGGTCTCCGAGATGTCCCGCGCCCTCAAGATCATGGCCAAGGAGCTCAAGATACCGGTCATATCCCTCTCCCAGCTCTCGCGTCAGGTGGAGAGTCGCACGGGCAAGCGTCCCCAGCTCTCGGACCTGAGGGAGTCCGGCTCGATCGAGCAGGACGCCGACATCGTCATGTTCCTGGACAGGTCGAGTTCCGAGCAGGAGGCCGCCCGCGACGACCGTCCGGACGAGGGCATCACGCGCATCGTCCTCGCCAAGAACCGTTCCGGTCCCATCGGCGACGTGGACCTCGTGTTCCTGCCATCCTCCACCAAGTTCTACGAGCTCAACGAGCATGCGGATGCGTGAGGGGATGACGTGCGCACTCCATGGCCGACCCCTCGCCGATTGATTGACGCAGATACCGTGTGCCGACCATCTTGCGAGGGCGTCCGCCTATAATGGGAACGTTGGGGGGATTTCGCCCCTGTGCAGGGGCTTCGCCCCGGATTTCGATTCAATGAGGAGTTGTCATGACGTCGGCAGTGTTGGTCGGTACCCAGTGGGGCGATGAGGGAAAGGGCAAGATCTGCGACCTCATCGCGCCGGATTTCGACTGCGTCGTACGCTATCAGGGCGGTAACAACGCGGGGCACACCATCGTGGTGGGCGATAAGAAGTACGGTCTGCACCAGGTACCCTCGGGCATCATGTACCCCGATTGCATCTCGGTCATCGGCAACGGATGCGTGGTGAACCCCGCGGTCCTGCTCGAGGAGATCGATATGTTCGAGGGCGACGGCATCTCGACCGCCAACCTCAAGGTCTCCGGCAACGCCCATATCATCATGCCCTACCACATGGACCTCGACGGCGCCTTCGAGCAGTCCCTCGGCGCGGCCAACATC
>JAXDWR010000081.1:0-9272 GCA_034088265.1 Collinsella sp. | reverse complement strand
AGGAAAAGCACGATTTCACCGACCAGGAAAGATTGGACTGTCTTCTGGAATCGCTCACCTATGCAACCGAAGCGCTACGCCTCACTGCTTTGCTCGACGGTCCGTTCCATTTGGATGTTGGAAAAAGAATCAAGCTCATCGCTCGCATCGTTGGCGAGTTGATTGGTCGGATTGAGGACTCCGATCTGTCCAAAACACGGGGCACTTTGGACCCTTCGACAGATAAGTCATTTGAAAAGCTGTGTAGCGATGCTGACGAGATCTCAGGCCTCTTCGCTCTTCTCCCTAAAGATGATGTTGTGAGGCTTCATCGTTTCTATTCAGATGAAATCGAACGTCTTCTTCATGTTGTCATAGATGGAGGCATCTCGGTTGATGAGGGGGAGTCGCCGACTCAAGTCGCTAACCTGTTGGTTCGTGGTGACGAAGTCGATCCGAACACCCTCTTTGATTTCAAAGGGCCCTCGAAGCTAAAGGGTTTGTTAAAACCCTTCTTTGAAAAGAGATTCGACCCCTGGAGAGGGCTGTCCTTCCGAGAGGCGAGCGAGGCTGACGCTGAATCAATACGAGACTTGATGGTGTCGGCTCGGAATAGCTGCAGTCAACCCGACTTTTACGCGATAAGCGACGTGGATCGCATCAGAAACAAATTCAGTAATGGTGCTCGTGCGGTTCTGGCGTTCAAGAACCAAGAGCTTGTCGCTTTTTACATCGCAACACCCTTGGTTGGAGATGAGAGGTCCTGGCTTGGCAAGGCGATCGATATTCCAGACGAAGCTCTCGATCACGCGTGGTGCATGGATTCAGTAGCGGTCGCCGACACTTGTCGTGGTTTGGGACTGCAAAGAAAGCTGGCGGAAGATCTGGAATCAGAGCTGATCGGCAAAGGGGTCGAAATTTTTGCGGCGACGGTTGATCCTAGAAACACACCGAGCATCAGGAACTTCATCCTTGGGGGCTACGACATCGTTGATGTTGATGAGCGCTTTTTCAACGGTGAGTCCCCGCGTGCGCTCATGGTGAAATATGCGGACGGCAGGTGTCCTGAATTAAAGGACGGAGGGGTAGCGATAGATCTCTCGGATTCCGAATAGGGGCATCGGACACAAGAGATACCGTGGACCAAATGAGTCAGAGGCCGGCGCGCAAGAGGAGAAACCCCTGCGCGCCGGCCACCTTTAAATCGAATCATTAAGCTACGCGAGCCCCGGCCTCACTTCTTAAATGACCTCACCGCGTAGGTGTATCGCTCGGTTGCGATGAACTGACGGTTCATGTAGAGCGTCCTGCCATCCATGTCAACGACGGTCTCAGTCACCTCTAGAACCGGGTCGCCCCGCTTTATCTCCAAAAGCTCTGCCAGCTCTGCTGTGGCGCTCGTTATGCCAAACTGGTCCTCGAAGCCTGCGATGGCGCACCCTCCCTCTTCTTCCAGCAGGGAGAAGAGGGACCTGTTCTCGAGTGGTGTCTCCAGCAGGAATGAGAACCTCCACGGGATCGTGTCGTCCTCCACGATGCAGGGCGCGCCATCGACCAAGCGCAGGCGCCTGATCTCCATGACCTTGCCCTCAGAGCGCTCGTCTAGCTCCAGGATCTTGGACGTTCCCTCGTCGGCGGTGCGGACCGTGCTGCCGACGATGCGCGTCGAGGGCATGCATCCCGCCTCCAGACAGGTCTCAGTGAAGCTGCCTGTGCTGAGCGTGCTCTCCACATGGGCGCTCGGCCTGACATAGGTTCCCTTTCCCTGCCGCTTGACAAGCAGGCCGCGTTCGACGAGCCGCTTCAGGGCGCCTCGGACCGTCACACGGCTCACACCATGCGACGCGGCGAGCTCGTGCTCCGTGGGGATCTTCTCGCCAGGCGCGAAGATGCCCTGGGCTATGGCATTGGAGAGCTCCAGCTCGAGTTTTTCCTGAAGGGTCAGCGCGCAGGGTTCGGGTTGACGCACGGGTAATGCTCCTTATGCTTGCCATTTGCACTATCTAAGAAGTATAGCCTCCCCCGCCCGCCCCACATCTGGGGTGTCCTCCGTGCCGATCGACGTGTCGCCAGCCACTCTTTCCCTGCCGTTGCCGTTCAAAAAGCCGACGTTTGGCGAAAGGGACATATCAATTGTATTAACTTGTATTATTCCGTGCGTGAAATCTCTATACTTCTGTTAACGGGATGCAAGGCTTATCCCGAGCCGTCAACTCAATGGAGGTGGTCTGATGGCAAGAAGCAGGGGGTTCCTCTCGCTCTTCAAAGAGGAGAAACCCGTTATGGCGATGCTCCATCTTAAGGGCACGAACCCAGACGATGTGATGGAGCGCATGAAGCGAGAGCTCGACATCTATATCTCGGAAGGTGTCGACGCCGTGATCGTCGAGAACTACTTCGGCACATATGGCGACATGCGTCGCGCGCTCGAGTACATCCGCTCGGCACGCTCCCAAGTGGTCTACGGCGTCAATTGCCTCAACGTCGATGCGATGGGCTTTGAGCTCGCCCGCGAGTTCGGCGCCGCCTTTGTCCAGCTCGACTCCGTCGTGGGCCACGTGAAGCCGCGCGACGAGGAGTCGATCGCCGCCTTCCTTGAGCTCAATCGCGCCTCCTACGACGGGTGCGTGCTGGGAGGCGTTCGCTTCAAGTACCAGCCCGTGCTCTCCGATCGAACCCTTGAGGAGGACCTGGAGATCGCCAAGGGGCGCTGCGATGCCGTCGCGGTCACCCAGGACGCCACGGGACAAGAGACCTCGGTTGAGAAGATCCGTTCCTTCAGGGCCGGTCTGGGCGACTTCCCCTTGATCGTGGCCGCTGGCGTCACACCCGAGAACGCGGCGTCGAGCCTTTCCATAGCCGATGGCGCTGTGGTGGGCAGTTGTCTCAAAGATACCCGTCGCGACGACGGCGACGTTTCGGTCCAGCGCGTTCGCGAGCTCATGGATGCCGTGCGCGCGGTGAGGAGGGGAGAGCAATGATCAAAGCCGTTCGTGTGGACCATCGCCTTCTGCATGGTCAGGTCGCTTTCAGCTGGGTTCGCCACGTCGGTGCGGACTGCATCCTCATAGCCAACGACGCCGTGGCCGGAGACGAGCTGCGCAAATCGGTGCTCAAGATGGCCAAGCCCCAAGGCTGCAAGCTTGTCATCAAGACCGTGGATGACTCCATCGCCGCCATTCAGAGCGGCGTCACCGACAAGTACAACCTCTTCATCATCACGGAGAGCATCGAGGATGTATGGCGCCTGTGCGAGGGCGTTCCCCAGATCCGCGAGGTCAACCTCGGCGGCATCAAGGTCGAGGAGGGCAAGCGCCAGATCTCCGAGGCCGTCTTCGTCTCCGAGGGCGAGTGCGACCGCATCCGCCAGCTCGATGCCGCCGGCATCCACGTGTTCGTTCAGATGACCCCGAGCGACCGCTCGGATGAGGCCATGAAACTTATCGGTTAGGAGAAGCGATGGATACCTTGTTGGTCCAAACCGCGCTCATCTTCGTTGTCGCGGCAATCGGCTACTGCAACAGCGTGCTCTCGAGTGCCCTGCTCAACCGCCCGATCGTCCTGGGCGCCCTCACGGGCCTCGCGCTCGGCGACCTCTCGACCGGCTGCATGGTCGGCGCGACGCTCGAGCTGGTGTATCTCGGTGCCCAGGCTATCGGTGCGAGCAATCCCCCCGACATGACATCGGGCTCGGTCATCGGCACCGCCTACGTCATCGCGGCGGGCGCCGACGTGGCTGAGGCCGTCGCCATCGCCGTTCCCGTCTCGCTGCTCATGTCCATCTACTGGAACTTCCTCATGGCGGTGGTCGGACCCATCATGTCCGCGCGCGCCGACAAGCGGGCCCTTGCCTGCGATCGTCGTGGCGTCGACGCCATGCACCTGCTCTTCGTCCTGATCCAGGTAGTCACCTGCTCCGCGCTCTGCGCTGCGGGCTTCTTTGTCGGGGCGCAGGCGATCCAGGGGATCGTCAACTCGATTCCGTCCTTCATCACCGACGGCCTCAACTACGCCATGGGTCTCATCCCCGCCATCGGTTTCGCCATGCTCACGCGCATGATCATCAACAAGAAGCTCGCCTGCTTCCTGTTCCTGGGATTCCTGCTCGTCGCCTACGGTGGAATGAACATCGTCGGCGTCACGGCCTGCGCGGCCGTCTTGGCAGCCATCCTCGTCTTCTACACGTCGCAGGGTGGAAGGCCCGCTTTGGAGGTGGACACCGATGACGACGACTTCTGATTCCGTGACCTCGACCACGACGAAGGGTGCTCCCATGCAGACCGATACCATCAAGAAGCTCGACGACCGCGACCTGCGCCGCATGTTTTGGCGCTCCTGCATGCTCGATAGCTCCTGGAACTACGAGCGGCAACAGAACATGGGCTACTCCTATGCCATCGCCCCCGTCGTTGAGAAGCTCTACGAGAAGGATTCCGACAAACAGAAGAGCGCCTACGCGCGTTCGCTGGACTTCATGTCCATCACCCCGCAGCTCTCCACCCTGCTTTTGGGCATAGATGCCGCCATGGAAGAGGAGGATGCCGCCAACCCGACCTTCGACGGTTCCACCATTGCGGCGGTCAAGACCTCGCTCATGGGACCGCTCGCCGGCATCGGCGACTCCCTCATCGCGGGTACCCTGCGCGTGATCGCGACGGGTATCGCCATCGGTTTCGCGCAGCAGGGGAGTCCCTTGGGTGCGATCCTCCTTCTGCTCGTCTTCAACATCCCGGCCTTCGCCATCCGCTGGTTCGGGCTCAAGATGGGCTATGAGTACGGCTCGTCCTTCATAACTGACGCCGCGAAAGGCGGCCTGATGGAGAAGGTCACCTTCGTCGCCGGCGTCGTGGGCCTCATGGCGATCGGCGGCATGGTCGCGAGCTATATCACCGTCGATCTGCCCATCATGGTCGGGTCCGGCGACTTCGCCCAGCCGCTCACGGACTACCTCACCATGATCATGCCCTGCCTGCCCCAGCTCTTGGTCTTTGGCTTCATGTACTGGATCATGGGCAGGAAGATCAAGACGACGTGGGTCCTCGTGGGAACCATCGTGGTCTGCATCGCCCTGTGCTGGATCGGCACGCTTCTCTAAGCGTCTGCCTTTATGGGGCCCCGTCGCTCAATATGGGCGGCGGGGCCCTTTCGCATCTCTGCGCTTTGGGTCCGATTTCTTTCCAGCCACAAGGGTTCAATCCCTCCTCCGATGCCCCTGTGCTTCTTCTGCATTTGGGCTGGGGCGGCATCAAGGATGGTATTCTTGTTGGGAATTGGCAGTTTCACGTTTTCGCCTGCGGCGTGCTGCACGCATCGAAGGACGTCATATAGTGGAGGGATATATGAGCGGAAGGCATTTCAAGACGCCGTCCAACAACGAGTCGCCTCGCGAGTGGGATGACACCCCGGTCGAGCGCCCGCAGGGCCAGCGTTTCGGAGGGCCCGCTTCCTCTGCCGATGAGACGGGGAGGCTGGATCTTGGTGGGGCGTTCGGCCCCGATGGCCAGCGGCCTCAAGGGGCTTCCCCAGATGATACCTTCGCCTTCATAAGCGCCGCTGGGGCCCATGTTGATTTCTCGGCACCCGCGGCTGCGGATGGTGCCTCCTCCACTCCTGGGAATGATCGCTTCGCCTCCTCCGGCACCAAGGAGGAGTTCTACGATTTTGGCAACATCGGTCCGGCGGAGCCTCAAAAGCCCACGCGTCGTGGAGGCAAGCGCGGACGCTCCGCGCGGTGGCCCTTGGTCGTGGGCATCCTTGTGGTGTTCTTGGTTGCTCTCGGTGCTGGTGCCTTCGCTCTCGTCGGATCGGCGCGCGGCATGCGTGACGATGCGAAAGAGGTTCTCTCCCTCATGGAGGGCATGGGCAAGGATGTGGTTTCGGGTGATTCCGCCGCCATCGCCGCGGACGCCTCGCGCATCGCCGAGCTCGCCTCCAACATGAATCGCGAGGTCTCGGGGCCGTTGTGGACCGTTGCCTCGTTCGTTCCGGTGTACGGTTCCGACATTTCCGCTGCGCGTGAGCTGGTGGGCGTGCTCGACACTGTTGCAAACGATGCCCTCGTTCCCATGGGCGACGCCTTCGCAAAGCATCCCATCAAGGGGCTCATCCAAGATGGCGGCATCATAGATGTCGATGGTGCGACCACGCTCATGTCCGCCGTCGCCGATGTCGCCCCCGTACTCACCGACGCCAACGATCGTGTCCAATCGATCGGAGACACCCATATCGGACAGGTGACGGAGCTGGTCGACAAGGCAAAGACGGCCTTCGCCTCCCTTGCCCCCGTCGCTCGCTCCGCCGACGACCTCTCGCGCGTCCTGCCCGGCATGCTCGGTGCCGACGGGCGTCCCCGCAACTATCTCCTCGCCGCCGAAAACAACGCGGAGATCCGCGCCATGGGCGGCTTCACGGGCGCCGCGGGCGTCCTGACGGTGGATGACGGCGCCATCACGCTCGGCGAGTTCGAGGGGGCCCAGATTGTCAAGGACCCCGCCCTCCGTTCCCGGGTCTCCATATCCGACGAGGAGATGACCCTCTTCCAGCCGGAGGCCGAGACGCTCAACTACACCTCGGGGGACTCGTTCTTCATCCCCGACTTCCCCCGCGGTTCTCAGATCATCAGCACGCTGTGGAGCGCCAACCATGGCGACCAGCATATCGATGGCGTGATCGCCCTCGATCCCACCTTCCTCCAGTACATGCTCGAGGTGGTGGGCGGCGTTACCGCGGTGGATGGGACCGAGGTCACAGCCTCCAACGCCGCTCAGGCCCTGCTGAGCGATGTCTACTGGAACTATCCAACGCAGAATGACATGCAAGACGCCGTCTTCGCCTCTGTGGCAGATGCCGCCTTCGACAAGCTCTTGGATAACATGGGTGACCTCGATCTGGTCAGGTTCGCCGAGACACTTGGCCGCGGAGCCTCCGAGGGGCGTCTGCTCGTCTGGATGGCCGATGCGGACGAGCAGGAGCTCATGGAGAGCATGGGCGTCGCGGGCGCTCTTCCCACCAGCGCCGATGATCCCCAGACGGGTCTTTACGTGAACAACTACAGCTACTCCAAGCTCGATTGGTACCTGGATATCCAGACCCAGGTGGGGGAGCGCGTGCTCAACCCCGATGGCTCCGCCAGCTATAAGGTGAAGGCGACTCTCACCAACACCATGACGCAGGAGGAGGCCGATGCGCTTCCGGCGTACGTTAAGGCGCACAGCCCTCGCGCCGATGCCCCCTCGCAGCAGATCCTGCGCCTCTATCTCTACGCGCCCTTCGGCGGCTCCATCTCCGATGTGCAGAACAGTTACGGCTCCATGTCCGAGGCCACCCATAACGACCTTCAGGTCTTCTACAACGAGATCCGCATGAAGCCGGGGGAGAGCGTCGAGGTGAGTTACACCGTCAACGTGCCCGCGGAGGGCGCTAACAAGGAGCTCCGCTTCCGCGTGACGCCGACGGCCCAAGATGCCCGCAAGGCCCAGATGGAGCAGGCGGGCCGATAGGCACCTTACCGGCCCCTCGCTTCTTATTCCTTTGCGTCGATGGTGACTGCACGGACACAAATCCATGCGAAAATGTCCACTCGGTCACCATCGCGCTTTTGGCGACACACGCCCAACTACGTGTGAAGACGTTGTATGCCACCACGTCCAGCCTGCATCCGTAGTACCATTAGACAGATTACTCCCTTGAACTGACGCCGCCGCGGGCGCGTCGCGGAAGGAGATACATGCCTGAGGTTATCAACGGGACGCTCAGCGTCTCCAACGACGTGATCGCCGACATCGCCGGATACGCGGCAATGTCCTGCTACGGCGTGGTCGGCATGGCCGAGCAGCTGCAGGGTGCCGAGAGCGTCCGCCTATCCTCCGGCCAACGCCTGCGCAAGGGCGTGATGGTCGCGTCTGGCGAGGACGGACTCACCGTCGACCTGCATGTGGTCATCGAGGCCGGCGTCAACATGAGGTCCGTGAGCCAGAACCTCGCGAGCGCGGTGTCCTTCACCCTGGCCGAGATCGCCCAGATCGATCCCGCCAAGCTCAAGATCGCTATCCATATCGACGGAATGAAGTCTCGCGCCTAGCGCGTGGACGCAGAAGATGGAGTCCAACTCAATGATTGCAAAGACCGTTCGCACCTGCTTCCCCATCGCCGCTGGCGCCGTGGCGGAGAAGTCGGAGGAGATCAACAAGCTCAACGTCTTCCCGGTCCCCGATGGCGACACCGGCACCAATATGTCGCTCACCCTCCAGTCCGTTGTGAAGGAGCTCTCCGCGCTTCCCGCCGACGCCGACATGGAGGCCATCGCCGGTGCCATCACCCACGGCTCCCTGATGGGCGCCCGTGGCAACTCCGGCGTCATCACCTCCCAGATCCTCCGTGGTGTGGCCGAGGGCCTCATCAGCGCCACCGAGCCCGTCACCTCGGCGCACATCGCCGCTGCGTTCCGTCGTGCCGTCAAGGTCGCCTTCCAGGCGGTTCGCAAGCCCATCGAGGGCACGATCCTCACCGTCTTGCGCGATGTCTCGACCAAGGCCGACGAGTGCGAGAAGAAGCGCATGACCGCCGGCGAGACTCTCGACGCCCTCGTCGTCGAGGCCTATCAGTCCGTCGCCCGCACGCCCGACCTGCTTCCCGTCCTCAAGGAGAACGGCGTCGTCGACTCCGGCGCCTTCGGTTTCGCCATCTTCCTCGAGAACTTCGTCGCCGCGGCCCTGGGCCGCGCGAGCTCGGTGGAGGACTTCGCCACCACCTTCGAGGCCGACGCCGATTCCGCCAAGTCCGACGCGCTCGATCGCGTGAAGATCGAGGCCAACGACGACTGGGAGGGCTCGGAGTTCCGCTATTGCAACGAGTTCCTCTTCAAGGCCGAGAAGCCCTTCGATGAGGACGAGGCCCTCGCCTTCCTCGCCACCATGGGCGATTGCGAGCTGCTCGTCGGCGCCTATCCCGACTACAAGGTTCACGTTCACTCCAACACCCCCAACCTGGTCCTCGAGCACATGCTCCAGTTCGGCCAGGTCTACGAGGTCTTCATCCACAACATGGACCTCGAGGTCGCCGAGCGCACGGCCAAGATCCATGCCGACCAGGAGGCCGCGGCCGAGCCAGCCAAGCCTCTGGGCTTCGTCGCGGTGGCCGCTGGATCCGGTGAGGCCGAGATCCTCGAGTCTCTCGGCGTCGATGTCATCGTCTCCGGTGGCCAGACCATGAACCCGAGCACCGCCGACCTCCTCGATGCCGTCTCGCGCGTCAACGCCGAGGCCGTCATCATCCTGCCCAACAACGGCAACATC
>JAXDWR010000080.1:0-4795 GCA_034088265.1 Collinsella sp. | reverse complement strand
CCCCGCGCGGCCCCCCCCCCCCCCCCTGGGGCCGGCCCCCCCGAGGCCGTTTGGGGCCATGCAGAAGTGCTGCAAATCGAAGCCGGCCCTTGGGCAGCGGGGTTGGGGCCGCTACAATAGGTCAGATGCATGGGGACGTTTCGACTATTTGGGAAGTGCCGGTATGTCCGACCAATTCTTCGACGACGAGCAGGAGCTCATGGAGGCGGGGACCGAGAGACCCTGCGGGGACGACCCCGCGCGGCCCATCGGGGATGACGCCCCCTCCGCCCCGATCCGCCGAGATCCCCCTCCGTTCTGGATGGTGCTCGCCATCGCCGCGATCTCGCTCGTCCTCGGTGTCGTGATCGGCTATCTGGTGGGGACCTCCGTCACGCTGTCGCAGATCCGGGATGCCGCGCCCTCCGGTGTCGAGGGCCCGGTGTCCGATGCCGTGTCCACGGGGACCCCGCTCCCCGAGGGGCACCCCCAGCTCTCCGTCGACGAGGATGGGCACGCCACCCTCGATGACGCGGCCTCGCCGCGGGAATAGCGGGGCACCGATGGCATTCACCCAAGAGCAGCTCTCGCGCACGCGCAGGGTCGTCGCCGTCGCCATCGCCGCGATCGCGGTCGGCCTCGTCGCGTTCCTCGTATTGGGCCGGGTCGGCATCCAAGGCGCCTTGAGCGAGCGGGAGGCATCATCGGAGGCGACGCACTCGGTGGACGATATCGATGCGACCTTCGAACCCATGGTCCGCGCGCTCGAGGGAAGGCATGAGGAGGACCCGACGGATCCCGCGGCCCTGCTCGAGCTCGCCAACGCCTATTTCGACTGGGGCACCTACGCGCGGTCCCATGCGACGAGCGACGGCGATCGCGATCACGCGGTCGAACTCTTCAAGACCGCGGTGGGGCACTACGACACCTACCTTGCCTCCCATGCGTCCAAGTCCGCGACCGTCGATCGGGCGATCTGCCTGTTCTACGCGGGCGACACCCAGGCGGCCATCGCCGCGCTCGAGGCCTTCGTCGCCCAAGACGCCTCGTTCGCGCCGGCCTGGGCGAACCTTGGCATGTTCCGCGAGTCGCTCGACGACATCGACGGAGCCTCCGATGCGTATCGACGCGCGATCGACACCGCCGGCGACGACGATGCCTACGGCGTGAGGGATTACGCCCAGAGCCGCCTCGACGCCTTGGGATAGGGCCGCATTGCAAACGAACCACACCTGTAAGGGAGCGAACATGGAACTGATCATCACCACCAAGCCGGCACCCGAGTGCTACCTCATCTCGATCACGGGCGAGATCGACATCTCGAATGCCCCCAAGCTGCGCGAGGCGATCGACTTCGCGCTCGAGCAGCCCACCGAGGAGGTCAGGCTCGACTTCGCCGAGGTGTCCTATATCGATTCGACGGGCATCGGCGTGCTCGTGGGCGCAGCCCATCACGCCGAGGAGCACGGCAAGCGCTTCAGCGCCGTGAACGCGCAGCCCAACGTCTTGCGCGTCGCCCAGCTCCTGGGGCTCGACAAGGAAATCGGCATCACCGCGGCCTAGTCGTCCTCGCGGGTTATACTCAATAGGTTGCTCTTGGGAGAGGGCCCTTGGGGCCCAGCGCACCGAGAGCCCGCGAACGAGTGATTCTTGGAGGCATCGTGTTTGGAATTAGTTCCACCGAGCTGATGATCATCGCGATCTTCGGCTTCTTGCTCTTTGGGCCCGACAAGCTCCCGCAGATGGGGCATACGATCGGTCGCGCGCTACGTCAGTTCCGCGAGACGCAGGAGCGCATGACCTCCGTGGTCCAAGCCGAGGTCATCGACCCCATGACGGCTGCCGCGCAGGCCCCGCTCAAGCCCAAGGGCGCCGCCTCGTCCGCCGACGCGACCGACGACGACGCCGACATCGAGGAGGGCGCCGCCACCGCCGCGCCCCGTCGCAAGGAGACCTTCGCCGAGCGTCGCGCCCGTCTCGCCGCCGAGAAGGCCGCCAGCGAGGACGCCTCCACCTCCGCTTCGGACGAGGGGGACGCTGCCGAGCCCGAGCAGCCCGCAGCCGAGCCCGGGCAGCCCGCCGAGCTTGAGCAGGTCGAGCCCGTCGTCCGCACGACCGAGGACCTGTATGCCCGCCGCCCCCGCAAGCGCCCCACCGCGAACGCCGGGGGAGACGTCGAGGGAGAGGATCGCTAATGCCCATCGGACCCGCGCGCATGCCGCTCTTCGACCATATCGGCGAGCTTCGCCGTCGCCTGACCATCGTCGTGGTGTCGGTTCTCGTCGCCTCGTTCATCATGTACTTCGCCACGCCGCCCATCATCGACATCCTCCAGGACCCCATCCGCGAGTACGTCAAGGAGTTCTACGTGACGACGGCGCTCGGAGGCTTCACCATCAGGTTCTCGATCGCCTTCAAACTCGCCATCGTGATGTGCTGCCCGCTGATCATCTGGCAGGTCTTCGCCTTCTTCCTCCCCGCGCTCAAGCCCAATGAGCGCCGCTGGGTCGTCCCGACGATCCTGGCCGCCACGGCCCTTTTCTTCCTGGGCGCGATCTTCTGCTACTTCGTCATCCTCAACCCCGCCTTCGGGTTCCTGGTTGGCGAGGCGCAGGCCATCGGCACCCCGTGGGCCGATCTGGTCGACTACATCAACACCGAGATCCTGCTCATGATCGGTTTCGGCATAGCCTTCGAGCTCCCGCTCATCGTCTTCTACCTCGCCACGTTCCATATCGTGCCCTATAGCAAGTTCCGTGAGGCATGGCGCTACATCTACGTCATCCTCCTCGTCGTCGCGGGCGTCGTCACGCCCGATGCCTCGCCGGTCACCATGGCCTATATGTATGCGGCCATGCTCGCCCTCTACGAGCTCTCGCTGTTCGTCACGAGGATCGTGATCCTCAAGCGCGATGGCAAGGAGGGCCTCAAGGAGGGTCGCCTCTCGCTCTTCGACGACGAGGACGACGCCGAGTGACTTTCGCCCGCGTTGTCGGACCCGTCCTTGGCATCATCGATGTCCCCAGCTATGCGGCGCGCAGGGCTTGCCTTGCGCGCCGCATCGTGTGCGACGGGCGCGTCGCAAGGCAAGGTCGGTGCCCGCTCACGCCGGTGCCGCCCATCGGGGGCCATCTCGACCGGGATTGACAACTTGCCTATACTTCCAAAATACAAAACGATGGTTCGAAAGACATCTAAGGAGCACCCTTGAAGCTCGTCATAGCAGAGAAGAACATCGCCGCGCAGAAGATCGCGCAGCTCCTGGCAACCGGCAAGCCTAAGAACGATAAGGTCTACAACACCCCGGTCTACCGCTTCGACGTCGAGGGCGAGGAGTGGGTCTCCATGGGTCTCGCCGGGCATATCCTCGCGCCCGACTTCCCCGAGTCGATCCTCTTCGACAAGAAGGAGGGCTGGTACTCGCTCACCGAGGACGGCGAGGTCCTGCCCGCCGACGTTCCCGACGGCCTGGCGCGTCCCCCCTACGAGAGCAAGCGGCGCCCCTTCTTGTCCAACGGCATCAACATCAAGGGCTGGAAGGTCGAGAGCCTCCCGTACCTCACCTGGGCGCCCATCATCAAGAACCCCGCCGAGAAGGAGATCATCCGCGTCCTCAAGAACCTGGCGAAGAAGTCCGACTCGGTCATCATCGCCACGGACTTCGACCGAGAGGGCGAGCTCATCGGCTCCGACGCGCTCGACATGGTCCGCGAGGTGGCCCCCGACGTCCCCGTCTCGCGCGCCCGCTACTCCGCTCTCATCAAGGGCGAGGTCACGGCTGCCTTCCAAAACCTCGTGGAGCTCGACCACAACCTCGCCGACGCCGGCGAGAGCCGCCAGTACATCGACCTCATCTGGGGCGCGGTGCTCACGCGCTACCTCACCCTCGCCAAGTTCGGCGGCTTTGGCAACGTCCGCTCCGCCGGCCGTGTCCAGACCCCCACGCTCGCCCTGGTCGTGGAGCGCGAGCGCGAGCGCCTGGCCTTCGTGCCCGAGGACTACTGGCAGATCAAGGGCATGGCCGAGGCCCATGGCTCCGACTTCAAGATCTCCCACGCCACGGCCCGCTTCACCGACGAGGCTGCCGCCAAGAAGGCGTTTGGGCATGTCGAGGAGGCGACGACGGGCGTGGTGACCGCGGTGGCCAAGCGCTCCCGCAAGCAGCAGCCCCCCGCCCCCTTCAACACCACGTCGCTCCAGGCCGCCGCGGCCGCTGAGGGCATCAGCCCGGCCAGGACCATGCGCATCGCCGAGAGCCTCTACATGAGCGGCCTCATCTCGTATCCGCGTGTCGACAACACCGTCTACCCCCGTTCGCTCGACCTCGAGGGGATCGTGAAGGGGCTCGCCGCGAACTCGCCGGCCCTCGCCCCCGTCTGCAAGAAGGTCCTCGCGGGTCCCATGAAGCCCACCAGGGGAAAGACCGAGACGACGGACCATCCGCCCATCCATCCCACCGGCCAGGGCGACCCCGAATCGCTCGACGGCGGGCAGAAAAAGCTCTACAACCTCATCGCCCGCCGCTTCCTCGCGACCCTTATGGGACCCGCGACGATAGAGAACACCAAGCTCTCGATCGAGGTGGGCGGCGAGCCCTTCACGGCCTCGGGCGACGTGCTGGTCGATGCGGGCTTCCGCGAGGCATATCCCTACGGTCTCAAGCGCGACGAGCAACTGCCCGCGCTCACCGAGGGCGAGAGCGTCGCCGTGCACGATATAGCCCTCGAGGCCAAGCAGACCGAGCCCCCCGCGCGCTACAGCCAAGGCAAGCTCGTCCAGGAGATGGAGAAGCGCGGCCTGGGCACCAAGTCCACGC
>JAXDWR010000079.1:0-17860 GCA_034088265.1 Collinsella sp. | reverse complement strand
TCCCGCTCCACCGCATTAACGCCAAGAAATTCCCGCTTCGTGTTTTGTCCTTGCCGCCGAGCGAATACTGACCCCGGGGGGGGGGGGCTCACGCCCCCCGCCCCGGGCTTTCAAGCGCGTGCGCTGCACAAGAAGGTTCCTATAATGCTCGACGGGCCTCGATGGCGCGTCCGAGCGTCAGCTCGTCCGCATACTCCAGATCCCCGCCAACGGGTAGCCCACTCGCAAGGCGGCTCACCTTGACGCCGAGCGGCTTGATGCTCCTTGCCAGATAGCTCGCGGTCGTCTCGCCCTCGATATTGGGGTTGGTCGCGATGATGACCTCCTGCACGTCCTCCGCTCCAAGGCGCGCCATCAGCTCGCGGATGTGGAGCTGCTCGGGGCCCATCTTGTCCATCGGACTGATGACACCCCCCAGCACGTGATAGAGACCGTGATAGCTGCCCGTCCGCTCGATGGCCGAGACGTCTCGGGGCTCGCTCACCACGCAGATGCTCCCTTGGTCCCGCGTGGAATCCTCGCAGATGGAGCACTCATCCGCCGTGGCGTAGTTGAAGCATCGCTTGCAGAAATGGACCTCGCTCTTGACCATGAGGATGGCATCCGCAAGGCGACGCGCCTCCTCCGCATCAGCTTCGAGCAGGTGATACGCGATGCGCTGGGCAGATTTTGGACCGATCCCCGGAAGGCGGCCCAGCTCGTCGAGGAGAATCTGTAGGCTTCGGTCTGCGGACATCGGGATGGCTTCGATTCCCTCGGCGCGGCTAGAAGGGCATCCCGGGGATGTTCAGGCCGCCCGTGATGGAGTTCATCTGCTTGCCCGCGACCTCGCTGACGCCGCGGATCGCCTCGTTGACGGCGGCGACGATCATGTCCTGGAGCAGTTCGACATCCTCGGGGTCGAGCGCGTCGGGGTCGATCTGGACGGAAACGAGCTCGAGGTCGCCGCTGACAACGGCCTTGACCATGCCGCCACCCGCCGAGGCCTCGATCTTGACATCCTTCATGCTCTCCTGGGCCGCAGCAAGCTGCTCCTGCATCTTCTGGGCCTGCTTCATAAGCTGCTGCATATTCATTCCAGCCATGGGAACTCCTTTTTTCTTGGGCGCGTGGCAAAACCGGCGCGTCGGATCCAGCTTCAGGAATGGTACCACGGGCACCCGACGCCACCCAACAGATCAGGCGTCAGTCACCAGCCTTGAACACAACCCCGGCCCCGAAGATGTTATCGAGCATCTCCCTGGCCTCTTCCTGGGTTTGGGGCACCTCGTCGACGGCGACGGGGCGCGACGACCATGGCGCCGCGCCCGCGCTCGCTGGCGATCCGGAGCCCGCGGAGGCCTCGGGCGCGGGGGCCGATGCGGGGGAGGGCTGATCGGATGGATCAGGAAGGTCGATGGGAGGCGCGTCGAGATACTCCTCGCAGGAGGCTATGGTCGCGTCGTCGTAGGGGACTTGCTCGTCCTCCCACGCGCGGCGCTGCGCGTCGACATCCGGCTCCGCGACGATCGTGGGGCCGCTCTCGTGATCGACCTCGGATCGATCCGCGGGATCGGGGACCCAAGGGGGCGTCTCGTCACCTTGGGACGGCTGCGCGGGCGACGCGGAGCGCTGGGGCGATGGCACCGTCCTCGAAGAGGGCGCCTGATCGGAGGAGTTGACGGGGCCGTCAGGGGCAGCGGGAACGGCAGAAGCTCCGACGGAATCGGCGACGGGGCCATCGGAGGCGAAGGGGCCATCGGGCGCTCCGACAGGGTCGGCGACAGCACCTGGAGCGGCTGGGGCTCCGCTGGATCGCGGGGCGGACCGATGGCCGGCAGGGCGATCCGATGTCGAAGGGGCGACGGCAGCGGAATGCTGCTGCGCGGACGGGCGGGCGGCGAGGGCCGGGGCGGATGCAGCCGTCGAGGGAGATGGAGCCGCGGCCGAGGCGGAGGCCACGGGCGAGACGGCGGGCATCGCAGACTCCGAGGTGCGAGCCGGGGAGCCTGCTGAGGGCCGGGGAGCCTGAGGGGCCGGGGATCCACCCATGGTGAAGTCGAGCGAGCGCGGGCCGAAGACCTCGGCGACGATCGGCAGGATAAGGGCTTGGGAGTCCGCCCTCGCGAGCATCTTGATGGCGAATCCTGAGCCCGCGGGAAGGCCCACGACGAGTGTCGACCCGTCATCGGACTGAGCGCGGGAACTCTGCAGCAACGCACCTCGAGAGGCCTGGGCGCGCGTCACTCGCTTGACCACGTCCGCCCACCTGCGCTGCAGGTCACCGGCATCGGATGCGACGGAAGGGACGGATGGTGCGGCGGGCGTAGCGGACGCAGCCGAGGGGACGGGGGATGCGACGGGCGCAGACGAGGGGACGGACGGCGCGGTAGGCGCGTCCACCACAGGAGCTGGGGAGGACGACGCGGCAGATGCAGCCGAGGGGATGGAGGGCGCGGCAGGCGTAGCGGGCACAGGCGAGGGGGCGGATGACGTAGCGGATGTGGCGGGCACAGGCGATGGCACGGGGCCGCGGGCGGGGACCTCCGGCGAGCCCGCGGGCACGGGCCTGGATGCGGGGATCGGGGACTCGGGCGCGGCGGCGCGACCCGCAGAGACAGCCTCCCGGGCGGGTGCCTCCACTCGCGGGGAGGACAACGCCGGCTCCGCGGGAGGAACCTGGTCCACATGCGACGGAGCCGAAGCCCCCGCATCCCAGGGAGCCGCCGACACGTGGCTCGCGGGGCGGGCGCCGGCGCTCGGGACGGGGGTGCGGCGATCCACAGGCGATGCGGGGGCGCTGGGGCCGACCGATGCGGACGACCGCGACACCAGGCTCGCGGCATCCATGGGGGCGCTCGCGACGCCCGCCGCGAGCTGCGCCTCGATCCGGTCGAGACGCTCGGCCAAGGCCTCGAGCGTGAGATCGGACTCCGGCCTTGCGAGGCGGGTGCAGGCGATCTCGAGGACGAGCCGGACGTCGCTCGCCGCGCGCATCTCGAGGGCGGCGTCGTCGAGGACGGTCAGGACGCGCGCCAGTCGATCCGCCCCCTCGAACATGGCGGCCTCCTCGCCAAGCGCCGCGACCTCGTCGGGCGTGCAGTCAAACAGCTCCGGCCTCGCACCCGCCACGCACGCGGTGTAGACATCGCGCATATGCGAGACGAGGTCGCGCGTGAGTTCCATGAGGTCGCCTCCGCCGTCGGCCTGCGCGCGTATCAGACCGAAGACCCCCACGACGTCGCGGCGCGCAATCGCGGTCGAGAACTCGGCAAGGATCGCCGTCGAGACCTCCCCGAGCAGCGCGCGGGCATCGGCCGCGCGCACCGAACCGCCTCCGAACACCGAAAGCTGCTCGAGCGTCGAGAGGGCATCGCGCATGCCGCCGCGCGCGTGCCTCGCCACGATGTCGAGCGCCTCGTCGTCGTAGTCGAAGCCCTCGCGCTCGCAGATGTGGCGCATCCTCCCCACGAGGTCCTCGTTGGAGATGCGGTGGAAGTCGAACCTCTGGCAGCGCGAGAGGATCGTGTCGAGCAGCTTTTGCGGATCGGTCGTGCACAGCACGAAGATCACATGGCTCGGCGGCTCCTCGAGCGTCTTGAGCAGCGCGTTGAACGCCGCCGTGGTGAGCATGTGGACCTCGTCGATGATGTAGACCTTGTATGCTCCGCGCACGGGGGCGAAGCTCACGGAGTTGATGATCTCCTCGCGGACGTTGTCGACGCCCGTGCGGCTCGCCGCATCGAGCTCATAGACATCGGGATGGTTCCCCTCGGCGATGGCCTCGCACTCGGGGCAGGTCCCATCCGGCATGCAGCCCGACGCCCCCGAGGCCCGCGCGGCCTCCGACCTCTCGCATAGCAGGGATTTGGCGAGGATCCTCGCCATGGTCGTCTTGCCGGTGCCGCGCGGCCCGCAGAACAGGTAGGCATGGGAGAGGCGGCCCTCACCCACCGCATGCTCCAACGTCGAGACGATATGCTGCTGTCCCACCACGCTGTCGAACGTGAGCGGACGATATTTCCTATAGAGCGACTCCATGGAACCTCTCCCCTGTTTTGATCGGCGGGCGACGGGACGGACCGACACCCTACAGACCGTGTTCGGACAGGCGGCGATCGATCTCCCTCAGAATGGAACGGAGAGCGAAGAGCTGCCGGTATGTCGCGGATTTGACCTTGCCCTCCGCGCGCAGGGCATCCATTCGAGAGGTCGTCTGGGCGAGCTCGAGGCGCGCCTGGCCCGCGAAGGCCTCGTATGCGGCGAGGCGTTCCGCCGCATCGTGCCCGGCATCCATGTGGGCTCCTCCCCGATCGCGGCGCCTTGGGTCGAGGACGGGCGCCGCTCCTTCACCAGTCCCCCTATCATACCCTCTCGAGCGCACGCGCGACCCTGCACGGGGGCGACCTCCCCCGGGAAGACGGCGTCTCCACGCGTGTTAGAATGACACGGATCCATGCCTCGATCGCACAACACACGCAGCAGGGAGGCTCTCGACCCATGCCCTTCTTCACATCACAGCGAGCCCACCCCTCGCCCGCCCCCGCTCCGGTCCCCGATCCCCCGGGCACCGCCGCGTCATCCCTGCTCAAGCGCTATCGCCCACTCGAGACGCGCGCGGCGGGCGGCTTTGGAAGCGTCGAGATCTGCCTCGACACCCGCCTCCAGCGCCGCGTGGCCATCAAGCGCATGCCGCTCGCATCACCCTACAGCCGCACGCCCGCCGAGACCACGGCGACCGCGCTCGCAGAAGCTCGCACCGCGAGCATGCTCCAGCACCCCAACATCGTCTCGGTCATCGATTTCAGCTACGACAGCGGGCACGCCTACCTCGTCATGGAATATGTCGACGGCATGTCGCTCGAGGAGTTCCTCCAACAGGTCGAGGGGAACTCGCTCACCTACGACGAAGCCGCCTGCATCGCCGACGCCCTGGTGCAGGCCCTCTCCTTCGCGCACGAGAACGGCGTGCTCCATCTCGATATCAAGCCCGCCAACGTGCTGATAGACCGCAGCGGACACGTCAAACTCACCGACTTCGGCATGGCCACCCTGGCCAGCGCCGCGGGGTTCGGGGGGGCGCGCGGGGGGACCATCGGCTACATGGCCCCCGAGCAGCTGCGCGGCGACATGGTGGACGAGCGGACCGACACCTTCGCGCTCGCAAGCGTCCTCTATGAGGCGCTCTGCGGCAACGCTCCCTTCCGCGCGGGTACGCCCATCGACTCCATGACGCGGATCAACGAGGGCGTCATCTATCCCAGCGACCTCCTCCTCGACATGCCCGAGCTGTCCGAGCAGGCGCTGCTCGTGGCCCTCGACCCCGATCCCAACGGGCGCATGCGCGGCATCTCCGACTTCGGGGATCGCTTCCTCGCTCAGCTCGGCAACCCGCGCGAGGGCAGGAAGAGCCTCGCGCGGATGATCGACCGTCTCACCTCCGACGAGGGGACCGGTGAGGAGGACCGAGCCGGCGCGGAAGGCGGCCGGCGCGTGTGGGAGCTCGACCCCGCCGAGGGGCATCTGGGAAGCCGCTCGGATCGGGCGCGCGACCGGGCCGTCGGGGCCGTCGGGGCCGTCGCCGTCGGGGCCTCGACGCTCATGATATTGGGATGCATGGGCCTCGCCAGCCCTTTGGGCAGGGTCGCCGCCGCACTCGCCGTCGGGGCCACGGCTGGGGCCGCACCCCAGATAGGATCCGCCCTCGTCTGCGCAGGGCTCCTCGTCATGATCGTCGACGCGACCGCCCCCCTTGCCGTGCTCCCCGCGGCCATCCTCATTCTCGCGCTCTCGTGTGGCTGGTGGCTCGTCTGGGGACGGACCTCGCCCGCCGCGTCCGCCGTCCTCACCGCGTGCATCGCCCTGGGAGCCGCCGTGGGCCAGCCGGTCCTCCTCGCCCCCCTCGCGGCCGTGCTCGCGGGCTACTTCCTCTCGCCTGTCGCCGCGGCCTCGTCGGTGCTCTCGGGCTCGATCCTCGCCGCACTGGCCGGATCCGCGATGTCGCAGGCGGGAGCTCTCGCGGGCGACCAGGTCCTGGCGGCGCTCTTTGACCCGAACTTCCTCGTGGGGGCGGCGGGGGCAGCCGCACTCGCCGCGGGCGAGGCCGTCGTGCTGGGCGCGGCATGGCGCGGGCACCTTGAATCCCGAGGGTCGGGCATGCTCGCCCTCGCATATCTGCTTCCGCCCGTCATCTCCCTGGCATGCCTCTGTCTTGCACACCCTATGGAAATTGCCGAGCTCCCGACCGGCCTGATCGCAACAGCGGCGGGCGTTGGGGGCCTATCCTCTATACTGGTTTGGATATGCATATATTGCCTTGGATATAGAAAAGACCCGGAAGGTGATCGTTCGTGAACTTCCTGAACATATTCGAAGACCGCGTCGCGGGCATCTTCGGCGCGTCGCGCGCCCCGTTCTCCTTCAAGAAGCTCGCCAAGCAGGCGGCGCATGAGATGGAGGACCAGACGCTCGTGATCAACGGGGTGAACACCGCGCCGGCTCTCTACACCATACTCATCGCCCACGAGGACGATCCCCTCATGGCCCCCTACTACCCGCAGCTCTCGCGCGAGGTCTGCGAGCTCGTGAAGGCTCAGGCCGACAAGAAGCACTACGTCTTCGTGGGAGAGCCCCTCGTGCGCTTCATGATCGATCCGTCGCTCAAGAGCGGGCGCTTCTCGGTCTTCGCTGAGAACGTCGATGCCCCCACCCTCGGTCGACTCTACGAGGAGGAGCGCGCCTACCAGAACAGCCTCTCGGCGAAGGGCTGCGGCCAGCCCCAGCAGCAGGGCTTCGCCCAGCCCTCTCCGGCACCCCAGCCCGCGGCCCCCGCCGCCGACCCGTTCGCGCCCGCCGCCGACCCGTTCGCACCGGGCGATCCCTTCGCCGCGGCGGCTGCCGCGGCCCCCGTTGCCGCCGCGGCACCCATACCGGTGCCCCAGACCATGACGCGCGAGGCCCTGGCGGGCATGGGTGGCGCGGCGGCCACCGGAGGCGCGATCGGAGCCGCGGCCGGCATCGCCGCCAACATGGCCAGCGCCCGTCCCCAGCAGACGGCTCCGCGCGCCCAGCTCGTCGACGTCGTCACCGGGGACGTCCTCAACGTCTCCTCGGCACGATGCGTCATCGGTCGCGAGCGCGCGGCCGCCGACGTCGTGCTACGTGACCCCAACGTGAGCCGTCGCCACGCGCAGCTCACCTTCACGGGAGCCGACTGGTCCATCGAGGACCTCAACTCCACCAACGGCACGCTGGTGAACAACCGCCGCATCGCCCGCTGCCCCCTGCGCAGCGGCGACCTCCTGACCTTCGGTCTCAGCACGTTCGAGTTTAGGAGCTGATCCCGTGATCGACCTGATCCTCTTCGCTGGGCGCATTGTGCTCGTCGTTTTGCTCTACATCTTCCTGTTCGCCGTCATGAAGACCGGCGTGGGGCTCGTCCGCGGCCAGCGCCGCGACTCCGCCATCTGGACCATCGATGTCGACAAGGGCCCGCGCGGCATCCGCGGCATCCACGTCGACATGCTCGGTCCCGTCATCGTCGGACGCTCCCCAAGCTCCGACATCTGCATCAACGAGCCCTTCGTCTCGGCCTCGCACGCGCGCTTCTCCCTCCAGGGCCCCGCGCTCGTGATAGAGGACCTCAACTCGCTCAACGGCACCCTCGTCAACGGGCGCCAGCTCATCGATCCCGCGACGCTTCGAGAGGGCGATGAGGTCCAGATCGGCGACGTCGTCATGAAAGTGAATCGCCGATGACGGATAAGGAGAACAGGTTTTCCCAAGACGAGCGGCTCGAGTCCGCGGACCGGGAGCCGATAGGCTCCCATGCGGCACCCTCCCCCGCACCCTCGACCGAACAGACCGAGGACGCGACGCTCTTCCAGCTCCCGCTCGAAGCAGAGGATCCCGAGGCCGTCCGGCCCGCCGCCCATTTCGATGACGTGGCGACCGGGATCCAAGGCGATGCGGATCCCGTGGACGACCTCCCCGCCATGGCCGGGCAGCCCGTCCCGATCGCCCCTGCCCCCATGGACCCCGAACCTATCGCAGCCCCCACCGCCGAGCCCATCGGGGCGCACGCCGCCGAAGCGGACTCCGTGCGTGTGCCCTCCTTCCTCGCAGCTGAGGCCGCCGAGCGCGAGGCCACCCGCCCCGTGTCGCCCGAGGACACCGCCGAGATCGATGCCGAGGCCGTCGAGGCCAAGCTCAATGATCCTGGCTCGACCATGAGCTTCGAACCCATCACCGACGAGCTCATCGACGCGAGCTCCACCTACGACGCGGGGACCACCACGCAGCTCATGTGGGGCGCACGCTCCGACGTGGGATGCGTCCGCTCGCATAACGAGGACTCCTACCTCGTCCAATCCCCGCTCTTCTGCGTCTGCGACGGCATGGGGGGCCACGCGGCCGGCGAGGTCGCAAGCTCCATCGCGGTCGAGACCATCGCGAAGACCGCTCCGCACACCGCCGACCCCGCCCTGCTCGGCGCCGCGATCGAAGCGGCCAACGCCGCCGTGATCGAGGCCGCCGTCAACGGTCTGGGTAAACCCGGCATGGGCTGCACCGCCACCGCCGCCTACATAGACGGCGGCACCATGGCCATCGCCCATGTGGGCGACTCGCGCGCCTACCTCCTCCACGAGGAGTCGCTCATACGCGTGACGCGCGACCACTCCTATGTCGAGGAGCTCGTCGACGCCGGCGAGATCACCGCCGACGAGGCGCGCGTCCACCCCAACAGGTCGGTCATCACGCGCGCGCTCGGCTCCGATCCCGCCATGTACGCCGACCACTTCACCCTCAACGTCGAAGAGGGCGACCGCCTGATCCTGTGCTCTGACGGCCTTTCCAGCATGATCCCCGACGGGGAGATCGAGAGCATCGCCATCCAGTCGACGACGGCCCAGATCTGCACCGACAACCTCGTCGACGCCGCGCTCGCAGCCGGCGGCGGCGACAACGTCACCGTGGTCGTCGTGGACCTCGTCGACGACGGACGCCTGCACGAGGCCATGCGCAAGCACCGCCGCAACATCGCGCTGACCGCGCTCGGCGCCCTCATAGCCCTCGTGCTCTGCACGATCCTCCTCTTCTTCTCGATCAGGAACTCGTGCTACCTCGGGATCAAGGACGACGCCGTCGCCGTCTACAGCGGCATCCCCGGCTCGTTCATGGGCATCGACCTGCACTGGCTCGAGGACGAGACCTCGGTCATGCTCGTCGACCTCCCCGAGGACACACGTCATCGCCTGGAGGAGGGCATCCCCCAGCGCAACCTCGACGAGGCGGCCGAGACCGTCTCCAAATACCGCAAGCAAATCTCCGAGGAGCAGCACCAGCAGGAGGAGGTCGCCAACACGGTCCGCCAGGGAGCGGAACCCGCGGCCACCGAGGGCGGGGAGGCTCCAACCGATGGAGGTGACGCCCAGTGAGCAGCCGTCGCAACACCGAACTCATCCTGCTGATCTCCTCAGCGTTCCCCGTGATCCTGCTGTACTCCCTGTACGTCGTCACCACCGGGGCCGCCCTCTCTTTCGAGACCCTCTCCGTGCCGCTCGGCCTCTTCGCGGCCTTCGCCGCTGCGCACATCGCCGTCCGCATCCTCGCGCCCGGCGCCGATCCCGCCATCCTCCCGATCGTGTTCCTGCTCTCGGGTGTGGGCATCACCTTCGTGACGCGCATCAACGCCAACCTCGCGATCGGGCAGCTCGTGATCCTCTTCGGCGCGATCGGGCTCATGGTCGCCACGCTCGCCCTCGTCAAGAACCTCGACGTCGTCAAACGCTACAAATACACCTTTGGCGCCATCGGCATCCTCCTGCTGCTCCTACCCATGTTCATCGGAACCGAGATGTACGGATCCAAGCTGTGGATCATCATCGGCGGGTTCTCGATACAGCCGGGCGAGTTCGCGAAGGTCTTCATCGTCCTCTTCCTCGCCGGATACCTCTCCGAGAACCGCGAGCTCCTCTCCATCTCGAACCATGAGATCATGGGCTTCAAGTTCCCCCGCTTCAAACTGCTCCTGCCGCTCTTCGTGGTGTGGGGCGTCTGCATGCTCATCGTCGTCTTTGAGCGCGACTTGGGAAGCGCCCTGCTCTTCTACACGATCTTCCTGCTCATGCTCTACGTCGCCACCGGCCGCATCTCGTATGTGATCATCGGCCTCGGGATGCTCGCCATAGGCGCGGTCGGGGCGTACCGGTTCCTCGGGCACGTGCAGACGCGCTTCCAGATCTGGCTCGATCCCTTCGCCGACCCGTCGGGTTCCGGCTTCCAGCTCGTCCAATCGCTCTTCTCGCTCGCCGACGGCGGCCTGGTGGGCACGGGCATCGGCAAGGGCATGCCGACCCTGATCCCCGTCGTCGAATCCGACTTCATCTTCTCCGCGATCGGCGAGGAGATGGGCCTTCTGGGCGGAGCGGCCGTCCTGTTCCTCTTCATGCTCTTCGCCGTGCGCGGCCTCACCACCGCCGCGCGCGCCAAGTCGGACCTCGCGGCCTTCTGCGCCACGGGACTCACAGCCGCCATCTCGTTCCAGTCTTTCCTCATCGTGGGCGGCGTCACCCGCCTGATCCCGCTGACCGGCGTCACGCTCCCCTTCATGAGCCAGGGCGGCTCGTCCCTGCTCGCGAGCTTCATCATCGTCGCGCTGCTCCTGCGCGCCGGCGACGAGGCGACGGGGCGCGAGGCCGAGCTCGCGGGGACCGGCGTCATGGCCGCCCAGGCCCCCCAGGGTGCCAAGCCCGGCATCAGCTCCGTGGGCACCCGGTTCTTCGCGGGGCGTCCCGGCTCGACCGGCGGATCCCACGCGCGCCCCGGCTCCCGCCTGCGCAGGCGCCTGCTCGAGACGCCCGAGTCCGGCGTCTTGGGGCGCGTCGCGCTTGCCAAGCGCCTCACGGTCGCGGTGTTCGCCTTCACCGCGCTCTTCGCCATCCTCATCGGCAACCTCACCTACATCCAAGTCATCAAGGCCAAGGATTACCAATCGATGCCGATCAACAACCACACCATCCTCAAATCCGCCTATGTCAAGCGTGGCTCCATCATCACCGCGGACGGCGTCACCCTCGCCGAATCCGTCCAGCAAGAGGATGGGACCTACACCCGCTCGCATCCCAACGGGAGCCTCGCCGCCCATGCCGTGGGCTATTACTCCTCGCGCTATGGATCGACCGGCATCGAGGCGAAGATGAACGACACCCTCACCGCCGCCAAGGACTACTCGAGCTGGACCAACGCGATCAGCTCGCTTGCGGGGATCACCCAGCCCGGCAACTCGGTCAAGCTCACCATCGACTCGCGCATCCAGCGCGCAGCCGAGGACGCCCTATCCGGCATGAAGGGCGCGATCGTCGTCCTCGATCCGCGCACGGGGGCCGTGCTCGCCTGGGCGAGCTCGCCAACGTACAACCCGGACGACCTCGAGGCCGCCATCAGCGCCGGCGAGGGCTCGGGGGTCTCGCTCTACGACCGCGCGACCCAGGCGCTCTACACGCCCGGATCGACCTTCAAGGTCGTCACCTTGAGCGCGGCGCTCGACGCGGGCGTCGCGGGACTCGACGACACCTTCGAGTCCCCCGGCTCCATGGAGATCGGCAACGCCGAGGTCACCAACATCAACCGCACCGACCACGGCGTCATCAGCCTTCGCAAGGCCTTCGCCTATTCCTCCAACGTCGTCTTCGGCCAGCTCGCCAACAAGACCGGCGCGGACACGCTCGCCCAATATGCGCGTGCCTTCGGCTATGGCGAGGACCTGGGCCAGGATTTCTCGACCACAGCCTCCATCATGGCCGATCCTTCGCTCATGACGGAGTGGGAGCTCGCTTGGGCGGGTGCCGGTCAGCCCGTCGGTCAGGACCACACACCCGGCCCGCAGACCACGCCCATGCAAAACGCGGTCATGGCGGCGGCGATCGCCAACGACGGCATCGTGATGGACCCCTATGTGGTCTCCCAGACCCTCTCGCCCGAGGGCACGGTCATCAGGAGCACGCAGCCCCGTTCCCTGGGGCAGGCCGTGAGCGCGAGCACAGCCGCGCAGGTCAAGGAGGCCATGCTCGAGGTCGTCGAGGGCGGATCGGGCGGCGAGGCCGCCGTGGCCGGCGTCAAGGTCGCCGGCAAGACCGGTTCCGCAGAGACCGGAGTGCACACCAACTCCGTTTTTGTTGGTTTCGCGCCATATGACACCCCCACCGTGGCCGTCTCGATTATGCTTGAAGACTACGATATCCACGGAGTCAGCGCAGCATCGGTCGCGAGTCGTATCATCAGGGCGGCTCTCGAGGCCCAGGGGTTGTGATCGATTGCACGAGATAATGCACCACGCGCCTCTGCGACGCGCGAAATCGCAGACGGAAACGATAGGAATCGCTCAAGGGATGAGGAGCTAGGCATATGGAAGAGCAGCGCGTTCTCGGAGGTCGTTACCTCCTTAAGGACAAAGTTGGTTCGGGCGGCATGGCAACCGTCTACCGCGCGCAGGATCAGGTGCTGAATCGCACCGTCGCGGTGAAGATCATGCTGCCGCAGTACGCCGGCGACGCGACGTTCGCCGCGCGCTTCAAGCAGGAGGCCCAGGCCGCCGCCGGGCTCCAGAGCCCCTACATCGTGGGTGTCTACGACTGGGGCAAGGATGGCGACACCTACTTCATCGTCATGGAGTACCTGCGCGGGACCGACCTCAAGAGCGGCATCCGCAGCCACGGGGCCCTCGACCCCAAGAAGGTCGCCCAGATAGGATCCCAGATCTGCGCCGCGCTCACCGTCGCCCATCGGCACGAGATCGTCCATCGCGACATCAAGCCCCAGAACATCATGGTCCAGCCCGATGGCAACATCAAGGTCATGGATTTCGGTATCGCCCGCGCCAAGAACAGCCACCTCACACAAGATAACAACGTGCTGGGCACCGCCCACTACGTCTCGCCCGAGCAGACGCGCGGCCAGGACCTGGGCCCCACGAGCGACATCTACTCGCTGGGCGTCGTGATGTACGAGTGCGCCACCGGGCGCGTGCCCTTCGACGGCGACGACGCCATATCGGTCGCCCTCAAGCAGGTCAACGAGCTTCCGGTGCCCCCGAGCCAGGTGAACCCTGGCGTCGACGCCAATCTCGAGCGCATCATCTTGCGCTGCATGGAGAAGGACGCCGCCAACAGGTTCCAGACCGCCGAGGAGCTGCGCCAGGCCCTCAACGCCTACCTGTCTGGCCGCGCAGTCGACGTACCCGAGCCCACCCGGGTCATCGGTGCCGCCGCGGCCATGGGCGCGACCGAGACCCGCGTGATGCCCGACTCCACCCAGGCCATGGCCCGTCCCATGGGCGCCGGCTCGACCGCCGTCCAGAACATCCCCTCCAAGGGCAAGGGCGCGAAGACCTCGGCCTTCGAGGAGGAGGAGAAGGGTCTTGGCAAGGGCAAGATCGCCGGCATCGTCATAGGGATCATCGCCGCCATCGCGCTCGCCATCTTCGCATTCTCAAGCATGTTCGCGGGAGGCGAGACGGTTGAGGTGACTGACGTGATCGGATGGGAGCAGGAGGCCGCAGTGAGCAACCTCAAGGCCGCCGGCTTCACCAACTTCGATATCACGCAGGAATACAACGACGAGCAGGACGAGGGCAAAGTCTGCGATCAAACGCCCGACGGCGGCAAGACCGCGCGCACGACCGATACGATCCACCTGGTGATCTCAAAGGGCAAGAAGCCCGCCGAGACCACCAAGGTCCCCACACTCGTGGGTCTCAGCCGTGAGGACGCCGAGAAGGCGCTCGAGCAGGCCAAGCTCAAGGGCAAGGCGATCGAGGAGACCAACGACGCCGAGAAGGGCAAGGTCTTTGAGCAGATGACCGACGCCGGCACCGAGGTCGAGGTCGACACCGTGATCGAGTACAAGGTCTCCACCGGTCCCGACACCACCTCTGTACCCTCGCTCGAGGGCATGACCAAGCGCCAGGCCGAGGCCGCGCTCGATAACGCGGGCTTTGGCGTGCATTGGGAGGAATCCTATAGCGACACCGTCGAGGCCGGCTACGTCATCAGCTGGAACCCTAGCGGCAAGCAGGAGCCCGGCACCCAGATCACCGTCGTCATCTCCATCGGCAAAGAGCCTGAGCCCGAAGGGATCGACGTCGACGCCCTGGGACTCATCGGCATGAGCCAGAACGATGCCGACAAGGCTGTGCGCGAGGCCGGCCTGCACATCAACATCGTCGAGCAGCCCAGCTCATCGGTACCCAAGGGCAAGGTCATCAGCTATGATCCCGCCGGCGTGCAACCCAAGGGGACGACCATCTGGGTCTACGTCTCGACCGGTCCGGAGAGCGGGGAGTGACGAACTCGAGAGACCGCCCGACATCCCCTCAAAGCGAACGCTCCCCGGAGAAGGCCTCTCCGGGGAGCGTTTTCTCATATCGATCGATTCGCGAAAGGGCGATCCGGGCGGTCCCTCACTTGCCCAGGCTGTCGATCGCCTCGCGAGCCAGGTCGAGATAGCGCTCGGATTCCTTCAGATCCCCCTTGTTCTCGTACTGGATGGCGAGCAGCTGATAGAGACGCAGGCGCTCGGCCCCCGTGGCGTCCTGAAGCTCCCTTTCCATGCGGTCGATGTGCTTGGTCGTCTTCTCCATGAAGACCTCGAACGATTCCCGGCTCGCGCGGGCGAGCCCCTCGTCGCCGATCGATTCGATCCCCTCGAGCATCTTGAGGGCGCGCGCCTTGTCCCCGTTCTCCACGAAGAACGCCAGCGCCTTGGTGTAGAGAGCGAGCCGCTGGTCCTTGTTCATGCGCAACGAGGCCATCTCGTCGATGGTGCTCGTCGACTCCTCTATCCTCCCAAGCGCCATGCTGGCGTTGAGGCGCATGAACAGCCGGTTGTATTCCGGGTACATGGCGCGGGTGAGCGATCTGTCGAGCAGCTCGATGCATCCCTCGAAATCCTGGTTCGCAAACATGCGCTCGAAGCGGGCGTATGTCGACCTCTTCTTGAACTCGATGAACACCGTCGAGGCGATCGTGATCCCCAGCAGAATGAAACCAAGTGTCCTTGCGTCCATTGGCTCTCCCTTCCCCGTCCCAACGACCGAGCGGACGTCGGAACCGAGCCCTCATCAATCGTTCCAGATCTGAACTAGCATGGTAGCAGGCTTGCACTGAAGGGCATAGTGGGACGGAGCACGGCATCGGGATCCCCCGTCGACATCGAGGACGAGGCGGAAACGCCCTGGGAATCACGCTCGCCGATTGAGGGGGCTCCAGAACACCTAGATGGAGCCCCGCCCCCACCGACGCCCACAACTTCGCCTATACTCCAGATACATCACCGCCATCGCCGCGCTCTCCCTGGGCCTCATGGCTGTCGGCGTCATCAGCATCTAACCACCCGCGCACGCAAAGGACACGTCAATGGATATCAAGACCATCGGCGTTGAGGAATGGCTCAACGTCTGGGAGAAGAGCGCCACGTACGACATCGCCCAGTCGACCATCTCGTCCATGACCATGGAGGAGATCCTTGCCCTGGACGAGGCGGAGGGCGCCACCTTCTACGATCGCCTATCGCGCGAGAAGATGAACTACGGCTGGATCGAGGGCTCGCCCGACTTCAAGAACGAGGTCGCCAAGCTCTATCGCGACGTCGATCCCGACAACATCCTGCAGACCAACGGCGCGACGGGCGCCAACCTGCTCGCGCTCATGACCCTCGTGGAGCCCGGCGACCACGTCATCGCCGAGTACCCCACCTACCAGCCGCTCTACGAGATCCCCCGCACCCTGGGGGCCGAGGTCGAGTACTGGCACATCCGCGAGGAGAACGGCTGGAACCCCGACATCGCGGAGCTTGAGAGGCTGATCCGTCCCAACACCAAGCTCATCTGCATCAACAACGCCAGCAACCCGCTCGGCACCGTCCTGCCCACCGAGACCCTCGAGCGCATCGTCGAGATCGCGAGCTCCGTGGGTGCCTACGTCCTCTCCGACGAGGTGTACCTGCCGCTCGAGGACACCGAGAACTTCGTCTCGATGGCCGACCTCTACGACAAGGCCGTGGTCTCCAACAGCCTCTCCAAGACCTACTCCGTGCCGGGCATCCGCATCGGTTGGACGGTCTCGAACAAGGAGCTTGCGGACCGCTTCCGCGTGTACCGCGACTACACGATGATCTGCGACGGCGTCTTCAACGATGCCCTTGCCGTCCATGTCCTCAAGAATCGCGAGAAGGTCTTAGATCGCAACCGCGCCATCGTGTTCAACAACATCGAGATCGTCCAGGAGTGGATCGACCGGGAACCCCGCGCCACCTGGGTTCGTCCCAAGGCCGTCTCGACCTCCTTCGTGAAGTTCGACATCCCCATCGATGACGAGACCTTCTGCAAGTCCCTGCTCAAGGAGCAGGGCGTGCTGCTGGTTCCCGGAAGCCGCTTCGAGCTGCCCTGCGGCGCGCGCCTGGGCTACTGCGCCCCCGAGGCCACGCTGCGCGAGGGACTGAAGCGCCTTTCCGCGCACCTGCGCCAGTTCGACTAGGATCGAGGCGACCGCGCCCGACCCGAGCACCGAGAGCTCGTGCCGTCGGCCCCCTGGGAGGAAGACCCCCAGGGGGCCGTTTTCTGTTTGGTCGAAGACGATCGCCGCCCCAAGCGGAGAGCGCGTCGCCTTGCCCGATGACTCCGAGACCCTAACGTGGCCTCACAGCATATGTGGCCCAAAAGGTGGGGACGTTGAGCTCGTGCAGACGCCCCTCGCCGTAGGTGTCCTCGTAGCAGTCGACGAGCTGGAGCCCCGCCTGCAGCTGACCCCGTATCTGATCCTCGAGCGTATGCGAGAACTGGATGCCGTCCTCGACGGGGTCGAGCGCCGCCATGTGCTCCGGGTTTTCCAACGGATCGAACGGCAGGCTGTAGACGGCCCTCTCCTCATCGGGATAGTCGAAGATGTATCCAAAGCCGTTGTCCAAGCCAGCCAGCAGCCGACCGCCCGGCCTGAGGATGCGGTGGCACTCGCGCCAAAGCGGCTTCACCTCTTGGATGTAGCAATTTGAAACCGGATGGAAGACGAGGTCGAAGCTCTCGTCATCAAAGGGAAGAGGCTTGGACATGTCGGCTCGCACGACCTCGACATCGTATCCCTCGCGCTCGGCCACCATGCGCTCCGACTCCAACTGGCTGGGCGTGTAGTCGAGAACGACGCACCTGGCGCCGAGGGCGGCGAAGATGGGCATCTGCTGCGCCCCTCCGCTGGCGAGGCCCAGAACCCGGATGCCGGCCATGTCGCTCGGATACCATTCGCGCGGCACCGGCTTGGTGGGGGTGAGGAGCATCTGCCAGTCCCCCGCACGGGCGCGCAGATAGTCCTCGTGCGATATGGGGACGCCCCACTCCCAGCCGTCCGCGTTCCAGCTGTCTATGGCGCTCGCGTTCGTATCCACGTAGTTATCGCGCGTGATCTCTGCCATGGCCCATGTCTCCTTATCCACGCTCCTTCATGGGGCGTATCTGTAAAGCGATTGAAAAGAAGACAGGCCGAGGGCGATCTCGCCCTCGGCCTGGTTCTTCACAATGGTGCCCCCGGGCGGATTCGAACCGTCGACACCCGCTTTAGGAGTGTTATTCTCTCGGTGAACAGCTACTATTGTCCTGAAATTGTATGGTCTCTACCTGCGATTTTATGAATGTGATAGCATCGGAGGAACAATCGGAAGTAAATCCATGTTCCACATTTGTTCCACGCGGCCTCTGTGGAACATGAATGGGGGGGGACGATGGCGGAATATAGCAACGGAAGCGTCTACAAGCATAAGGCCCGAGCGGTATGGCAGGGTCGCGTCCGCTATCGTGATACGCCGGACGGCCCATGGCGCTCGAAGACCTGCGTCT
>JAXDWR010000078.1:0-110256 GCA_034088265.1 Collinsella sp. | reverse complement strand
GACGCCGGCGCCGCCGCGGCGCAGCGCGTGGGCGAGCTCCTCTCCGTCCACGTCATCCCGCGTCCCGACGGCTCCGTCGAGACCATCCTGCCCGCCGCCAAGTAGGAACGCTTTCAGTGCCATCAGGCATCGCGTGATTGAAAGGAGGCACGATGCAGGAGTTTGATTTCGATCTTCAGAGCATCCAGGCCGCTCGCGAGCTGGCTCGCCGCGGCAAGGTCGCCGCTAACCAGATCGCTCACTTCAGCGAGGGGCAGATCGACCGCATCCTGCGCAGCATGGTCGAGGCTGCGGAGGCCAACGCCGAGGTGCTGGCCCAGATGGCAGTCGAGGAGACCGGCTTCGGCGTGGTATGCGACAAGGTTTACAAGAACCACATGGCCTCGGGCCTGCTCTACGAGCAGATCCGCGACAAGAAGACCAGCGGCATCATCGAGGTCGACGAGAAGAGGCAGACCATCGTCCTGGCAGAGCCCGTGGGTCTGCTGATGGGCATCGTCCCGTCCACAAACCCCACGTCCACGGTGCTCTACAAGTCCATGATCGCCATCAAGGCGCGCAACTCCATCGTCTTCTCGCCCCATCCGGCGGCGGCCAAGTGCACCGCCATGGCGATCAAGATCATGAACAACGCGGCCGTCGAGGCCGGCGCCCCCGAGAACGTCATCCAGGGCATCTCGCTGTCCACCATGGCGGCCACCAACGAGCTCATGCACTCTCCCGAGGTCGCCATGATCATCGCGACCGGCGGTCCCGGCATGGTCAAGGCCGCCTATAGCTCCGGCAAGCCCGCTCTGGGTGTCGGCGCCGGCAACTCGCCCGCCTATATCGAGCGCACCGCCGACGTGCCCGCGGCCGTCCGCCGCATCATGGCCTCCAAGACCTTCGACAACGGCACCATCTGCGCGTCCGAGCAGAGCGTCATCTGCGAGACCTGCAACCGCGACGCCGTCATCGACGAGTTCACCCGCCAGGGGGGCTACTTCCTCAGCGAGGAGGAGTGCCGCAAGGTCTGCGCCCTGCTGTTCCGCAACGGGCACGCCATGAGCCCCAAGTTCGTGGGCCGCTCCGCTCAGGTCATCGCCGACGCCGCGGGCATCTCCGTTCCCGCCGGTACCCGCGTGCTCATCGGCGAGCAGCACGGCGTGGGTGACGCTTGGCCGCTCTCCTACGAGAAGCTCACCAGCGTGCTCGCCTTCTACACCGTCGATGATTGGGAGGAGGCCTGCGACCTGTCCATCGCCCTGCTCCAGAACGGCATCGGCCACACCATGAGCATCCACACGGAGAGCAAGGACATCGTCCGCAAGTTCTCCATCAAACCCGCGTCCCGTATCCTCATCAACACGGGCGGAACCCAGGGCGGCACCGGTCTCTCCACCGGTCTGGACATCGCGCTCACGCTGGGTTGCGGCACTTGGGGTGGCAGCTCCATCTCCGATAACGTCGGTCCCGAGCACCTGATCAACATCAAGCGCGTCGCCAACGGTCTCATCGAGCCCGACGAGCTGGTCGCCCATGACGAGCTCTTCGCCAAATATCATCCCGAGCTCGCCAACAGGCATGGCGCCTGTGCCCCCGTCTGCGCCGCCGCGCCCAGCGAGCCCAAGGGCGTGTCCGGCATCACCTATTCCGCCGGCTGCGGTTGCTGCGCTCCCGCTCCTGTGTCCGACGGCGAGCGCAAGTCCGACGTCATAGACACCGAGGAGCTCAAGCGCATGGTCGAGGAGCTCGTCAACGCATTCAAGGGCGTTTAACGCCGTAACAGCACCTATGCGCACATATGAGGCGCATTGAGGAGGAACCAAGATGAACGAGGCATTGGGAATGGTCGAGACCTACGGCGCCGTGGGCGTCGTCGAGGCCAGCGACGCCATGGTCAAGGCGGCCGACGTCCGCCTGGTCGGCAAAGTCAACGTTGGTGCCGGCATCGTCACCACATTCGTTCGCGGTGACGTCGCGGCGGTGAAGGCCGCCACCGATGCGGGCGCCGCCGCCGCGCAGCGCGTGGGCGAGCTCCGCTCTGTCCATGTGATCCCGCGTCCGGCTTCCGAGATCGAGAAGATCCTTCCCTAGCGATGGCTATGGGGGCTTTCGACCTCAAGGCGTTCTACGCCCAGGTCGACGGGCTCTACAGGGACGGCCACGGCGATGAGGTTCACCGCCACCTGGCGGATTCGCTCGTCGCCGCGCGCCGCTCCGGCGACCCGCTGGCCATCGTCGCGATCGCCAGCGAGCTGGGTGGCGTGGAGCGCGTCCGCGGCGATCTCCGTCAGGCGGAGGCCCTGTACGACGAGGCCCTGCTCGTCCATGGGCGCATGCCCTCCCCGGATGCCGCATCGAGCGCGAACCTGCTTATCAACAAGGGGGACGTGCTGGTGGCCCAGGGGCGCCATGCCGCCGCGGTCAACTTGTTCGACAGGGCGGAGGCGCTGCTGGGCGATGGGGCCAAGACGGCTTTCCAGAGGTCGGCGATCTGCAACAACCGCGGCGCCGCGTATCGCGAGATGGGGGAGTACGCTCTTGCCCGCCGCGAGCTGCGTCGGGCCGCGTCCCTGCTCGACCTTGCCGACGGCGCGGACGACAAGCGCGCGGTCATCCTGGTCTCCCTTGCCCAGATCCTGGTGAAGGAGGGTCGTCTCGACGAGGCCCGGCGCGAGATCGATGCGGCGTTGCGTTTGTACGAGACCCTCTCGGGCGGGCGCGACATACATCGTCCAAACGCCTATGCGTGCTCGGGTCAGATAGCCTATCTCGAGGGCGATTACCGCTTCGCGGCAGACCAGATGCATCGGGCCGCCGAGGCGTTGCGGGATAAAGTGGGTGCTTCCCCCATGGTGGAGCGCCTCCAAGAGGAATGCCGGCGGATGCAACGCCTGGCCGATGAGTGAAGGAGGTCGCAAGATGAAGGGCATGGATCTGTCGCGCGCATATTGCGAGCGCTATGCGGCCTCCCTCTTCACCGGCGGCCTCGAGGGGCTCCGCTCGCGCTGCGCCTTGGGTCTGGTCGGTCCCGGGTCGGAGTGCCTGGGATTCGATGACGAGATCTCGCGCGACCATGACTTCGGTCCCGGTTTCTGCATCTGGCTCGAGCCCGGTGACTTCGCCACCTGTGGAGAGGAGCTTCAGCGCCGCTACGACGCCCTGCCCCTTGAATTCATGGGCTACCGTCGCGTCCCGACCCCGTTGAGCGGCAAGCGCGTGGGCGTGTTCGATGCGGACGAGTTCCACCTGCGCTACACGGGCCTGGCATCCGCACCCTCCTCGTCCAGGGAATGGCTCTTCATGCCTCAGCAGCTGCTCGCCGAGTTCACCGCCGGCGAGGTCTTCTCGGATCCCGCGGGGGTGATGGCTCGTCGTCGCGCCCCGTACCTGGCATTCTATCCGGAATCCGTCATTCAGAAAAAGGTTGCGGCCGAGCTCGCCGCCATGGCACAGGCCGGCCAATACAACCTGCCGCGCTGCATTCGCCGCCACGACCTCGTCGCAGCGAACGCAGCGCGCGCAGAATTCATCATTTCCCTCATGGTTACAACACACCTTATTGGTAGGGTGTACATGCCGTTCTACAAGTGGTCGTTCCGCTCCCTGAGGGAGCGCGTCGCCGCGCCCGCCGCGCTGGTCGAGGGCATCGACCGCCTTGCATCCTGCCCCATCGATGCGGTGCCGCAGGAGCTGGTCGAGTCTTTGTGCTCGCTGGTCGGACAGGTGGTTCGCCGCCTTGGCTGGGCACGGTCGGACGATGGCTTCTTGTTGACGGTCGCACTGGAGATCTGCCGCGGGATCTCGGACGACCACCTGGCGTCCCTTCCCGTCGATGCGGGCTCCTATCGATAGGATTAAGGAGGGTTGGAAGATGAGGTTTGGCGACGGTTCGGATCGGCGTTCCGAGCGATCCTCCGTGGATGTGTATTTCGATGTGCCATCCGTGCGCGACCTGCTTGTTCGCTGCGGCGCGTGCCCGTCCGATATCGTGGCGATCAGAGAGGTCCTGGTCCTTGAATGGGCGTTCTTCGACCAGGTCGAGGGGCTCGACGGGCGCGCGGCCTGCCAGGATGACGCCCGGTCGTTCTTCATCCACCGCCTCGCGCAGTATCTGGCGCTTCCCTTCGCATTCGCCCACTTGGTGCTCCATGATCTCAAGCGCCTGGGCGCCGCCGACAGGAACCCGGTCGTCGAGAAGTATGCGCGCATGATGGCCGCGACCGATCCCGATCGCTTCCGTGAGGTCTGGGCCCACACCTTGCCAGCCGTGTCTCCGGTCAGAGCCTGCGCCTTGCGCGAGGTCGAGCTCGCCCTCGCCGCCTTCGCCCGCGAGGCGGTGGAGGCATCGCCCAAGGTCGCAGCGCACGCCCGGGTCGAGTCCTCGATGCCGCGGCACGTGTCCGCAGTGGACTACATGCTCGGCGAAGTGGCACCGTATTCGCTGCGCACCATCTGGCTCCTTCGCGACGAGCTGGACGAGATGGCGAGATCAGACGTCAATCCGATCCTCGATGCGTTCGCTTACGCTTGCGCCATCGACCGCTTGCCGGGGGTGTAGATATGAGTTGCACGCACAACAGCGCGGAGACCACCTCCCATGACGATCTGTATCGCATCGGCGAGGTGAGCCAGATCGGCGGGTTGTCCCAGCGCGCGCTGAGGCACTACGACGACATGAAGCTCATCGAGCCTGACATGATAGGCGAGAACAACTATCGATACTATTCGCGCCGCACCATGCTCAAGATACCGGTGATCAGCTATCTCAAGAAGATGGGGCTGTCGCTGGAGGAGATCGCCGACATCTTCGAGTGCACGGATTTCAGCCACATCCGCCGAAGCTTCCGCGAGAAACGCGATGAATGCGCGCGGGCGGCCCGCGAGCTCAATGAGCGCCTGCAGATCATCGACGACTGGAACGAGTTGGTCGAGGAGGCGGGTTTCGTGCTCCACTCCTGCCCGCTGACGGTGAACACCAAGTTCCTGTCCTGCGAGGAGTTCCTGTGCATGCCGTATCGCTTCACGGGGGATTACGCCGAGGCCACCATCAACCTCGAGTTCACCGCGTTTGTCGACAAGGTCGAGAACGTCATCTCCGGTCCGGTGATCATGAAGCGCGAGTTTGGCGACACCGAGTCCGATTCCTTCTCCGCGCCGTGCGACACCGTGATCCTCCAAAAGGCCTTGCGCCCCATCGATCCCGAGCACTCCTACGTTCGCCCGCGCGGGCTCTACCTCTTCACCTACCACTCCGGCGCCTTCGAGAGCATCGATGTTGCATACCGGCGCATCTTCGCGTTCGCCAAGCAGAACGGCTATGAGGTGAGTGGCTGCTCCTACGAGCGCTTCGTCACCGATTACTGGACCACCTACGATTCCGACCTCTTTGTCACCGAGATCCTCGTCCCCATCAAGGGCTAGGTTCCACGCGACGTCGAAAGGACGAGCACGATGAACGATTTCAAGCTGAAGACCGAGCTGTTCTTTGGGCCCCGTGCCCTGGAGCGCCTTGAGCAGATGCCCTACCGCGACATCTTCATCATCACCGACGGATTCTTGGAGTCATCCGGCATGGTCGCCAAGATGGTCCAGCACCTGCCGGCCGGTGCGCGCCACCGGACCTACTCCAACGTCAAGCCCGATCCCAGCCAGGAACTGGTGGATGAGGGCGTGGCTGCGGTCGAGGCGGCTCGTCCCGACATGGTGATCGCGTTTGGCGGGGGCTCTTGCATCGATGCCGCCAAGGCCGTCCTGCACACCTGCTGCGGTCGAGGCATGGCCAAGCCCTATTTCCTGGCTATTCCCACCACGGCGGGAACTGGTTCCGAGGTCACAAACTTCGCCGTCATCACGCGCGGCGAGAACAAGGTCGTCCTGATCGACGACCTGCTCGCCCCCGACGGGGCTCTGCTGGAGGCGGATCTCACCCGCAGCGTCCCGGCGCGCATCACCGCCGATACCGGCATGGACGTGCTGACTCATGCCCTCGAGGCCTATGTTTCCCAGGGTGCCACCGCGTTCACGGATGCCATGGCGGTCAAGGCCGTGCGCATCGTCCTGTCCGACCTGCCCGTGGTCTACCGCGACGGGATGTCCATGCGCAGCCGCGCCCGCATGATCGAGGCCTCCTGCATCGCCGGCGTGGCGTTCACCAACGCGGGCCTTGGCATCAACCATTCCCTGGCCCACGCCTTGGGCGGTCGCTTCCATGTGGCGCACGGACGCCTCAACGCCGTGCTGCTGCCCTATGTGATGGCGTTCCATATGGCGGAGCGGAAGTACCGCGAGCCCTATGAGCGCCTTGCCTGCGAGCTCGGCATGGGGAGCGCGGACGAGCTCCTGCGCGCCATTTTGGATCTGCGCGAGGCGCTGGACGTCGAGCACTCCCTTTCCGGTATCGAGCGCATCGATGCCCTTGAGTTCGAGCGCTCCATCAGCGATATGGCGGAGGCGGCCATGCACGACCGCTGCACGCCCCCCAACGTCCGTCCCGTCTCCAAACAGGATCTGGTCAACCTTTACCGCGACGCCTTCCGCGGCGCCGGCCTCTAGCCCTTCCTCTTCGCCGCGCGCTGGGAAACGCCCTATGCCATCGGGGCTTTCACCGCGCGCGGCACCTCGCATATCCCTGGCAGCGCTCGCTTCACTGCGTTAACCGTGCCTTCACGCGGTTGTGCGGGCGCCTGCATCCTCCCTCATCGTCGCCGGATCGTGCGTCCGGCGACGGTTCGCCTGTCTTGGTGCCGTGTGCGAATCGGCTCGATCGGGTGGTCCTCCTACGCCAGAACCAACTTCGGCACACGCGCCCCCTCGGGGAGCTCGGCGATCGCCAGGGCGACCACACCCTCGGGATCCTCGTCCATGATGATGGCGCCCACGTCCTCGAGTCCTGCGAAGCGCATGAGCCCGCCTCCATCGAGCTTGCTCGCGTCCAAGAGGGCGACCGTGCGCTCGCTCGCCTCGAAATAGGCTCGCTTGAGTTGCGCCATCTGGGGGTAGTCCGTCATGAAGCCACGGCTGGGCACGAAGGAGCCCGGGCACACGACGGCGAGGTCGGTGTGGAGCACCTCGAGCGATCGCAGGGCGAGCATGCCGTGGAGGTAGCGATGCCCCTTCCTTAGGGCGCCCCCCAACAAGATGACATCGACCGTGGGCATGCTGTCGTCTATGTAGTCGGCGATGGTGATGTCGGCGGTCACGACGGTGATGCCCGAGCGGGCGTCGAGGGTGCGCACGAATTCCAGGGCGGTGGTGCCCGAGTCCACGAGGATCGTGTCGCCATCCCGAACGAACTCGAGCGCGCGCTTGGCGATGAGCTGCTTGGCCTTGGCGTTGATGTTGACGCGCCGGTCCTGGACCGAGACGGTCAGCGCCTTGTGGAGCGACACGGCGCCGCCATGGGTGCGCCGCAGCTTCCCGTCGGCCTCGAGCGCGTCGAGATCGCCACGGATCGTGACGGCGGAGACGCCGAAGGTGCGTGCGAGGTCCGACACCTGGACGGAGGCGTCGCGCTCGAGGGTGCGCATGATGGCGGCACGGCGCTCTTCGGCAAACGCCTTGGATCCGGATTGGGTCATGGGGCCTCCCCTCGTGGCATGCATAGGGCAAGTGTAGCGTGTTTATGGAGAATCCCGCTTGCCTTAGCTTTCTTTATGCAAAGAAAACCACGTTCGCTTTCCTTTCCTTTGTCAAAAAGAAAGGCAGGTCGAAAGGAAACCAAAAGGAGGGCACGTCACTTGGATGGCGCGCGGCTTTCGTTTCCTTTTATCCTCTCAGGCTCCAGACGTCTTCATGCAAAACGGTGTCCGCGCACGTAGATGTGCTTTTTCGTACAATATGGGCAAGGAAAAGCCGGCCGCAGGGGTCCGGCGCTGTGGTGCGCTATGGCGTTGCCGGGCGCACAGGAGGGAGCGCACGCTCATGCTCGTTACCACCAAGGAGATGCTGCTCGACGCGCAGAAGAACCACTACGCCGTCGGCGCCTTCAACGTCGAGAACCTCGAGTTCGTCATGGCCGTCCTGGCCGCTGCCGAGGAGACCAAGTCCCCCGTCATCATGCAGACCACTTCCGGCACCATCAAGAAGACCGGCCTTGATTACTTCTACGGCATGGTCAAGGCCGCTGCTGAGCGCGCTTCCGTGCCCGTGGCCCTCCACCTGGACCACGGCGACGGCTACGATCGCTGCATGAAGGCCCTGCGCACCGGTTACACCTCCGTCATGATCGACGGCTCCCACGAGACCTTCGAGGACAACATCGCCCTCACCAAGCTGGTTGCCGACGCCGGCGCCGCCATGGGCATCCCCGTCGAGGCCGAGCTTGGCAAGGTTGGCGGCAAGGAGGACGACGTCGAGGTCGAGGGCGAGTCCCCCTACACCGATCCCGTTGAGGCCAAGGAGTTCGTCGAGCGCACCGGCTGCACCAGCCTCGCCATCGGCGTCGGTACCGCCCACGGCGTCTACACCGAGGAGCCCCACATCGACCAGGACGTCGTGAAGGCCATCCGCGCCGCCGTCGACGTGCCGCTGGTCCTTCACGGCACCTCCGGCGTGCCCGATGAGCAGGTCGCCGAGGCCGTCAAGAACGGTATCTGCAAGGTCAACTACGCCACCGAGCTGCGTCAGGCCTACACCAGGGGCTACATGGCTTACATGGCCGAGAACCCCAACAACTTCGATCCCAAGAACCCCGGCAAGGCCGGCGCCGAGGAGATCACCAAGATCGTCAAGATCCGCATGGAGAACCTCGGCTCGGTGGGTCGCGCCTAGTCTCGTCTGACCCAGCCCCCTTCAAGGGCCCCGATCCCTCTCTCTCACCCCTTCCAGTTGGATTCCACTCCACTGGGATAGTGAGGAAGAAGGGATCGGGGCCCTTTTTTCATCTAGATAATGGGTAATTATGTCACTGTTAAAAAAGCATATGGGTATTTATATCAACGAATAAAGCTACACATGACATTCTATTCATAAAAACTATGGTAATCTCTCAAAGGTTTTCTCTATTTGGCAAATAGGGATGTTGGGTATGGCCTGGAGCCGATCGATGGATCGGTGAGGGCCATACGGTTGGGTTGGGCCGTCTTGAGAAAGAAGATGACGGCGCGAACAAAGGAGAGATGGGAATGAAAAGACAACGTGTAGGGAGGTGCGGTCTCTTTAGTCGCATGGCTTACGTGGCCTGCGCACTCGCGCTGGCGGCGGGCGTTCTAGCCCCGGTATCGGCCGAGGCTAAAGAGACGTACACCATCTATCCGACCCCGCACCAGGTCGAATACGGATCGGGGGCCCTGGAGCTCCCCGAGACCGTCGACGTGGTGCTCGAATCGGGGATCGACGATCCCACCGCCAAGCGTCTCGACGAGGCGCTCGGTCTCAAGGGAGTGAAGGCCAACAAGGTCGACGCCCCTTCCAACGAGCCCGGCCGCACCGAGGTCCTGGTGGGTATCAAGGGCTCTGGCGAGGCCGTCGACGAGCTCGCCGCCAAGGAGGCCTCGGCCCCATCCGCGGACCACTTCAAGAACGTCGACGCCCACTGGGTGTCCGTCGAGCCGGGTGACGGTTCCGCGCCGGCGCGGATCATCGTCCTGGGTCGCGATGCCGACTCCGCCTTCTATGGCGTGACGACCCTCTGGCAGATCTTGCAGCAGGCGCCGTCCAAGAACGTCGCCGCGCTGACCGTGACCGACTATGCCGACGTCGACACGCGCGGATTCATCGAGGGCTACTACGGCAACCCGTGGAGCACGGAGGATCGCTCCGAGCTCATGCGCTGGGGCGGCTATCTCAAGCAGAACGCTTACATCTACGCGCCGAAGGACGATCCCAAGCACAACGCCAAGTGGCGCGATCTCTACACCCCCGAGGAGCTCGCCAAGATCAGCGCCCTCGCCGAGGCGGGCAACGAGTCCAAGTGCCGCTTCGTCTATGCGCTCCATCCGTTCATGAGCAACCCGATCGGCTTCGGGTCGTCGTACGAACAGGATCTCGCGGCTCTCAAGGCCAAGTACCTCCAGGTCATCGATGCCGGATGCCGCCAGATCATGCTCTCGGCTGACGACGCGCGCGATCCGGGAAGCGCGAACTACCTCCGCCTTCTCGGCGACCTCACCACGTGGCTCCACGAGCTCCAGGCCATGAAGAACGAGGACGGTTCGCCCAAGTACGAGGGCCTCAAGGACGTGGTCCCGTTCGTCGCGGCCAACTATGCCCAGGCGGGCGAGTCGTGGTACGACCAGCTGCCCGAGAACATCCGACCCATCATGACGGGCACCCGTGTGTGGGGCAAGGCCGATAAATCGACGATCGACGCCTTCATCGCCAAGGCGGGCGGCACCAAGCCCTTCATGTGGATCAACTGGCCCTGCACCGACAACACGCGCGACCATCTCTCCATGGGTGGCTACGAGAACGCCCTGGGCGCCGATGTGACGCCGGGAACCCTCGCGGGTTGCGTCATCAACCCCATGCAGCAGTCCGAGCCCAGCAAAGTGGGCATCTTCCTCAACGCCGACTTCTCGTGGAACAACTGGAAGAGCTACGAGCACGCCGACCAGGTGTGGAAGGACTCCTTCACCTACGTCGACAGCGGCAAGGCAGCTGAGACCGACGCCTCCCGGGCGCTCCGCACCCTCTCCGAGCACATGAAGTGGTACCAGGGCGGCGGCGTGACTTTCGAGTCGCGCGAGTCCGACGCGGTCAAGCCCATGCTCGACGCCTTCCGCTCCAAGGTCGAGGATGGCTCGGTGCAGCCGGCCGACATCGACGAGATCGAGGCGTTCTTCAAAGAGCTCCAGGCTGCCGCATCGACCTATGCCGAGTCCGCCGACAACGCATCCATGCGCGAGCAGATCGATCCGTGGATCGGCTTCTGGACCGACGGCACGGATGCCGCTCTGCGCTACCTCAAGGCCCTGCGTGCCCATCTGGATGGTGACAAGGACACCTTGATCATCGAGTACACCCAGGGCAAGGAGCTGTTCGACGACGCCCTGCTCCACAGCTTCCCCTATGTGGCCGACACGCAGTACGCCCGTGCGGGCACCCGGACGGTCTGGCCGGTCGTGGAATCCCTAGGCGAGTCCCTCGCCCCCATCGCCGCCGAGGCCACGGGCACCGTCGACGTCAAGGCGACCGTCTCGCTCAAGGGCCTTGGGACGACGGGCAACCCCGCCAACATCGTTGACGGCGACGTCGAGACCTATGCCCATTTTTCGGGCAGCAATCCGACCACCAACGTCAACGTGGGCGATTCCTTCACCATCACCTACGAGCCCCATCAGCGCGCCGACTCCCTGACCTTCGTGCAGTCCGTCCCTGCTGGACGTCCGCAGGACGTGCTCAAGGACGCGCTCGTGGAATACACCGTCGACGGCGAGACCTGGATCGAGCTCGGCCACGTCAACGGCGACGCCACCCAGACGCTCGACTTCCCCAAGACCGTCGACCTCAAGGGCGTGCGCTTCACCAACACCCAGTATTACAGCGGCTACTGGCAGGTCAACGAGGTCTCCACGTCCCTCGTCACCGCCAAGCCCCACGAGCCCTTCGCGAGCGTGGAGCCCTCCCAGGGCGATGTCCCGGCGATAGCCGACGGCAACACCTCCACCGGGGCCACCTTCGCGGTCCCCGCCGAGGGCGCCAACGCCGGCATCACCTATATCAAGACAACCGAGATCGGCCAAGTGAGGGTCGTCCAGGGCGACGCTGCCCGCGCGGGCGTCATCGAGGGCCTGGTCAACGGTGCCTGGACCAAGATCGGCTCCTTCGAGTCCCAGGCAGACCAGACCGTCGCGCTCGGCAAGACGGTCGCTCTCAACGGCGTGCGCCTCGTGGTCGAGGGCGAGGGGGACTGGACGCTCAACGAGGTCGCCCCGGGCCGCGTCCCTAGCAAGGTCACCCCTGCCATGAATGAGGGCATGGCATCTTATGAGAGCTTCACCCTCGATAAGATCGCCGACGGCGATGAGGGCAGCTACGCCCATCTCAAGAACGAGAAGGACAACAACATCCGCGCCAACGACTGGGTCGGCCTCACCTTCGAGCCCGCGGCCCGCATCGGCAAGATCACCTTCGTCCAAGACGCCTCCGGCGGCGATGTGATCGTCAAGGGCAAGGCCGAGTACCAGGCCGAGGACGGCAGCTGGCACAAGGTCGGCGACGTCACCTCCGCTCGCACGCAGGTCTTTGAGTTCGACAACGTCAACGCCAAGGCCATCCGTATCACCAACCTCGAGAACACCGCGAAGTGGTGGAAGGTCTTCGAGCTCGCCGCCGAGGAGGGCTTCGAGAGCCCGGCCGGCGCCATCGTGACGGATATCAACGGCCTGGCGGCCTCCGGCACCGCCGACGGCACCTCCGCGACCATCCAGGGCGGCAAGATCGAGATCCCCGCCGGCTCGCACGTGGCTATCGACCTCGCGCGCATCCAGGCCGATGTCAAGATCGACGAGGCATCCCTCCAGGCGCTCCTCGACGCCGGCCTGGTGCCGGTCAGCTCGATCAACGGGTTGAGCTGGGATGGCGTCGAGGGCGACGCGGCGGCCGCCGCGCGCTTCGCGGGCTTTGCCAACAAGGGCGACAAGGTCATCGAGTTCGATCTCTCGACCAACCCCTTCAAGGTGACCTATCCGGGCGTCTCCGGTGAGTTCACCTTCGCGGGGACATCCGTGGAGGGCCATGGCACCGAGGCCATGCGCGATGGGCGCCTGACCACCTACTGGCGTCCCCAGGATGCCTCCGGCACCCTGACCTACAACGTTTCCGATCCGCTTTCCGGCGGTCAGCCCCGCAACGGCGTCCACATCGTCTCCTGGGGCGAGCCGGCCTCTGCCAAGGTCGAGGCGACGGTGTACACCACGCCTGACTACGCCGAGACCGCCACGGTGGACCTCGGCGTCCTTGATGCCCCGGTCAAGGACCTCTCCTTCCCCGAGGCTGCGGGCGAGCAGTTCTATGGCGTGAAGACCGTGAGCGTATCCTGGGCCGACGGCGTCGTCCCCTCCATCGCGGAGATCGCGCTGCTCGACACCACCTTCGAGCCCCCGGTGCGCCCCGACACCTTCACCGTGACGTTCGATGACGGGATCGAGGGGACCGAGGACGTCGTGGTCACGGTCGAGGATGGCCAGAAGGTCGCCCCGATCGACGATCCGGTCCGTGACGGCTACACCTTCGAGGGATGGTTCGTCGTGGGCCCGGATGGCGATACGGGCGAGGCTTTTGACTTCGGGAAGCCGGTGACGTCCGATGTCCATCTCCGCGCCGTCTGGAAGAAGGTCTCCGGCGGGGAGGGCGGTTCCGAGGGCGGTGGGGACACCACCCAGAAGCCCGACGGCAAGCCCGGATCCGGATCCAATGAGGCCATGCCCCAGACCGGCGACGACATGTCGCTCATGTTCGCCGTCGTCACCGCCCTTGGCGCCGTCGCGCTCTTCTCGGGCGTGATGGCCAAGCGCCACGACATGAGCTGACCCCAAGAGGGGAACCCTCCTTCATGACCGACGCGGAGCCCGCGGCGGACGCCACTCCCATGTGGAGCGGGCGCCGCCCGGGCTCTCGTCGTATCCAGGCATCCCGCCCTCGTCGTGCGGCTCCGCCCCGGCGGCCGCCTGCGGCGTTTCGGTGGGTGGTTCGACACGCTTTATCCAGATGAATTGAGCGCGCGGGGGCTGCCGTGGTACAGTCGAGCCAGAACCAACGTCACAAGAGGCAAGGTCTGGTGCAGCGTCCCCTCGGACGCTGTCTTTTTCATAAGCGGGGGTGTTCCATGTCAAACAAGCAAGCATGTTCCGATCGCGCTGCGGGCGCGTGCCGCGCGGGCATCAGCGACGAGCGTGCCGGGGATGCGTGGGCATCCCTCATGGCCGAGATGGATAAGTCCCAAGACGCCGTCCCCGTTCCTCCCGAGGACCGGGCTCCCGGTGCCCTTCGCGGAGCCGGCGCGCGCTCTCCGCTCTTCTGGAAGCTCATGCTCGTGGCCATGGCGCTCATCTGGGGCTACTCCTTCCTCATGATGAAGACGGTCCTTGACACCGTCCCCACCTTCACGCTCCTCGCTTGCCGCTTCCTCGTGTCGGCGCTCATCATGTTCGTCATCTTCCGCAAGCGCATCCGCGCCCACTTCAACCGCGAGTACCTGGGTTTCGGCGTGCTCATGGGTACCGTCATCTGGTCCGCCTACGGCGCCCAGACCCTCGGTCTGGTCGACACCACGGCGGGTAAGAACGCCTTCCTCACGGGAACCTACTGCATCCTGGTGCCCTTCATAGCCTTCCTCCTCTTCCGTGAGCGCATCACCAAATGGCATGTGAGCTCGGCGCTCCTGTGCCTGGTGGGCGTTGGCTTCGTGGCGCTCGACGAGTTCTCGATCCACATGGGCGACCTCCTCACCCTCCTCGGCGCCGTCTTCTTCGCCGTGGATATGGCGGTGGTGGGCCACATCGGTCGCACGCGCGACGTGAGCGTCCTCACCTCGTGGATGTTCTTCTTCGTGGGCATCTTCTCGCTGATCGCGAGCTTTGTCTTCGAGCCGGCGGTCCCCGCCGAGAGCTGGACGCCGGAGGTCATCGGGCAGCTCCTGTTCCTGGCGGTCATGTGCACCACGGTCGGCCTGCTCCTGCAAAACCAGGCGCTGAGCCATGTTCCCCCCGCCACTGGCTCGCTCCTCCTCTCGCTCGAGAGTCCCTCGGGTGTGCTGTTCTCCGTCCTCATGGCGGGCGAGGTCCTCACCGGCAAGCTCATCTTCGGCTTCGTCCTCATCTTCCTCTCCATCGTCCTCTCCGAGACCCACTTCAGCTTCTTGGCGCGGTTCCTTCCCGATAGGCGCTAGAATCCCGATCGCCCCCGCGTGGCGCATAGGGGCACGATCGATTGGTATGTTTTGAACAAGATGGCGGGAGGTGCCATGAAGGCGGACAAGATCAAGGCCGTGGTCTTCACGGGGGCGGGAACCACCCGTCGCGTCGCCGAGCGTTTTTGCCGGGCGACGGGGCTCGCGTTCGAGGTGTTCGACGTGACGCCCCAGAACGCCTCGCTGCCAACCTTTCAAGCGGGCGATGTCGCCCTCTTCGCGGTGCCCTCATACGGTGGGCGCGTGCCCGCTCCGGCGCGCGCGGCCCTGGAGCGCTGCGTTGGCGACTCCATCCCCGCCGCGCTCCTGGTGACCTATGGCAACCGCGCCATAGACGACACGCTCCTCGAGCTCTCCGACGTGGTGTCGCGGGGCGGCTTCGTCCCCGTGGGGGCCGCGGCCATCGTGGCGCACCACTCTCTCATGACCAACGTGGCCACCGATCGTCCCGACGCCCAAGATCTCGCTGTTGTCTCCGACCTTGCGCGCATGGTGCTGGAAAGGCTCGACGCGGTGTGCGCAGCGGACGCTGCCGCGCTTGGGGAGATCCCCGGCAACCGTCCCTATCGCTCGTTTGGCGGGGTGCCCTTCCATCCCGTCTGCAACGCCGATCGCTGCACGGAGTGCGGCCTTTGCGCCGCGTCCTGCCCTGTTGGGGCCATAGACCCGGCCGATCCCTCCAAGACGGATGCCGATCGCTGCATCTCGTGCACGCGCTGCATAGAGGTGTGCCCCCGCGCCTGCCGCGACATGGGAGGCGGCCTAGCGCTCGCCGCGGCCCGCAAGGCATTCGCCCTCGCCTGCGCCAAGCGGCAGGAGAGCTATCTGATCCACTAAGGCAGACGGCGCCCCGCGGGGCGCCGTCTTCTCAATCAAGGGGCTATATCGGTCGGGAGGCGCTTAGGGCTCTAGGCGTCCTGCGCGAGAATTCGAATGCGGTCGAGGGCTTCGTCCACCTCGCGTTCCGTGCAGGCCCAGCTCGTCACAAAGCGCGCCACCAGACGGCCGGCACCCGTGGGATCGTCCACGATGGCGAGCTCGGCGCCGAGCTCCTGGGAGAGCGTGTCGCCCAGGCTCGGCGTGACCCAGAAGAACCTCTGGTTGCCGGTGGTGCCCACGTACTCCTCAAATCCGGCTTCGCGCATCCCGGCGGCCAGGCGCGTCGCGCAGGCGTTGGCCGTCCGCGCGAGGGCGAAGTAGGGGAGCGTTCCGTCCTCCGTGGCGTTGGCGGGGTCGAAGGCCGCTTCGAACTGCACGCCCATGAGGCGGCCCTTCGCGGTGAGGGCGCCGGTGCGCTTGGTGAGGAAGGGGATGCGCTCAATGGCGCGGCGTCCGCGCTCGGTGCGCGGGCTCACCACAAGGGCCTCGCCAAAGAGCATGCCGTTCTTGGTTCCGCCCAACGTGAAGGCGTCCGCGCGCGATGCAAGGTGCTCCAGCGTGAGATCGCCGCCCTCGGCGGCAAGGCCGCTCGCCATGCGGGCGCCGTCAACGTAGACGGCCAAGCCATGTGCCTGGGCCACATCGCAGAGGGCGTCGAATTCGGCCTTGGTGTAGACGTGGCCGAGCTCGCTGGTGTTGGAGAAGTAGAGCATGCCCGGGCGCGTGGTGTGGTGGCCTCCGGCCTGGGCCAGGAGCGCGACGCGCTCGACCTCGGCAGGCGTGAGGATGCCAAAGGGGTCGCGCGTGGCGAGCAGGCGCCGGCCCGCGCCCTCTATGGCGCCCGTCTCGTGCGCGGTGGGATGCGCGTCGGCGGCGAGGATGGGACCCTCGAACTCCTCGGTGAGCGAGGAGATGGCGACTATGTTGACGGCGGTGCCCCCGGGCAGGAAGCGCACGAAGGCGTCGGGCTGGTTGCAGGCGGCGCGGATGAGCTCAGCTGCGCGAGCGCAGTGCTCGTCCTCGCCGTAACCAACCGTCTGATTGAAGTTGGTGCGGACTAGGGCGTCCAAGATGACGGGCGCGGCGCCCTCGGAGTAGTCGTTGCGGAACTGGCGCATGGCGGTTTCCTTTCGTGCGATCGCGGCGCGCCGAGCACGGCGCCGCGGGTGCGAAACGCTCATATGCGTCCATTATCGCGCGCTCGGTGCTGCTTGTGTCTCGGGATATGGCCGACGGGCGCGGAACGGGAGCGGGGGGCCGCGGCGAGGGAGCCATGGCTCCCGCTGGCGGAATAATGCGGGCGTCTTCCATCTCTTGCCTACGATGCGGGTGGCATCTAAATTATTGCGATGACAAGCAAGCTGCCGACGGACGGATGCCTGCATTTCATCGATGAAAGAGTTGATTGTGTTTGGCGTCATCGTCCATGCTGGCCGATCGATCTGCTTTTTTAAGGACCATGGCGGCATGAGAGGAAATAAGGAAACATGCTTTTTGATTTAACAACGACGGTCTCGCCAGATAGCCCTCTGATTCAGTGGGCAAAATCACAAGATAGTCCTCATATTGCTATGGGACATGTGGGGACACACTTGGATACATACAGAAAGAGCAGCATCCCCCTGCAATACTTTAAGTCCGAGGGCATACTATTTGACGTTCGGGACATCGCAGAGGTTTTTCCGTCGCATATTGAGATCGACCGTATCCCGGAAAACGGCTTTGTCATATTCAGAACTGGACAAATTGAGAAGCACCCTTATGGCGACAGGCTGTATTTTCATGATCACCCGCAGCTTTCACAAGAGCTGATCAATTTGTTGTGCGAGAAGGGGATACGCTTCATCGGAGTTGATTGTGCGGGGATTCGACAGCATGCGGAGCATGAGGAAGCTGACAGACTGTGCGAGGATGACGGGATCTATGTGATCGAGAACCTATGCAATCTGAGCCAAATAACAGCTGAGAGCTTCACGGTGTACACGATGTGGCTGGATGATGAGGTGATGACAGGATTGAAATGTCGTGTTATCGCCGATACAGACAAAACCTGTATAGCGTAAAAGTTCGACAGGACATCTGTGAAAAAAGCGATTCATTGTTTTGGAATGCTGAAGCTTTGGCTGGCGAGGCAGGGAATCTAGCGGCACTCCATCGGGGCCAGCGAGAAACCCGAGCACCTCATCGTGCTGAGCATCGATGGCGAGGGGGAGATTAAAGAGGTCTACAACGGGCCGGGCGAGCAGGTCTGGAAGCTCGTCGCCCATAAACCGAGGCCAAAGAACGGTCAGTGCCAGGTTTCACTCGCAAGGCTGAGGGAGCTCGACAAAGGCGTGCCCCCAGCGGATAGGGTTCCTTGTTCTGCGCGGCAAGAGTCTTGTTGTAGTAATTTGGGAGAATGATCTAACATCCGCTCACATTTTGTCTAGAAAAGGATGGACTCTATGGCCGAAGAGCGCTTCACATGGACGGGCTTCTACGAGGAGCTTGCAGATATTCTGCTTCGCTATAGGGAGAACCGCGGCGATCTCATCGACATGATCGTGTCTCTCTATGAGAGCCTTGGTATGAAGCTGCCCAAACTCGACTCCACGCCACGACCTTTAGACATAGATCCCTATACTGTGTTCGGCCTTTTCAACAAGGGTATCTCCGAAACAAATCGTCGCAAGATCATCGCTGCCTTTGCCAAGGAGTTTGGCATCGAGGCTCCGCAGCCAAGCGATTTCGATGGGATACCTGTTCTCAACAACCTGAACGCAACCTTCTATGCCTTCACGGGTGATGCAAGGCGCGGCGAACACGATATCGACAACCTCTGGCGACTCTTTGCTGCGGAAATCGCTCTCGCCGCATCTGATACCGCGGACAATCGGGCTGCTTTCACGTCGGCGTACAACGCAACTATGGGGCAATTCGGGTTGGGTTGGAAGCTCACTATGGGGCTGTATTGGGCGAGACCCCATGTCTTCATCAACCTTGATTCCCGCAACCGTTGGTATATGCGAGATATGGCTGCAGCGGGTGCAAAGGTTGCTGCTATGGCCCCTAGGGAGAAGGGCGCATCCGTGCCCGATGGGGAAGCCTATCTTTCCATATGCGACGGGATCCGCTCGGAGTTCGGCACCGATGAATGCCCGTATCTCAACTTCCCCGAGCTCTCAAACGCTGCATTTGAGAGGTCCGAGCAGGTGAATAGGGAAAGGAAAATGGCCATAGAGGCCGCCGAGAAAGAGGCCGAGGAGAACGCGTTGGGAGATGCGGATGTCGAGACGCCGCACTATTGGCTCTATGCTCCCGGCGAGGGCGCAGGCATGTGGGATGATTTCTACAGGCGCGGCGTCATGGGTCTTGGTTGGTCCGAGCTGGGAGATCTGCGATCGTATCCAAGCAAGAGCGATATAAGGATCAAGTTGCAGGAATATCGGGGCGACGCATCGTCTCAAAAGAATTCGGCCCATGCATGCTGGCAGTTTGCTCACGAGATCAAGCCTGGTGACATCGTGTTCGCCAAACGGGGGATGAGCGAGATAATCGGGCGTGGTGTTGTTGAGGATGATTACGAGTATGATCCGGAGGCGACCGACGGGTATCCACACCTGCGCGGCGTGCGATGGACGCATAAGGGCAGTTGGAACCGCGACAAGAAGTTCGCCCAAAAGACCCTCACCGATGTGACTGATTACACCGATATGGTGTCCGAGATCTCGGCCTATTTCGTCGATTCCGTGGAAGAGGTGTTGGAAGAGGGGCCTTCGATCGATTATCCGAGCTACGATCGCGAACAGTTCTTGAACGAGGTCTACATGGATGAAGGGGCCTACGACACGTTGGTCGGGGTGCTCAGCTCGAAGAAGAATATCATATTGCAGGGTGCTCCTGGCGTTGGTAAGACCTATGCGGCAAAGCGTTTGGCATACTCGATAATGGGTGAGAAGAATCCCGAGCATGTCATGATGGTTCAGTTTCATCAGAGCTATAGCTACGAGGATTTCATCGAGGGCTTTCGTCCGAGCAGGGACGGATTCGAGCTTGCGAGAGGCGCCTTCTACACGTTCTGCAAAACAGCGCAGGATGACTCGGAGAACGACTACTTCTTCATCATTGACGAGATCAACCGAGGCAACCTATCCAAGATCTTCGGCGAGCTGTTCATGCTCATTGAGAACGACAAGCGTGGGCCCAAGAACAAGTTGCAGCTCCTTTACTCGCGCGAGCTTTTCTATGTTCCGAGCAACGTCTACCTTATCGGCATGATGAACACGGCCGATCGATCCCTTGCGTTGCTAGACTATGCGCTTCGTCGCCGCTTTGCGTTCTTCGACCTCAAGCCAGGTTTTGGCTCGGATGGATTCGTCTCATATCGCGATGGCCTTGCAAATGAGGCGTTCAACGACTTGGTTGCATGCGTGGTGCGGCTTAACGAGGAGATAGCTGGGGATGCGGCCTTGGGGGAGGGCTTCTGCATCGGGCATAGTTATTTCTGCGGGATGCGACCCGAGGACGTCACCCATGAGAGGCTATCGGCCATTGTGGAGTACGAGCTGGTGCCAATGCTTCGCGAATACTGGTTCGATGAGCCTGGTAAAGTGCGAGATTGGAGCGATCGGCTGCGCGGGGCTGTCAAGTGATTCGAGTTCAGAACATCTACCATATGCTTGCGTATGCCTTTCATGTGTTGCACGAGCGTGGGTATCGCAGCTTATCAACCGAGGAGTTCTCCAACACAGCCGAGCTCTGCGCTGCGATACTGGTGCGTGGTGTGAGTCTGCAGATCAGACGTGGGCTTGGCCGCGCATACGTGGATAGGGAAAGCGCACTATCGACCTTGCGGGGAAAGATCGACATCTCCGAGTCCATAAAGACGCGCTCGATTCTGCGTTGCCAGATGGTGTGCCGCTACGACGAGTTCTCCGTCGACACGCGCATGAACCAGATTCTCAAAGCGACCATGCGCCTGCTCCTGCGCTCCGATATAGACAAGGGCCGAAAAAAAGAACTCAAGGGCCTCCTTGTCTACTTTGATGAGGTGGACGATATAGAGTTGGCGACTGTCGATTGGAACATGAGATTCGATAGGAACAATCAGACTTATCGCATGCTCATGGGCATCTGTTGGCTCGTGTCAAAGGGGTTGCTGCAAAACCAAGCCGATGGGACGTCTCGATTGATGGATTTCCTAGACGAGCAGCGCATGAGTCGCCTCTATGAGAAGTTCATCTTGGAGTATTACAAGCGCGAGCATCCCGAGCTGAACTGCAGGGCATCTAACATCACCTGGGCACTGGATGACGGGTTTGACGCCATGCTGCCCATGATGCATAGCGATATCACACTGACGGGAGAGGGGGCGACCCTCATCATCGATGCCAAGTACTATTCGCATTCGATGCAGAGGAGATTCGACAAGCTGAGTGTGCATTCGGGCAACCTGTACCAGATCTTCGCCTACGTGAAGAACATGGAGGCCGGTCTTGCTGCGACGGGCTCTTCGCATAAGGTCTCCGGGATGCTTCTGTATGCCAAAACCGATGAAGAGGTCCAACCGAATGGCGTGTATCAAATGAGCGGCAATCAGATCAGCGTGATGACGCTCGATCTGGACCAACCATTCGAGGTGATTCAAGCTCAGCTGGACGATATCGTGGCAGCGCACTTCCAGATGTGAGGATCTTTGAATGACGGGTTGACCGAGATGCCGATTCTCGATGGCGTCGGGATGATTGAGCGCCACGTTGCTCGCGCGAACGACGCCCCTCGCGCCGCATGCGTGGAAGGTGCAAGCGGCATCCGCTCCCGTCTTCGGCATGAAACATCTGCGACGATGCCCCCCGTCGCTGGCGCGGCACCCTATAATGGGGCCTTGCGAACTTTTTGCCGGGGCCTCCGGCATCCCAGATAGAAAGGAACGCGCATGCAAGCACAGAAGGCCGAGGGCACCCGCGATCTCATCGGGCGCGATATGCGCGCGTGGCAGCGCATGCAGGACATCGCCGCCGAGGTCTTCGGGCCCTACGGGTTCGACGCCATCGAGACGCCCGCCATCGAGCAGCTCGACGTCTTCGTCCACGGCATCGGCCAGTCCACCGACGTGGTCCGCAAGGAGATGTTCCGCGTGTTCTCCGGCGCCAACTTCGAGCGCGTCCTCCAAGAGGGCACCGACGCCAAGCTCAAGGCCAAGCAGCGCCTGGCCCTGCGCCCCGAGGGAACCGCCGGCGTGGTGCGCGCCGTGGTGGAGGGCAACCTGGTCCCGCAGGGCTCCGCGCCCTTCAAGGCCTGGTACGCCGAGGCCATGTTCCGCGGCGAGCGTCCGCAGAAGGGCCGCCTGCGCCAGTTCCACCAGGTGGGCATCGAGTGGCTGGGCGCCCCCGACCCCGCCGCCGACGCCGAGTGCATCATCATGCTCATGGAGTTCTACAAGCGCCTGGGCTTCGACCTCTCGCGCCTGCGCCTGCTCATCAACTCCATGGGGGATCCCGCCTGCCGTCCGGCCTATCGCGACCAGGTGCGCGACTTCATCCTCGACCACGCCGACGAGATGTGCGCCGAGTGCCGCGAGCGCGCCGAGCTCAACCCCCTGCGCGCCTTTGACTGCAAGAACGAGCACTGCCACGAGGTCATGGCCGCGGCGCCCCTCATGCGCGATTGCCTCTGCGACGACTGCGCCGCCCACTACGAGCAGGTGAAGCGCTACCTCGACGAGGCGGGCATCGCCTATGTCGAGGATCCCACGCTCGTGCGCGGCCTCGACTACTACACCCGCACCGTCTTCGAGGTGGAGGCCCCCGGCGCGGGGGTCGGCTCCATCGGCGGCGGCGGTCGCTACGACGGCCTCGTCGAACTCGAGGGCGGCAAGCCCACCCCGGGCGTCGGCTTCGCCGTGGGCTTTGAGCGCGCCATGCTCGCCCTCGAGGCCTTCGGCGCCGAGATCCCCCTCGACGCGCCGGCCTGCGTTTACGTGGCCGGCACCGGTGCCGACATGCGCGGCGAGGTCTTCGGCATCACGCGCGAACTGCGCGCCCAGGGCGTCCGCACCGAGGCCGACTACCAGGGCCGCTCCCTCAAGGGGCAGTTCAAGCAGGCCGACAAGCTCGGTGCTCGCCTGGTGGTCGTCGTCGGTGGTGACGAGCTCGCGGCGGGCAACCTGCGCCTTCGCGACATGTCCACGGGCGAGGAGGCCCTTGTCCCCCGCACCTCGATCGCGGACGAGGTCGCCTCGCGCCTGGGGTGATCCCCGTCCCGAGCAAGGGGTTGGAGTCGACGGGTGCCCGTTCGCCGAGTGCGATCGGGTGCCCGCCGAGTTTATTGAAACGTTGGAGAATGCTTCTGCTAAGTGGAGCGCTCCCTGCGCACGTGCACTGCGTGCCTATAATGGTTCGCGGCTAAGGTTCACGCCCTCGATCCGAAAGGACATGTCGTGACAGAGGTTACGGATATCCAGCAGCAGTCATCCTCCGCTCCGGAGGGGGCCATCCGCGTGCGGCGCATCGACATCGACGAGGCCCGCGCTGCCATAGAGGCGCTCTCCGAGATCAACATCCCCGGGCAGCTTCGCGACCACCTCGCCCTGTTCGTCCGACTGGAGCGCAAGGTGCTCCGCGAGTACGACGAGGAGATCTGCGCCATCTTCGACAGGCTCCTGGCGAGCGTCATCGCCGCGAACGGCGGCGATCCAGGTGCCGAGGCGGCTGGAGACCCCACCGACGACGAGGGCGTGCCCTCCACCCAGAGCGAGACGGCCGTGGCCTTCCGCGAGGCCATCGAGCTCATCGACTCCCTGCCGCTCGATCGCTCCCAGGTGATCGTTCGCGCCTTCACGACCTTCTTCCACCTGGCCAACCTCTCCGAGGAGAACTATCGCGTGGAGACCCTGCGCAAGCGCGAGAGCCAGGTCTCCGTCGATTCGCCGATCGACCCAGCAAACGAGCTCACCGTGGCCTATCGCCAGCTCATCGACGAGGTGGGCGTCGGCCGCGCCAACGAGCTCCTTAACCGCCTTGAGTTCCATCCCGTCTTCACCGCGCACCCCACCGAGGCTCGCCGCAAGGCGGTCGAGGGCAAGATCCGCCGCATCTCGCGCCTGCTGGCCGAGCGCTCCCGCCTGGGCGGGTCCGACCTTATGGAGAACGAGCGCCATCTGCTCCAGGAGATCGACGCGCTCGTCCGCACGAGCCCCGTGGCGCCCAAGAAGCCCACGCCCGTCGAGGAAGCCGACACCATCATCGACATCTTCGACAACACGCTCTTCGACACCATCCCCATGGTCTACCGTCGCTTCGACGACTGGGTCCTAGGCGACCGCGCCGGCACCGTCCCGCCGGTGTGCCCCGCTTTCTTCCACCCCGGCAGCTGGATCGGCACCGACCGCGACGGCAACCCCAACGTCACCGCCAAGGTCAGCCGTCAGGTGGCCGCCAAGTTCGCGCGCCACATGGTGGGAGCACTCGCCAACAAGTGCCGGCGCATCGCCCGCAACCTCACGCTCGAGGCCCGCTACACCAAGCCCACCGACGAGCTCCTCAACCTGTGGAACCATCAGGTCGAGATGAGCGAGATCCTCACGAGCCGCGCCGAGAGCATCTCGCGCTGCGAGCCGCATCGCGCCGTCATGCTCGTGATGGCCTCGCGCCTGGACGCGACGGTGGGCCGCAACGCCGACACCATGTACCATCGCGTGGAGGACTTCATCGCCGACCTGCGCGTGGTCCAGCGCTCACTCGCCGAATCCGGTGCCGCCCGCGCCGCCTACGGCCCGGTGCAGACCATCATCTGGCAGGCCGAGACCTTCGGCTTCCACATGGTCGAGACGGAGTTTCGCCAGCACTCCGTGGTCCATGAGCGCGCTCTCGCCGATATCCGCGAGCATGGCATCCACGGCGAGCGCGGCGAGCTCGCCCCCATGACCCGCGAGGTTCTCGACACCTTCCGAGCGCTCGGCAGCATCCAGAAGCGCTACGGCATGCGCGCCGCACGCCGCTACATCATCTCGTTCACCAAGAGCGCTCAGAACGTGGCCGACGTCTACGAGCTCGCGCAGCTCGCCTACGCGCATCCCGAGGACGTCCCCGCCATCGATGTCATCCCGCTCTTCGAGCAGCTCGAGGACCTGGAGGGCTGCGTCGACGTGCTCGATGACATGCTCAAGATCCCCGCGGTCCAGCAGCGCCTGGCGCAGACCAACCGTAAGATGGAGGTCATGCTCGGCTACTCCGACTCCTCCAAGGACGCCGGCCCCACTACCGCCACGCTCGCCCTGCATTCCGCCCAGGAGCGCATCGCCGAGTGGGCCGCTCGCAACAACATCGACCTCGTCCTCATGCATGGCCGCGGTGGCGCCGTGGGCCGCGGCGGCGGCCCCGCCAACCGCGCCGTCCTGGCCCAGCCCAAGGGTTCGGTCAACTGCTGCTTCAAGCTCACCGAGCAGGGCGAGGTCATCTTCGCGCGCTACGGCAACCCGGCCCTGGCCCAGCGCCATGTCGAGAGCGTCGCGGCGGCCACGCTGCTCAACTCCGCGCCCTCGGTGGAGCGCGTCAACACCCGAACGACCGCTGAGTTCGCCTATATGGCCGAGCGCCTGAACGAGGTCTCGCACGAGCGCTATCTCGATCTTCTGAACACGCCCGATTTCACGCCCTGGTTCTCCACCGTCACGCCGCTCACCGAGGTGGGCCTCCTGCCCATTGGCAGCCGTCCCGCCAAGCGCGGCCTGGGCGCCAAGTCGCTTGACGACCTACGCACCATTCCCTGGGTCTTCAGCTGGAGCCAGGCGCGCATCAACCTGGCCGCCTGGTACGGCCTGGGCTCCGCCTGCGAGGATCTGGGCGATCTTGAGCTCCTGCGCCGCGCCTATGCCGAGTGGCCGCTGTTCAGCACCTTCATAGACAACATCGAGATGTCCATCGCCAAGACCGATGGCCGTATCGCCAAGATGTACCTGGCCCTGGGCGACCGCGATGACCTCGCGGCCAAGGTGTTCGAGGAGATGCAGCTCACGCGCAAGTGGACGCTCGCCATCACGGGCAACGAGTGGCCGCTCGAGAAGCGCCGCGTCCTGGGTCGCGCCGTCCGCGTGCGCAACCCCTTCGTCGACGCGCTCTCGCTCGCGCAGGTCCGCGCCCTCCGCGAGGTGCGCATGCACCAGGACGAGCTCTCCGAGGAGGCCAAGGCCGAGTACATGAGCCTGATCCTGGCGACCGTGACCGGCGTCTCCGCGGGCCTTCAGAACACGGGGTGATGGGTCCCTCTCGTTCTCGGGCGCCCATGCGCCCCGGACCCCGGAAATATCACATGCCTGTTACGAGGGTGTGAGTCCGCCATCTTGTAGCCCATGCGAGCCCTCGCATGGGCTATCCTGTTGTCTCACCGCGCCCGGGCTCCATATGCCGGCGCACGAACGTGTCCCGCTGCGCGGTCTACGCAGGCGGGGCCATCTGTATAGGAAGTCGCCCGAACGACACGGGGCGACGCGGATGAGGAGGTTTTCGTGACAGAAACCCGTTCCATGCACACGCATACCTGCAACGAGCTGCGCCTCGAGCACATCGGCCAAGAAGTCACCCTCACCGGTTGGGTGTGGCGTCGCCGCGACCACGGCGGCCTGATCTTCGTCGACCTTCGCGACCGCGAGGGCGTGACCCAGGTCTCCTTCGATCCCGAGCACTCCGGCGGCACCGCCTTCCACACCGCCGAGACGATCCGCTCCGAGTGGCCCATCAAGGTCACCGGCGTGGTCCGCGAGCGCCCCGAGGGACAGTCCAACCCCAAGCTCGCCACCGGCGAGATCGAGGTGCTCATCTCGCACATCGAGGTCCTCAACACCTCCAAGACCCCGCCCTTCCAGATCGAGGACCACATCGAGTCCGGCGAGGACATCCGCCTTCGCTACCGCTACCTCGACATCCGCCGTCCCAAGATGATGGCCAACCTCCAGATGCGCTCCGACTTCACCTTCGCGATCCGCGAGGCGCTCCATCGCCGCGCCTTCATGGAGGTCGAGACGCCGGCGCTCTTCAAGTCCACGCCCGAGGGCGCCCGCGACTTCCTGGTCCCCAGCCGCATCCAGCCGGGGCACTTCTACGCGCTTCCCCAGTCCCCGCAGCTCCTCAAGCAGCTCCTCATGGTGGGCGGCGTCGAGCGCTACTACCAGGTGGCCAAGTGCTTCCGTGACGAGGACCTCCGCGCCGACCGCCAGCCCGAGTTCACGCAGGTCGACATCGAGATGAGCTTCGTCGAGCAGGACGATGTCATGGGAGCGCTCGAGGACGTGCTCCACGACGCCTTCGCCAAGATGGGCGTCGACATGCCCACGCCGCTGCGCCGCATGCAGTACTGGGACGCCATGGACACCTATGGCACCGACAAGCCCGACACCCGCTACGGCATGGAGCTCCACGACGTGACGGGCATCTTCACCGAGTCCAAGTTCAAGCTCTTCGCGAGCGCCGCCACCACCGAGGGCCAGTATGTCAAGGCGCTCAACGCCAAGGGCGCCGGCACATGGCCCCGCGCCCAGATCGACAAGCTCGCTGGCGTGGCCGCCGAGTTCGGCGCCAAGGGCCTCGCTTGGATCGCCTTCCGCGAGGACGGATCCATCAACAGCCCCATCGTCAAATTCTTCACCGACGACGAGATGGCCGCCCTCCGCGCCGAGATGGACGTGGAGCCCGGCGACCTCGTGATGTTCGCCGTCGCGGACCGCAAGACCGCCGACGAGATCCTGGGCGGCATGCGCAGCCACATGGCCGACGCCCTCGACGTCCCCCGCGAGGGCCACGACTTCCTGTGGGTCGTCAACTTCCCGCTCTTCCACTGGGACGAGGAGCGCGGCGCCTACGAGGCCGAGCACCAGCCCTTCACCCTGCCGGACACCGACGACCTCGAGGCCATCAAGGCCGATCCGCTGGCCGCCGGCTCCTGCACCTACGACTTCGTCATGGACGGCTACGAGGCGGGCGGCGGCGGCATGCGCATCCACAACGCCGAGATGCAGCTCGCCATGCTCGAGATGCTCGGGTTCACCATCGAGGGCGCCCGCGAGCAGTTCGGCTTCCTCATGGACGCCCTCGAGTTCGGCGCGCCCCCCATGGGCGGCTTCGCGCTCGGTCTCGACCGCGTGTGCATGCTGCTGGCCGGCTGCGACTCCATCCGCGAGGTCATGGCCTTCCCCAAGACCTCAAGCGGCAGCGACCTCATGAGCGACGCCCCCGGAGCGGTCTCCGCGCGCCAGCTCAAGGAAGTCGGGCTCCGCTTGGAGTAGGGCCTCCCGTTCGTCCCGAAGAGGGCCGGAGCATCGAGCTCCGGCCCTTTTTTGTTGCCGCGTCAGCGCGGGCGGGCCTGGGTGGGGTGGGCCGCGATGAAGCTGTTCGCCTTCACCACTTACGGGGTCTTCTTTCGACATAAGGCATAGAAGGATCGTATCAATCGGGCGCCTCGCTTGTTGAGCGAGACATCTGACGAAGTATTTCGACAGTTCTGACGGCATGCACCTTTTAGTTGAGAGTGTTGCATGCGGAAAGGAGGAGTGCATGATAAGCAGCAAAGAAGGAGTCCTGGATTGGCTTGAGCGGGCGACCGCTGAGTACGGCCTGCGGGAAACGGCATTCTTCCAAGCCAGCTGCGTGAGCGAGGAACTGCATATAAGCAGGTCCCTTGCGAGTCAATACATGAACGCCCTCCACACCGAGGGCGAGTTGGTGAAGGTGTCCGCAAGGCCCGCCCTGTTCTACAGCAAGAAGGCCATCGAGGAGCGCTACTCGATCCGCCTCGTCGAGACGGTCTTCCTAAGCAACGAGGAGCTTGTCTCGTACGTCGATAAGCTCCGTATGCGCAGATACAACTTCGAGGACCTGATCGGGGCCAACGGCTCGTGCAAGGGAGTCGTCGAGCGCATCCGCGCCGCAGCATGCTATCCCCCCAAGGGATTGCCCTTGCTGTTGGTCGGCTCCATGGGATCAGGCAAGACGATGCTCCGCGAGGCGACTTCACGTTGGTGCCTTTCCGAGGGGATCATTCCGAGTGAGGCTGATGCGGAGGTCGTCGATGCAGCGGCCCTATCTGAATCCGAGCTCCTTCGTTTCCTGTTCGATGGAGAGACGGGGGCTTTGAAGGCGGGTGCGCGCAAGCTCGTATGGATCGTGAACAGCCAAGCGCTCTCCGATGCAGGCTGGTCGCAAGCCTTGTCATATTTCGACGGGCGCGATGTCGGATGCCATTCCCGCCTTTTCTTCGAATACGTGGGATCGGCCAAGGATGTGGCGGAGCGGTCCGTGCTCGCCCAAGTTCCGCTCATCTGTTTCGTGCCGGATTTCGCGGAACGGGAGCCGGGGGAGCGTGAGGCCTATGTGTATCGCGCTTTCCAAAAGGAGGCCCGAAGGATCGGGCGAGAGGTCAAGATCAGCTCTTCGGTCGCCCGTCGTCTCTCAGAGCGCTCTTATCCCGACAACCTCCATGGTCTCAATGGCGCTGTGCGGCTCACCTGCGCCAACGCTATGGCAGAGAACGTTAGGGATGCTTCGAGCGCGCTGCTGGTCTACTCCTCCCACGTGCCTGCAGCTGGATCCGAGGCCTTCGATGGCTCTTATGAGTTTGGATCCGATCCCGTCTTCGTGGATGTTGATCTATATGATCCGTTCGCAAGCAGTCGAGAGGCGTTGTCGCTTCTCGCTGATTTCCTCGAGTCCCTCTCCCAAGGGGTTGCGACGGATTCCTTCAACAGGGATGCGCGCTCCCAAGGCCTTCTCTCCAAGTATTTTGAATATATCGCGCATCACCAGGAACCCAGTTTCTCCACGCGGGCTTCCGAGGTCGCTGCAGCCGAGATCGTGCGGCATGCCTTTGAGCGTTGCGGGATGAACGAGCCCGTTAACTTCACCAATCATCTGATCAACTGCCTCTCGTTCTCGCGCTCGAATCGCGGGGCGGTGGCGGAGTGGTCCGAATCCAACAGGAGCCTGCTTTCAACCTGCATGGTGCTCGTTCGTCAGCAGTATGGAGAGCAGCTCGAGATCGTCAGCCTTCTGGGGAGAAGCCTGCGCGACTGCTTTGGATGGAAGATGGACGAGGGCGCCATCGTCACGCTCTCGTTCTATCTGCATTGGTACGCGGGGGAGCGGGTCACGAGTTGCCGGGGAGTCATCGTGGCGCATGGCTATTCCACGGCTTCGAGCATCGCGGATTCTGTCAACACGATGCTGGGGAACCATGTCTTCGATGCCGTCGACATGCCTCTCGAGGTCCCAACCGAGCAGGTTGTCGAGGCGTTGCAAAAGCACTTCTCGCGCAGCGCCGTGAACTCGGACTTGCTCATCATGGTTGACATGGGGAGCCTTGAGGTCATAGGGGAGAGGCTGAACCTCTCGTTCAACACGGATATCGGGGTGATCAACAACGTGTCCACGGCCTCTGCGCTCGAGGCGGGGGCGGCCATGTTGCAGAGGCTCTCCCTGTCCGATGTGCTCGAGCGGGTCCAGAGAACCGCACGCACCTCCTACAGCATCAACAAGAATCGCGTGCTGCGCGACTGCATCGTCTTCACTTCGGAGAACGGCGTCCCTGCCGCCGCGCGCATCGCCGAGCTGTTCGTGAAGAGCCTTCCCCGCTCCATCGATGTCGATATAGTCACCTGCGATTACTTCGAGATCCTCGATGCCAAGAGCCTTCCGTCCGAGCTGGCCGATAGGAACGTCCTCTTCATCTTCGGTGCGAGCGATCCCCATGTCGAGGGCGTCCGTTTCGTCTCCCTCGAGGACATCGTCGGGCTTACGCCCGACACCGAGGTGTCATTCAATCTCGAGGGTTATCTCTCGACACGCCAAATGAACGAGCTCAAGAAGGGCCTGGTGAGGAACTTCTCCCTGGAGAACCTGATGGGGCATCTCACGGTGCTCGAGCCCACAAGGCTCATGGATGCCGTCTCGCATTCCATCGAGTGCCTGCAGGCGGGGATCAACACGCACTTCTCCTACAAGACGATCATGCGCCTCTACATTCACACCAGCTACCTGGTTGAACGTCTTGTTACCAAAGACGTGCTCGAGTATGCGGATTCGGAGGCCTTCGAACGCGAGCATGCCCGGTTCGTCTCCCTGGTCAGGGCGAGTTTCGAGAACATAACGGGCGACTACGGAGTCGACCTGCCGATCAGTGAGATCAACTACCTCTACGACTTGATCCAGCTCGAGATACAGACCAGCGATCGCCCGGAGTGACGGGACCGATCGGGAAACGTTTCCAACACATCCTGAAAGGAAGGGCCAATGAGACGGAAAACGCTAATCGCGACCCATGGGTATCTGGCGCGGGGCTTCAAGAGCTCTGCCGAGATCCTTGCCGGCATGGGTGAGTCGATCATCGACATCAATGCATACACCGACGAGGAACCCGGTGACTACACTCCCAAGATCGCCGCGTTCATCGATGGGGTGGCAGAAGACGAGGAGGGGCTGATCTTCACCGACCTCGCCGGCGGCAGCGTCAACCAAAAAGTCGTCTGCACCCTCGCTGAGCGACCCGGCGGCGTCCCGGCCAACGTGTTCTTGGTCACCGACACCAACCTTATGTCGCTCATAGCGCTTCTGCTTGAGAGCCGGGATCTCTCGGCGGACCTCATCGACGAGCTGCTCGGGCAAACACATGCGACCAGGGTCCAGCTGGAAGGGGTTCTGGGTGCGTGCGAGGACGAGGACGTGTTCCTCGATTGATACAGGGCCCGTGGGAACGGGAAGGAAGCGGGGCTGCCCCCAGAAAGGTGAAGGAAATGATCTCCTCTATCCGTATCGACGATCGTCTCATCCATGGACAGGTTGCCTTGGTCTGGTCCAAGGAACTTGGAACCAAGCACATCGTTGTCGCCAATGATGACGCGGCGGTGAACGACGTCACCAAGATGACGCTCCAGATGGCCACGCCTGCTGGCATCAAGCTGCTCATCAAACCCGTTGCCGAGAGCATCAAGGTCTTCAACGATCCTCGTGCCAAGGACTTGGGGATGTTCGTCCTCACCAACAACGTCCATGACGCCCTCGAGATCGTGAAGTCCTGTCCGGGTCTCGTGGGTTCGGTGAACGTTGCGAATGTCGGGCGCTTCGACGAGAGCGATCCCACCCTCAAGACCCAGCTCAACCCCTACATCATCTTGAATCCCCGGGAGCTTGCCGATCTTCGCGAGCTCGTCGACCAAGATGTCCCCGTGTATTCCCAGGTCATTCCCACCAATCCCAAGACGAGCATCTCCTCGCTGCTCGCGGAGGTGGGGGAATAGAGGCAACGCGTAAGAGGGCACTAGGAAATGGAGGTATAACCGTATGGATATGACGACTGCCCTTCTTGCCGCCTTGGCGTACTTCATCTGCTATGGCGGCAACTGGCTGCTTGGCCAGTGCATGATCGAGCGACCCATCGTCGTGGGCGCTGTCGCAGGCATCTTGCTGGGCGATCCAACGACCGGAATCATCATGGGAGCCTCGCTCGAAGCGATCTTCATGGGTGCGGTGAACATCGGCGGACAGGTGTCGGCCGAACCCGCTTCCGCCACCGTCTTCGCTGTCGTGTTCGCGACGCAGAGCGGCATCGACGCCGAAGCCGCCCTCGCCCTCGCCGTCCCCATCGGCGTGCTGATGGCCTTCGTCTCCATGTTCATCAACAACATCGCCTTCTCGGCCTTCGTCCCCTTCATCGACAGGGCTGCCGAGCGTGACGATGTTCGCGGCATCACCATGATCAACTTCGGTGCGTGGATCCTTCGCTTCGGCATCTTTGCAACGATCATGTTCTTCGGCGTCCTCATGGGCCAGGCCGCAGTGGAGACGCTCGTGAGCAACATCCCGGATGTCATCATGCGCGGTCTCGTTGCGGCGGGCAACCTCATGCCCGCTGTCGGCTTCGCGATCCTCCTCAAGATGCTGTGGAGCAAGGAGCTCTCACTCTACTTCCTCCTCGGCTTCATTTTGGTGGTCTATCTCCAGCTGCCGCTCATTGCTGTCGCCGCCATCGGCGCGGTGATCGTCGCGGCCATCGCCCAGCGCGATATGGAACTTCTTAACCTCAAGGCGAGCGGTGTCTCTGATTCCGCAAAGGCCTCGACTGACGATGTGGAGGATTTCCTGTCATGAAAGAAGCCAACCAGCTCTCCAAAGAAGATAGGAAGATGCTGAACAGCATTTTCCTTCGCTCCTTCACCATCTTCGCCGGTCGTTCCGGCGGCCAGGTCCGTCAGCATGCCGCCGCATTCATCTGGACCATGCTTCCCGCGTTCGATCGCTATTACAAGGACGATCCCGAAGGGCACCGTCAGGCCCTCATGCGCCATACGATGTTCTACAACATCACGCAGAACCTTGGCACCTTCTGCATGGGCCTTGTTGCGAGCATGGAGAAGGAGAACAGCGAGTCCGACACCTTCGACCCTCATTCGATCGTCGCCATCAAGACCGCGCTCATGGGTCCTTTGAGCGGCATCGGCGACTCGTTCTTCTGGGGCGTCCTCCGTGTGATCGCTGCGGGAGTGGGCATCAACCTCTCCCTTCAGGGCTCCATCATGGGTCCCATCCTCTTCCTGCTCATCTACAACATCCCCTCCATCATCTGCCGCTATTGGCTGACCTATGTCGGATTCACCGTCGGCAGCAGCTTCATCACCGAGATCAACGAGAACGGCATGATGAAGGTGTTCACCAAGTGCGCGAGCATCCTCGGTCTCATGATGGTGGGCGGTATGACCGCGGCCCAAGTCAAGTTCAACTCGATCATCGAGTTCGCGGTCGAGGGTCAGGACCCCGTCCTTCTTCAGACCTACCTCGACTCCGTTTTCAAGGGGCTGGTTCCTCTGACCCTCACGCTTGGATGCCTCTTCCTCATGCAGAAGCGCGTGAACGTCAACTTCATCTTGTTCGGGGTCCTCGGCCTTGCCGTCGTCATGGCGCTCTTGGGTATCGTGTAAGGGGTATCGATGTTTGTTTCCATGAAGGACATGCTCGATCACGCCAACGAGCATGGGTACGCGGTCATGGCGTGCAATAGCTGCAACATGGAGGTTGCGCGGGCGGTCATCGAGGCAGCTGAGCTCGAGCGCTCTCCGATCATCGTCAATATCTCCCCGCGACAGTTCAAGCTCCATGCCGATTTGGATGCCATGGTTCCCATGGTGTCGAGCCTGGCGAAGCGCGCCGCGGTTCCGGTCGCCCTCAACCTCGATCACGGTCAGGAGCGCGCCGATATCGTCAAGGCGCTCTCATATGGGTTCACTTCGATCATGTTCGATGGCTCGGCCCTTCCCTACGAGGAGAACCGTGACGTGACCCGTCTGGTCGTCTCCATGGCCCATGCTCAAGGAGCCTCGGTCGAGGCGGAGCTCGGCCATGTGGGGCAGGCGAGTGATGGCGACGGGCAGAAGGTCGATTTCTTCACCGACGTCGAGACGGCGGTGCGTTTTGTGGGAGAGACCGGCGTCGACGCCCTTGCCGTCGCCATCGGCACCGCCCACGGGAAGTATCCCGAGGGGTTTGTCCCCCAGCTCGATTTCGATCGTCTCTCGGAGCTCAAGGATGCGCTCAAGATGCCGCTGGTGCTGCATGGTGGATCTGGGGCTGGGGAGCGGAACATCCAGCGCGCCATCGAGTGCGGCATTAACAAGATCAACGTGTGCACCGACGTCTTTGCGATCGGTCGCGACAGGATCGCCGAGGTGCTTCATGACGATCCCGGCAGGGACTTGATGTTGCTCATGGAGGAGGCCCAGGTCGCCATGCGCGAGTACATCCGTGGATACATGCGCATGATCGGATCCTCGGGCAGGTGCGACTACACGCTTTCCACCGCGAAGGCGCTTGACTAGGAGGTGTTATCCCGCATGCTGTATAAGAACTGCGAGCGATGCGGCATCGAGGTCTCCGCGCTCGGTGCCGGGACGTGGTCCATGGGTGGCACGAACGCCTATGGCAGAAGCTATGGGGAGGTCGAGGATGCCACATCGATCAAGGCCCTGCATGCCCTCATCGATGGGGGCGTGAACCTGATCGACACCGCTCCGGTATACGGCGACGGAGGGTCCGAGAACGTCGTCGGTGCCGCCCTCGCTCAAGATGGGTATCGCGACCGCGTGTTCCTCGTCACGAAATTCGGCAATAGCCAAGACCCCAAGACAGGGGAACGAATCATCGACAATAGTCGCGAAAGGATCATGTCCGAGATCGATGAGTCCCTCAAGAGGTTGCGCACCGACAGGATCGATCTCTATATCATGCATTACCCCGACGGGGGCACTCCCATCCAAGAGACCATGGAAGCCCTTGGAGATCTCAAGCGCCAAGGCAAGATCCGCTACGTTGGTGTGTCCAACGTCGACCGCGATCAGATCGAGGATGCCGCCCGCTTTGGCCGCGTCGACGCGGTCCAGCTGCCCTATGCCATGGTCAATCGCCAGCAGGAGGATCTGTTCAAGTGGTGCCATGAGCAGGGGTATCTGACCATGGCCTATGGCTCCCTCGGTGCCGGGATCCTGTCGGGGGCGTTCCGTGAGCTCCCGCATTTCGACGAGAAGGATATCAGGAACACCTTCTATCCGTATTTCAAAGAGCCCATGTTCTCAAAGATCCAGGGCTTGCTTTCGGATATGGATGTCCTCGCGGAGCGATATGGCCGACCGCTCGCCCACATCGCTCTCTCCTGGGCGGCCCACAAGGAGTATGTCGACACCTCACTGGTCGGTGTCGCCAACGTCGACCAGGCGAGGGAGAACTGCGAGGCGTTCTCGCTCTCGCTCTCCGACGACGAGATGGCGTTCTTGGACGATTCGATAGCGCGTCACCTTGACGCTTAGGTGGCGCTGCGGGGAGTGGGGCTGATGGGTCATGGTCGGTGTTTTGACGCATGCGCTCGGGTTCGCCTGCATCATCGTGGCAGGGTTCTTGCTCAACTCCCTGGGGTTCATCAGCGGGGACGCGCGGAAGGTCCTTCCCGAGATCATGCTCAAAGTGACACTTCCCGCGTCCATCGCCGTGAATCTCAACGGGACCGCCCTCGACTTGCCCGATCTCTACTTCGTCGTCTTGGGCGCCCTTTTCAACGTCGTCGCCCTCACCTTCGCGTTCTTCTATGGAAGATCTCGTGATGAGTCCGGTTTCGCCATGGTCAACCTAGCTGGCTACAACATCGGCTGCTTTGCCATGCCCTTCATCTCTGGCATGTTGGACCAGCAGGCGATGGCCCAGGCGGGCCTGTTCGACATGGGGAATTCGATCATGTGCCTCGGTGTCAACTATGCCGTTGCGTCGCAGGTCGAGCGTGGGCGGGGTTTCAGCTTCAGCTACCTTTTGAACTCGGTGCTGAGGTCTGTTCCGGTCGCGACGTACGCCGTCATGGTCGTTCTGTGTCTTGCGGGGTTGGGCCTTCCCGAATTGCTCATGGACCCTCTCCAGATCGCCGCTCGGGCGAACCCCTTCATAGCGATGATGGTCATCGGGATCTCCATGGGATTCGCGAGTGGGTTCGAGATGCTGCCGCGCATAGCCTCTTACTGCGGCATGAGACTAGGACTCTCCTTCGTCGCCATCGCGCTGTTGATGGCTCTTCCCATCCCGTCGGCGTCGAAGGGCGTCGCGGTGGTGCTCTGCCTTGCCCCCATCAGCGCGGTGAGCAGCGTGTACACGCGCTATCTAAACCGTGATGCCGAGTTGTCGGCATGCATCAACTCGGCTTATGTTCCCATCTCCATCATCGCGATGTCGGTGGCGATCGCACTGCTCCCATAGGTTGCCGCACGGCGACCTCTTTAGAGAAAGGATCGAGCCATGCTCGAAAAAGAAATCATCATCTCAAACGCGACGGGGCTTCACGCTCGCCCCGCCGCCAAGCTCGTCGAGGTCTGCGGCCCCTTCTCGAGCTCCATCTTCCTCGATTTCAATGGAAAGAAGATCAACGCCAAGAGCATCATCAACGTCATGACGAGCGGCGTCGCGAGTGGTTCCGAAGTCACCCTTCGCGTTGAGGGGGAGGACGAGGAGGAGGCCTTCAAGGCTGTCGTGGATTATCTGGACAACCTTCCGGACTGAGCGACGCCCCCGGAGCGGTCTCCGCGCGCCAGCTCAAGGAAGTCGGGCTCCGCTTGGAGCAGGGCCTCCCGTTCGTCCCGAAGAGGGCCGGAGCATCGAGCTCCGGCCCTTTTTTGTTGCCTCGTCAGCGCGGGCGGGCCTGGGTGGGGTGGGCCGCGATGAGCTGCTTGGCATAGATGGAGGAGTTGCGGTTGCAGCTGTAGGAGGCAGCGCAGAGCAGGAAGGCGAGGGGCAGGGTTCCAAACCCGAAGATCTCCGCCGCGATGAGGACGGGAGCCAGGAAGGTGTTGGTGGCGCCGCAGAACACCCCGACGTATCCCAATGCGGCGGCGAGGGGGACGGGCAGGCCGAGAAGCGGTGCCACCGCGGCGCCCAGGCTCGCCCCTATCGAGAAGAGTGGCGTCACCTCACCTCCTTGGAATCCCGCAGCCAGGGTCGCCGCCGTGAGCGCGAACTTGAGGGCCCAGTCCCAGGGCTCTATCCCCGATCCCGCGATGCCCATGCCTATGAGGTTGGTGCCGAGACCCGCATACCTCCCGTGTCCCAGGGAGAGGATCAGGATGGAGAGGACGGCTCCCATACCGGCGACGCGGAGATAGGGGTTGACCACGCGCGCCGCGGTCGACTTGGCACGCGCGAGCGCCCAGGCAAAGCCCCCGCCGACCACCCCGCAGGCGATCCCCAAGACCACGATTCTCACGCCGAGCCCTGCGTCGAGTGTTGGGAGGTGGGAGATGGGGGCCACGAAGGGGGTGAGACCCAGCCACTCAGATGTCGCGCAGGATACGAGGGCTGCCACGAGCGCGGGGAAGAGCGAACGATAGGCCATGTTCCCCGCCACGAGCACCTCCATGGCGAAGGCCGTCGCCGCGAGCGGGGTGTGGAACAGCCCGGAGAAGCCCGCCGCCATGCCCATGATGAGGAAGGTGTTGCCAAAATCGTGGCCGAGGGGGGCGAGGATCCTGCCGACTTGGTGGGAGAGGGCGGCACCCATCTGCACCGCCACGCCCTCGCGCCCCGCGCTGCCCCCGGTCAGGTGCGTGGCCCAGGTGCTCAACATGACGAGGGGGATGAGGCGAAGGGGAATCTCCCCGTCCCGGCCCAGGCCCACTTCGAAGACGAGGCCCATGCCCTCGCCCGCCCTCCCGCCGAATCGACGGTACATCCATACGATGGCCAGCCCCGCGAGGGGGAGCGCGGCGACGAGGGGCACGAGGTGGGCGTCGCGCAGGACCCCTATGGCCAGCAGGACTCGCCCGAACAGGGCATCGAGGGCGCCGGTCGCCGCGCCGATGGGCAGCGCGATCAGGCAGGGGATCATATTCGACATAGCGGTTCTCAGGATGGCCGATGCGGGACGGTCTTTGGGCATGATGGGCTCCACGGATGCCTCCGAGTCAAAACGGTGGAGTAGAGGCCATCAGCTCTTGCGGTTGACGATGCATCCATGCACCGAACGGGAGCCCCATCCCGCACCGGCTATCATAGGCTCCGGCGATCGCCTCGTCAACGCGGCACCGCATCCCGTCATCGTCGAGTGGGTGAAACGCGGGTGAAACAAAGGTGTGTGAGAATATCCCGTTGACCGATCGACTTCGTGCGCCCCGGCGCGCGCCAAAGGGAAGGGCGTGTCATGGACCAACAGCAAAACATCGATTTCGTCCTCAGGACGGTCGAGGAGCGCGACATCCGCTTCATCCGCCTGTGGTTCACCGACGTGCTCGGGCGCCTTAAGAGCCTCGCGATAGCCCCCGAGGACCTAGAGGTCGCCTTCGAGGAGGGCATCGGCTTCGACGGTTCCGCCATCGAGGGCTTCACGACGCCCGAGGAGGCCGACATGCTGGCCTTCCCCGATCCCTCGACCTTCCAGATCCTGCCCTGGCGCCCCAACCACGACGGTGCCGCCCGGATTTTCTGTGACGTGTGCACCCCCGACCGCAAGCCCTTCGCGGGCGATCCCCGCGAATGCCTGCGCCGCATGTTCAAGCGCGCCGAGAAGCTGGGCTTCATCCTGAACGTCGGCGCCGAGCTCGAGTTCTACTACTTCCCCGACGAGCACACGCCGACGCCCCTCGACGACGTGCGCTATTTCGACCTGTCGCCCTCGGATTCCGCCCGTGACCTGCGTCGCTCGACCGTCCTCATGCTCGAGAAGATGAGCGTCCCGGTCGAGTACACCTTCCATTCGTCGGGTCGCTCGCAGCACGGCATCTCCCTGCGGCACGCCGAGGCCCTCGGCATGTCCGACAACATCATGACGGCCAAGCACGTGATCCGTTTGGAGGCCTTTGAGTCCGGGATCCACGCGAGCTTCATGCCCAAGCCCCTGGCGAGGGAATCTTCCTCGGGCATGCTCCTGCACCAGTCGCTCTTCGACCGCGCAGGCAACAACGTGTTCTGGGGCGAGGACGATGCTCACTCGCATCTCTCCGCCATCGCGAAGAGCTACATGGCGGGCATCATCGAGCACGCCGCCGAGATAACCGCCATCACCAACCCCACGGTCAACTCCTACAAGCGCCTCGCCTTGGGCACGGGCAACGGCCCGTGCTACGCGACCTGGGGCCTGCGCAACCGCGCCGCCATGATCCGCATCCCCATCTACAAACCGGGCAAGCACCTCTCCACGCGCATCGAGCTGAGGACGCCCGATCCCATGGCCAACCCCTATCTGGTGAACGCCGTCACGCTCGCCGCCGGCCTCGATGGCATCGAGCGCGGTCTCGAGCTCCCCGAGGAGACGACCTTCTCGATCCAGGATCTCTCGTCCGAGGACCTCGATGCCCACGGCCTCAAGCGCCTCCCCGGCAACCTCTCCGAGGCACTTGACCGCTTCGAGGAGTCCCCGCTCATGAAGGATGCCCTTGGCGAGCACATCCACGGCTTCTTCCTCAAGAAGAAGCGCGCCGAGTGGGAGAAGTTCTCGCTGGCCATCACCGATTGGGAGCTCGACCACTATCTTGCCAATTCCTAAGGGATCGCATGCGCGCGAGTGCCTGCACGGCGCTCGCATCCGTTCGCTCGCGATGAAGGGCGCGCGTCGCCGTCGACCGTCGGCGCGCGTCTTGGTATCATGTGCCATGACCAAAAGGAGGTGTTCATGTCCGAGAGAAGCATATTGTTCATGGCGCGCACGACGCGCTTCCATGAGCTTGCACGGACGCTCATCTCCACAGTCGGCGCCGAGGTCCACACGGCCACGCCCGGCGCCCCGGGCTCGGCGCGCGATTTCGACCTCTTGCTGCTCGATGTCGACGGCGTGAGGAACGACCGCCTCGAGCAGATCGCCAAGTGGCTCGACGGGCGGGGGAGCATCCCCATGCTGCTCATGGTCGACGAGGACGCCCTCTCCGGGCTCCAGATCCCCGCGCATGCCCGCGCCGACTTCATCTCCTCGGGGGCGAGTCCCACCGAGCTCGAGATCCGCGTCCGCAGGCTCTTGGGTGAGGAGAACCCCCTGTCGGCGGACGACATCCTCACGATCGACGGCATGACGATCAACCTCGCCACCTATCAGGTCACCCTCGATGACGAGCCGGTCGACCTGACCCTCATGGAGTACTCGCTCCTCTCGTTCCTGGCGACGCATCCCAACCGCGCCTACAGCCGCGAGGTCCTGCTGCATCGCGTCTGGGGTTTCGAGTACTGCGGCGGCACGCGCACCGTCGACGTCCACATCCGTCGCATCCGCTCCAAGGTGGGTCCGCAGATCGCCGCCCACATCAACACGGTCCGCGGTGTGGGCTACCTCTTCAAGGAGTGACGCCATCCGCTCCCGTGCCCGTTGTCGGCGAATGCGCCAGGGCGTTACGAATTGCTTAAGGGTGCTTGCGAAACAGTTAATCCTTCCCCTTGGGGCCGCGTGACGGCCCGCATATGGGGTACAACCTCATCAACCGAAGTGTGTTGAAAGGATCTGTCATGAGTGAAGAGAGAGTGCCCCAGCGTCCCGAGGGCATAGGGGACACCACGCCCCATTCGACCCCGCGCGTCGAGGTGGAGCCCACCCCGAGCGAGCCCGTCCCCCCGCGCGGCGTCGCGTCCGAGGTGCCGCCCACGTTCGAGACGGTCAGGCACACCGTCGTCAAGACGCGCACCAAGAAGGTGCCGGTCTTCATCGCCTCCCTGGCTGGCTTGGTGGTCGGAGCGGTCCTGGTGATCGCACTGGTCATGACCGGGGCCTTCCGCATCACCGACACCAACGTCGAGGCGCGTCCCGCCAACGAGGGGACGCAGACCATAAAGATCGACCCCGAGGACACGACCCTTCCCGAGGTCGTGGCGGCCAAGGCCCAGCCCTCGGTCGTCTCCATCACCGCCATGGGCGATGAGGGCGGCGTCGGATCGGGCGTGGTGCTCGACAAGGAGGGGAACATCCTCACCAACTACCACGTGATCGCCAACGCCTCCGCTCTGGCCGTCTCCATGGGCGGCGAGAGCTACGAGGCCGAGGTCGTGGGCTCGGATCCCTCAAGCGACCTTGCTGTCATCAAGATCAAGGATGTGTCCGCGCGCGACCTCACCCCGATCGAGATCGGCGACTCCGATGACTTGAAGGTCGGGGAGTGGGTCATGGCGATCGGCAGCCCCTTTGGCAACGAGCAGTCCGTCTCGACCGGCATCGTGAGCGCGCTCTATCGCTCAACGGCACTTCCCGGCGCTGACGGCACCTCGATCTACGCCAACATGATCCAGACCGATGCCGCCATCAACCCCGGCAACTCCGGTGGCGCCCTCGTCAACGACCAGGGCAAGCTCATCGGCATCAACTCGATCATCGAGTCCTATTCCGGCTCCAGCTCGGGCGTGGGCTTCGCGATCCCCGTCAACTACGCCATCGACATCGCCAACCAGATCATCGATGGCAAGACGCCCGTCCATCCCTATCTCGGCGCGACCCTGACCTCGGTCAACGCCCTCACGGCGCGCCAGTCGGACCTCTCGGTCAACGAGGGTGCGCTGGTCATCGAGGTGGCCCCCGGCGGCCCCGCCGAGGAGGCGGGCCTCATGGCCGACGACGTGGTCACGGCGGTCGATGGTGAGTCCATCATCTCCGCCGACGGCCTCATCATCGCCCTGCGCGAGCGCGAGGTGGGCGACACCGTCAAGCTGACCGTCGCACGCGGCAAGGAGACCGTCGAGATCGAGGTCACGCTCGGATCGGACGAGGCGCTCCAGGCCGAGCAGCGCGATGCGGCCCAGGGAGATGCCGCGGGCAACTCCATGACCGAGGAGGAGTTCCTGCGCTACCTCCAAGAGCTCCTGGGCGGCGGGATGTCCAGCGAGCGGGGCTGATCCCCCGCGCCCGACCCGGATCTTCCGGGCCATCCATAGACGAGCCTTTGCAAGACGGGGCGGGCCTTCGGGTCCGCCCCGTCCGCGTTGAAAGGGCTCCTTGGGGCATGGATATGCAAAACAGCGTCGGCGCGAGGGAGCCTTCATCGCCAAGAAAGATAAAAAGCGCCCATAATATGTGGGAAAGCAGGTAAAATCAAACTTTGGACGATGCCGGCTCGGGGGATTGGGCCCGTGCCGGTTGAGGAAGAGGGCAGGAAGGGGAGAAATGTTCTCTCTTCATAAGACGCTGGGCGGCGTTCATCCGCCCCAGTGCAAGGACACCCGAGATTGTCCCTGCACGTGGATCGAGCCCCCGAGCAGGGTTCGGATCCCGCTCAACATGCACATCGGCGCACCCTGCACCCCATGTGTCAGCGAGGGCGACCACGTGTACATAGGTACGCGCATCGGCGACGGCGAGGGGCTCTGCGTTCCCGTCCATGCGAGCGTCTCCGGCACCGTGGTCTCGGTCGCCACCCAGAAGCTGCCCACCGGGGCCACCGCCCCCGTGGTCGAGATCGCCTCCGACGGCAAGATGGAGAACGATCCCGCGCTCACGGTCCCCACGTACTCCACCAAGGAGGAGTTCATCTCCTGCGTGCGCGATTCCGGCGTGGTCGGCTTGGGCGGCGCCTCGTTCCCCACGTGGTTCAAGATGAAGGCCCCCGAGGGCAAGAGCTTTGAGTTCGTGGTCATCAACGCCATGGAGTGCGAGCCCTATATCACGAGCGACTACCGCCAGATGATCGAGCACGCGGATCGCGTCGTCGACGGCGTCGCCCGCGTGGCGCGCGCCCTGCAGATCCCCGCCGCGGTGATCGGCGTGGAGGACAACAAGCCCGAGGCCGTCGAGGCGCTCGAAAAGGCCATCGCCGAGAAGGGCCTCGGCGACCTCATCCAGGTCCTCATGGTTCCCACCAAGTACCCCGCGGGCGGCGAGAAGGTCCTCATCGAGGCCGCGACCGGCCGCGCCGTTCCGGCTGGCGGGCTGCCCATCGACGCCGGCTGCCTGGTGCTCAACGTCACCACCGTCTCGCGCGTGGAGGAGTACTTCCGCTACGGCGTCCCGCTGGTCCGCCGCACCATCACCCTCGCGGGCGACTGCGTGGCCAACCCCGGCAACTACCGCGTCCCGCTCGGCATGAGCGTCCGCGACGTCATCGAGGCCACGGGTGGGCTCATCAAGGATCCCAAGAAGGTCATCATGGGCGGCCCCATGATGGGACGCACGGTCGCCGACATCGACTGCCCCATCCTCAAGGCCAACAACGCCATCCTCTGCCTCGACAAGGGGGCGGTCCTTCCCGAGGAGTCCCCCTGCATCCGCTGCGGTCGATGCGTGCGCGTCTGCCCGCTCGGCCTCATGCCCTTCGCCCTCGACGCCGCGAGCCGCCGCCATGACGCGGTCGCCCTCGACGAGCTCGCGGTCATGAACTGCATGGAGTGCGGCTCCTGCGCGTTCACCTGCCCTGCCCACCGGCGCATCACCGCCTCGATCCGCGAGGGCAAGGCCGTCTATCGCGGCGAGGTCGCGCGCCTGACGCAACCCCGAAAGGAGGCGTGAGCGATATGAACCTGATCTTCGAGGACTCGCCGCATTTCCACGGCGACAGCTCAACGTTCAAGATCATGGGTGCCGTGTGCCTGGCGCTCGTCCCCACGCTCGTGGCCGCGACCTGGCTCTACGGCCTGCGCGCCCCGCTCCTCGTGCTCGTCTGCATCGCCACGGCCCTGGTGAGCGAGCACCTGTGCTGCATCGCTATGAAGCGCGAGTCCACCGCCGGCGACCTCTCCTGTGTGGTCACCGCGATGCTCTTCGCCTTCACGCTGCCCGCCACCTGCCCGTTCGAGGTCGCTGTCCTGGGTACCGCCTTTGCCATCGTGGTCGTCAAGATGCTCTTCGGCGGCATAGGCTGCAACTTCGCCAACCCGGCGGTCGCGGCGCGCATCTTCGTGATGGTCGCGCTGCCGAGCGCGCTCTCCGCCTATCCGGACGTCGCGGGCAAACCGCTCGACGCCATCACCGGCGCGACGCCCCTGGCGATGGAGGCCAACCCCTATAGCCTGCTCGACCTCCTCGTGGGCAACCACGCCGGCGCCCTCGGCGAGACCTGCGTGCTCACCCTGCTCATCGGATACCTCTTCCTGCTGGCCATGCGCGTCGTTGACGCCTGGGCGACCGTGCCCTTCATAGCCACCGTGGCCGTCCTCACGGGCCTCGCGGGCGAGGACGTCCTGGCCCAGCTCCTCTCCGGAGGCCTGGCGCTTGGCGCCTTCTTCATGGCGACGGACTACACCACCACGCCCATGACCCCCAAGGGCAAGGTCATCTTCGGTGTGGGTTGCGGCCTCATCACCGCGCTCGTCCGCATCTTCGCCGCCGCGCCCGAGGGCGTCGCCTTCTCCATCCTCTTCATGAACATGCTCGTTCCCCTCATTGATCGCTACACGCGTCCCTGTCCGGTGGGAGGTGTCAAGAATGCCCTCGTCTAACTCCTGGCTCGCACGCCATCGCAACGGCGCGTTCTACACGTTCGCGCTCGTGCTCGTCGCCACCCTGGTGTGCGGCGGCCTGACCGCTGGTGTCCACTGGGCCGCGGCCGGCGCCTTCGCCGAGTCCGACGCCCGTCTCGACGAGGCGAAGGGTGGAAGCCAGCGCGCGCTGCTCTTCCCCGAGGCCGCGTCCTTCGAGAAGCTCTCCGCCCCGGCGATCGAGGGCCTCAACTCCGTCTACAAGACCGACGCCGGCGACTACGTCTTCGACGTCCAATCCGCAGGCTATCACGGCGACGTCCAGCTGATGATCGGCATCACCTCGGGCGGCACCGTCGCGGGCATCCAGATCGTCGCCGAGGACGAGACCGACGGTATCGGCACCAACGCCCTCACCGAGGAGTACTTCGCGAGCTTCTCGGATCTGGCCGCCACCGGCACGCTCACGGTCGAGGATCCGGGCAGCGGCGAGACCAAGGTGGACGGCGTCTCCGGCGCCACCTTCACCTCCAATGCCGTCATAGCCGACCTCAACATCGCCTTCGAGGCATTCGCGCAGATGGGAGGCAACTAACATGGCGCTCAACGAGAACATCGTGCGCGAGCAGGACGAGCGCATCGCCAAGCTCGTCCGCACGCCGACCTTCGTGGTCGTCGCCGGCGCCCTTCCGGGACTTTTCGTGGCCACCTCCGCTGCCAACGGCGCCTACATGGGCCTGGCCACCGCCGTCTCCATCCTCTCGATGGCGATCATAGCCCCGGCGACGCGGCGCTTCACGGGCGCGTTCTCCTATCTTCCCGTGACGCTCCTCGCCCAGGTCACCGTCGCCGTCCTCGTGGGTTTCGCGATCCGCGTCGCCGATCCGCTAGCCTTCGAGGCCCTCGGCATCTACCTGCCGATCGCCTCCCTCAACGCCATGGCCGTCGTCTTCGTGGCCCAAGACGGCTTCGCCGCCGAGCCCACGGGCCGCTCCTCCATCGGGACGGCCGCCTTCGCCGCCATCTGCGCGCTCGCGACCCTGGCTTTCGTGGGCTTCATCAATGGCATGTTCAGCACGGGCCAAGTCTTCGGTCTCACCATGCCCGAGCTCGCCGCCTCGCCCCTCGCGATCTTCGGCAAGCCCGCCGGGAGCCTCTTGGTCCTGGCGCTGGTGGCCGCCTTCGTGCAGTCCGTCTGCGACGTGCGCACCGCCTCGTCCAACGATGTCCAGGGAGGTGGGCGCTAATGGAGTTCCTCAACGCGCTCTTCACTGCCGCGTTCGATAACAACCTGGTCTTTTCCCAGGTCATCGCCATGGTCTCGGTCATCTTGGTGGCCGAGCGCCCGCAGGACGCCTTCCGCTTCGGCGCGCTGCTCGGCATCGCCGTCGCGGTCTCCGGGATCGTGGGCTGGCCGCTCTATGCGGGCTACCTGACCCCCTGGGGCGTCGACTACCTGGCGCCGCTCGGCTGTATCCTCGCGAGCACCGGCGCCATCTTCCTGGGTGGGACGCTCGTGGGGCTCGGCAGGCCCTCCGATGAGCGCACGCGCATCCTGCGCACCTGCACCATCCTCGCGTGCAACGCCGCCGTCCTCGCCGTGCCGCTGTCTTCCGGCGCCTTAGCTGCGACCATGACCTTCACCACGGCCCTCGGCACCTCGCTCGGGTCCGGTCTCGGCGTGGCCCTCGCCGTCGTGCTGTTCGCCTTCGTCCGCGACCGCGTGGACGACACGCTCGCCCCGCACGTGCTCCGCGGTCTCCCGCTCTCGCTGATCACCGCCTCCCTCATGGCGTTGGCGTTCACCGGCGTCGCGGGCATCGCAGGCGGGCTCTTCGTATAAGGGGGGATTCAGATATGACCGATCCCATCATCATGGTCGGCATCCCGCCGATCATCCTCGCCGTCATCGGCGGCGCCGTCGCGATCGCCCTCTGCGTCTGCGCGGGCCTGAACAACATCGCCGACCGCCGCGAGGCGCGTCTGGAGGCCGAGGCCGAGGAGGCTGCCTCCGCTGAGGCCGCGCAAGGGGCCGAGGAGGCCTAGCACCGCGTCGCCCGTCTGACATATCGCGATCCGCATCGCTTGCAAGCGCCCTCGGACATCCGGTCCGGGGGCGCTTTCGCCCTGTGTCGATGAGGGGGATCGGACAAGGCCTCCTATCCATGTGCGCTCTCGGGGAAGAGGCTGGCGCCCGTGGGGCGTGATGGTACCCTGTAATGGTTTGAAACCGGCTACCAAGGGGGCACGCGTGGCAGATCAGCAGCAGAGCCTGTTCGGCGATTTGGCGATGGACGGCGACTCGCGGGAGCGGCGGGCGTCGGATGCCGCGGCCCCCGCTTTGCAAGACGCTCGTGCCCAGGCGGCCGCGCGCGCGGCGGAGCTGCGCCATCTTCTCGATTACCACGCCTATCGCTACTATGCGCTCGACGCCCCGGAGATCACGGACGCCGCCTTCGACGAGCTTCTGGTCGAGCTCCAGCAGATCGAGGCGGCCCATCCGGAGCTCGTCACGCCGGGCTCCTACACGCAGCGCGTGGGAGGCTACGTGGGCGAGCAGTTCGCCCCCGTCACGCACATGGCGCGCATGTACTCCATGGACGACGCCATGAACCTCGAGGAGCTCGATGAGTGGCTCGCCCGCACGGAGGAGGCCCTCGGCGCGGGGCGCGTCGCGTACACCTGCGAGCTCAAGATCGATGGCCTCGGCGTGGCCCTCACCTATCAGGACGGCGCCTTCGTCCGCGCGGCCACGCGCGGCGACGGCACCACGGGCGAGGATGTGTCGCTCAACGTCCGCACCATCCAGGACGTGCCCATGCACCTCGCGGAGGCGGCGCTCGCCCATATGGGGGATGACCGCTCCGCTCCCATCGAGGTGCGCGGCGAGGTCTACATGCCCAAGGGCAGCTTCGTCCGCCTCAACGAGGCGGCGGACGCCGAGGGCCGCGACCCCTTCGCCAACCCGCGCAACGCCGCAGCGGGAAGCCTGCGCCAGAAGGATCCCAAGGTCACCGCCAAGCGTGACCTGGCGACCTTCATCTATGCGATCGCCGACACGGCGCCGCTGCACGTGGATTCCCAGCACGCCCTCCTCGAGTGGCTCTCGCAAGCCGGCTTTTCCGTGAACCCTAACGTCGCCCGGTGCACCTCCCCGGCGGAGGTCCATGCCTTCTGCGCCGATGCCCTCGCGCACCGCGGCGATCTGGACTACGACATCGATGGCGTCGTGGTGAAGGTCGACGGCTTCTCCCAGCAAGACGAGCTCGGCTTCACCGCCCGCGCCCCGCGCTGGGCCATCGCCTTCAAGTTCCCGCCCGAAGAGAAGTCCACTGTCCTGCGCGACATCCGCATCCAGGTCGGTCGCACCGGCGTCCTGACACCGGTGGCGGAGTTCGATCCGGTGACGGTGGCGGGCTCCACCATCGCTCGCGCCACGCTCCACAACATCGATGAGATCCGCCGCAAGGACGTGCGCGTGGGAGACACCATCATCGTCCATAAGGCCGGAGACGTGATCCCGGAGGTCGTGGGGCCGGTTCTCGACAAGCGCCGCCCGGACGCGGTCGAGTGGGAGATGCCCGAGCGCTGTCCCGCGTGCGGGAGCCCTGTCGTCCACGAGGACGGCGAGGTCGCCTACCGCTGCGTCTCTCTCGACTGCCCCGCGCAGCTTAAAGAGCGACTCATCCATTGGGTGAGCCGTGGCTGCATGGATGTCGACGGCGTGGGAGAGGAGCTGGTCGACAAACTCGTCGCCGCCGACCTGGTGCATGACGTCGCGGACTTCTACACGCTCGACGTCGACACCGTCGCCGCGCTCGACACGGGACGCGTCTACGCCGCCGACAACGCGCGCAAGGGCGTCAAGGCGGGCGACCCCATCCCCGTGGGCCCCACGATCGCCCAGAAGGTCGTCGACGAGCTCACGCGCTCCAAATCCCAGTCGCTCGGTCGCGTGCTCTTCGCCCTGGGCATCCGTCACGTGGGCAAGTCGGTGGGCGAGGTGCTGGCACAGCGCTTCTTGAACATCGATGCACTCATCGTGGCCAGCGAGGACGAGATAGCGCAGTGCGAGGGGATCGGGCCCAAGATCGCGGCGAGCGTCAAGCAGTTCCTGGCGGTCCCCGAGAACCTGGAGGTCCTGCAGCGCCTCCGCGTCGCGGGCCTCGCGCTCGAGGAGGATCTGGGTGCCGCGGCGGCGAGTCTGGCGGAGAAGACCGGCGTGGACGGCGAGCTCGCCGCGGGGCGCCCCCTCGAGGGGCTCACGTTCGTCCTCACCGGAACGCTCGAGCTCCGCACTCGTGACGAGGCGGGCGCCGCGCTCAAGGCACTGGGCGCCAAGGTGACGGGCTCGGTCTCCAAGAAGACGAGCTACCTGGTGGCCGGCCCCAAGGCCGGTTCCAAGCTCACCAAGGCCGAGAGCCTGGGCGTCCCCGTCTTGGACGAGGCCCAGCTCGAGGAGATCCTCGCCACCGGCCAGGTGCCCGGGCGATAGCCCCTCCTGCCGACGCATTCCCCCGTGCGTTGGGGGCATGCGTCGGATGCCCGATACGAACTATGTGCCAGATGAGATAGTCCCGGAGGTTCCCCCATGCACGACCTGCCCGCCCATCATCTTGTCCCCGATGCGCTCACGCCCGAGCAGATCGAGTCCAAGGCTGAGAACGTGGCCATCAGCAAAGCCAACATGCCCCTCGTCAAGCTCTTCGTGCTCGCCATGTTCGCCGGCGCCTTCGTGGCCCTGGGCGCGGCGTTCTTCACAGTGGTCATGGGCGACCGCGAGATGGGCTACGCGGCTCAGCGCGCCTTGGGCGGTCTTTGCTTCTGTCTTGGTCTTGAGCTGGTGCTCCTTTGCGGCGCCGAGCTCTTCACCGGCAACGCCCTCATGGTGCTGGGCAAGGCCTCCGGCAAGATCTCCGGCTGGGGCCTGGTCCGCAACTGGTCGATCGTGTGGTGCGGCAACTTCGTGGGAGCCGTGGCCATCGCCGCCCTCGTCTTCTTGGCCAACCTCCAGGGACTGGGAGCCGGTGCGGTGGGAGAGGCCATGGTCGAGTTGGCCGTTGGAAAGGTGACGCCGGCGTGGCACACGCTGTTCTTCAAGGGCGTTCTCTGCAACCTGCTGGTGTGCCTCGCGGTGTGGATCGGCTTCGGCGCGCGCAGCACGGCCGACAAGGTCCTGGGCATCATCCTGCCGGTCTCGGCCTTCGTGGTGATGGGCTTCGAGCACTGCGTCGCCAACATGTTCTTCCTGCCCATGGGCCTGGCTGCCAAGGCTGCGGGCTTCGGGGCGGGCGTTGCCGGCGTTGAGGCGCTCGACGCGGCGTCGCTGGTGCACAACCTCTCCGCCGCCACGTTGGGAAACGTGGCGGGCGGCATCCTCATCGTGGGCGTGGGCTACTGGATCGCCTATGGCCGTGAGGCTCACAAGCGCGAGGCCGAGGCGGGGAACCTGGCCGAATAGCGACCTTTAGGCACCATGCCCCCGGTCATCGCTTCGGGGCCCGCGCGCTATTCCTCCTCGCCGAGGCAGTCGAGCTCTATGCGCTGCTTGAGGAGGTCGATCCCGATCCCTGTCTGGGACGAGGTGACGATGATGTCCTCGGCGGGGACACCGAGTTGCTTGCGGATTGACGCGAGCTGCCTTCCCTGCTGGCCCTTGCTGATCTTGTCGGCCTTGGTGAGGCATACCACGAAATTGAAGCCGCCCTCGCGCAGGAACTCGATCATCTCGAGGTCGAGCTTGGAGGGATCGTGGCGGATGTCCACGAGCGAGACCACGAGGTTGAAGCTGCGCTCGCTGTTCAGGAAGTCCCCGATGAGACGGGCCCAGCGTCCGCGCTCAGACTTGGAGCGCTGCGCGAAGCCGTATCCGGGGAGGTCGACGAAGTGCACGCCGTCGGCCTCGAAGAAGTTGATGTTGGCCGTCTTGCCCGGCGTGCTCGACACCTTGACCAGGCCCTTGCGGCCGAAGAGCTTGTTCATGATGGAGGACTTGCCCACGTTGGAGCGACCCACGAAGCTCACCTCGGGGCAGGTCGACTCGGGGATCTGGTTGATCGCGCCGTAGCTGGCGACGAACGAGGCGAGGTTGTAGTTGATCTGGCTCATGGTGGCTCCTGGTCTTGGGTTGTGATGGGGGGGTGTGGTCGGTTCGCGCTAGCGCCCCTCGATGCCGAGCTTGGCACCGAGCCTGCGCACGATCGCCAGGGTGAGGGCGCTCGCCGAGCGGGCGTAGCGGTCGAGGTCGAACTCGCGCTCGCAGAACGCGTCGTACTCCTCGTCGCAGTTGTCCGAGATGGCACGGAGCACCAGGCAGTCGATGCGGTTCTTGGCGGCCACGTGCGCGATGGCGGCGCCCTCCATCTCGGCGCAATCGGCCTGGGTGGCGGCCACGACGCGCTCGCGCGCCTCGGGGCCGGTTATGAAGCGGTTGCCCGTGGCGATGGTCCCGCGCAGATAGCGGCGGACCTCGGCGCTCGTGTCGTTGCGGCGGAAGGGCGAGGCGTCCGCCGCGGCGCGGGCGGCGGTGCCCTCGGCGATCTCCTCGTCGGTGAGCTCGGCGCTCAGGAACCCGTGGGCGAGGAGGGTCTCCTCGGCGAGGTCGACGAGGAAGCCCGTGCTCTCGTACTCCTCGAGGTGGGGCGTGGACTCGGCGATGAGGGCCGTGTCGGTGTCGATGTAGCGCAGGCGCTCGCCGATCACCACGTCGTCGGTGTGGAGGGCCGGGTTGAGGCCCCCGGCGATGCCGCTGAAGATGATGGCGTTGGCGCCGTAGCGCGAGATGAGGTGCTGGGCCGCGGCGGCGGCGTTGACCGTCCCCATGCCGGCGGTGGTGCACACGAGGTTGAAGCCATGGTAGGTGCCCCCCATGACCTTGAGGCCCGCCTCCTCGGCCACGGTCCCGTGGTCGATGGCGCTGTAGATCTGGCGCACTTCCTTCTCGAGCGCGCCGATGATTGCGATGGTGGGTGCCATGGTGCTCCTCGTGGACGGGGTCGTCTGGTCATTCCCCTGCCATGGTACCAAGAGGCCGTGTAAATCCGGTGGCGGGAGATGGGACCGCCCCGGGCGGCTGGGGCGCCCGGGGCGGGTCGGGGTCTATGGGGTGGGCGCGGGGGCGGCTTAGAGGTACTCGATCTGGGCGCCTTGCGTGTCGCAGGTGAGGATGTGCGTCTCGCAGGCGGGGAACTGCTCGCGGAGGCGGACCTGCAGGAACTTGGCGACGATGGTGTCGTCAGTCGCGGCCATGAGGGTCGAGCCCGAGCCGGAGATCCACAGGGTCTTGGCGCCCCCTTCCAGGCAGGTGCGGCGGATATCCTCGTAATCGGGGATGAGGGCGCGGCGATAGGGCTCCTGCAGGCGGTCGTCGTTCGCGGCGGCGACGAGGTCGAGGTCACCCGTCTCGAGGCCGCGCGTCATCCCTGCGATTCGACCCATCTGCCACACGGCGGATGAGAGCGGGACCTCCTGCGGGACGACCTTGCGCGCCTCGCTCGTGTGAACCTCGTAGGGTGGGATCACGGTGATGAATCGCAGGCGGTCGCTGACCTCGTAGCGCAGGCAGCGGGGGAGTCCGCCCTCGGGGGTGAAGGAGCAGACGGCGCCGCCCAGGATGGCCGGGGCGACGTTGTCGGGGTGCCCCTCGACGTTCGTGGCGATGCGGACGAGCTCGGCGCGATCGACGGTGTGCCCGGTGAGCGCCGCGGCGGCCATGATGCCCGCGACCACGCACGTGGAGCTCGAGCCGAGTCCGCGCGCGACGGGGACCTCGGTCTCTATGTGGAGCTTGACCGCGAAGGGCTCCTCGCCCCACTCGCGAAGGGCGTCGACGAAGGAGGCGTACACCAGGTTGTCGGCGTTTCGATAGCGCTCCGGGCATCCGGTGATCTGGAGGGTGTCGGCGCGCTCGAAGGTGAAGTGGGAGTACAGCGAGACCGCCATGCCGAGTGTGTCGTAGCCGATGCCGAGGTTGGCGCTCGTGGCGGGGACGGTGATGTGGATCATGCGCGCTCCTTGAGGGATGCCAGGGCCGCGGACTCGACGAAGGCGCCCATGCCCTCGATGTCCACGACGTCGTCGAAGCGGACGGGCTTGTCGGCGAGGGTGGCGAGCTGTGCGGGCGCGCAGGTGCCGGTCGCCTTCTCCAGGACCTTCATGCAGGCGAAGTCGTCGGGCGGGCAGAAGAGGCCGAGCGACGAGGCGACCGCGCGCGGGAACTTGTAGGGGCTCGCTGTGGAGAGGAGCACGCGCGCTTTGGCCCCCTCGGTCGCGGGGAGCGAGCCGAGCGCGTGGTAGCCGCAGGCCGTATGGGGGTCGATGAGATAGCCGTTGCGCTCCCAGCAGTCCTTGATGGCGGCGGCGACCTCGTCCTCATCGGCCCATTCGCAGCCAAAGACCTCCTGAATGCGGGCGAGCAGGTCGGCGGGGACGGTGAAGGACCCCTGCGCGAGGTCGGACATCAGCTGGGAGACCAGCTCGCAGTCGCCCTCGGAGAGGTAGTAGAGCATGCGCTCGAGGTTGGACGAGATGAGGATGTCCATGGAGGGCGAGGTGGTGGTGTGGAAGGGGCGCCGGCGGTCGTAGGTGCCGGTGGTGAGGAAGTCGAAGAGCACGTTGTTCTTGTCGCTCGCCACGATGAGGCGCGCCACGGGCAGGCCCATGCGGCGCGCGTAGTAGCCGGCGAGGATGTCGCCGAAGTTGCCCGTGGGGACGCAGAACTCGACGGGGTCGCCCGCCTCGATCCTACCGGCGCGCAGGAGCTGCGCATAGGCCGCGAAATAATAGACGACCTGGGGGACCAGGCGCCCCACGTTGATGGAGTTGGCGCTCGACAGGACGATCCCCTTCTCGCGCAGGCGCTTCGCGAGCTCGCGGTCGGCGAAGATGCGCTTCACGGCGCTCTGGGCGTCGTCGAAGTTGCCGCGCACGGCGCAGACCGCCACGTTGGATCCCTCCTGCGTGGTCATCTGGAGCTCCTGGACGCGCGAGACCTTGCCGTCGGGGTAGAAGACGGCGATGCCGGTTCCGGGGGCGTCGGCGAACCCGGCGAGCGCGGCCTTGCCGGTGTCGCCCGAGGTGGCGGTGACGATCATGATGCCCTCGCCGTCGCCGGCCGCCGCCGTGGCGCGCGACATCAGGCGCGGGAGCATCTGGAGGGCGACATCCTTGAAGGCGCTGGTGGGCCCGTGCCAGAGCTCGAGGACATAGGAGGGGACGTCGCAGGCGCCCGGCACCCCGGAGAGCTCGACGACGGGTGTGACCTCGTCGCTCTCGAAGGTGCCCTCGTAGGCCTCGCTCACGCAGGCGGCCACCTCGTCGGCGGACAGGTCGGGGAGCAGGGCCCCGAGCACCTCGCGCGCGAGCTCGAGGTATCCCTTGCCCGCGAGCCCGTCGAGGTCGATGACGGTCTCGCCCAGGGCGTCCGACACGTAGAGGCCACCGTCCTCGGCGATGCCGCGGCGGATGGCCTCCTTCGAAGCAAGCGCGGGGGTTTTGGAACGGGTGCTGTGGTAGGTTGCCATGGAGGTGCTCCTCGTACGTGGTGGCGTCGGCTCCCGCCCATGGTATCAGAGCGCCGGCCCCCGCCCCCACGTGCCCCCTCTTTCGCCCGCGCCATCCAGCCGTATTCCATCTGACGTTCTTTGTTTGGAAACAAACCCGCGGTCCCCCGCGTCCCGCGGGCTGTGGTTTAGTAGACTTAAGCACCTAGCGCACTATCTCACGCTAAAGCATATCCTCGATGAACGCATCGAGACCGATCGGCACAAGGAAGGTCCCTCGCTCACCATGATAAAGATCACCAAGTTCGGAGGCTCCTCGGTCGCGGACGCCGAGCACTTCAGGAAAATCAAGGGCATCATCGACGCCGACCCCGCGCGCCGCTTCGTGGTCGTCTCGGCGTGCGGTCGCCGCTCGTCGGGCGACACCAAGGTCACCGACCTGCTCTATCTCGTCGACGCCCACGTGAACTACCACGTCTCCTGCGACGACCTCCTCTCCGATATCGGTCAGCGCTACTTCGACATCGCCGACGATCTGGGCCTCTCCTATCCGATCCGCGAGGAGTTCGCGGCGTTCTCCGAGCGCGCCCGCAGCGGGGGCTACACCACCGAGGAGCTCGTGAGCCGCGGCGAGTACTTCACCGCCCGCCTCATGGCCGAATACCTCGGGCTCCCCTTCATCGACGCCACGGACATGGTCGCGTTCCACCATGACGGGACGCTCTCGATGGAGCGCACCTCCGAGCTCGTCAAGCGCAACGCCCGCGAGGGCGGCTTCGTGATGCCGGGCTTCTACGGGGCCACCAGGGAGGGCAAGGTCAAGCTCCTCGACCGCGGCGGCGGCGACATCTCCGGCTCGATCCTCGCCCAGTGCCTGGGCGCCGACCTCTACGAGAACTGGACGGACGTATCCGGCTTCCTGTCCGCCGACCCGCGCATCGTCCACGGGGCCCAGCCCATCCCGCGCATCACCTACGAGGAGCTTCGCGAGCTCTCCTACATGGGTGCGAGCGTCCTTCACGAGGAGGCCGTCTTCCCCGTGCGCGACGCCGGCATCCCGCTCGTGATCAAGAACACCAACGCGCCCGAGGATCCGGGCACGATCATCTCCGAGACGGCCAAGGAGGGCGACACCGAGCCCATCATCACGGGCATCGCGGGGAAGCGCGGCTTCATCGCCATCTCCGTCTCGCGCGATCGCACCAAGAGCCGCATCGGCTTCATGCGCCGCGCGCTCTCGGTCTTTGAGCGCTACGGCGTCTCCGTCGAGCACATGCCCACGGGCGTCGACCAGTTCGCCGCCGTCGTGCAGGCCGACGACGTGAGGGACTCGCTCTACTCCCTCATCGCCGACATCCAGGAGGAGGTCGAGCCCCTCGAGATCGAGGTGGTCGAGGACCTCGCCCTCATCGCCACCGTCGGACGCAACCTGCGCGGGCGCCCCGGCGTCTCGGGGCATCTCTTCGGCATGCTCGGACAGGAGGGCGTGAGCGTGCGCATGATCACCCAGGGCTGCGACGAGATCAACATCATCGTGGGCGTCGAGGAGAGGGACTTCGACCTGGCGATCAGGACCATCTACCGCGCCTTCTCGGACGAGAACGGCATCGTCAAGACCGCGGACCTGGAGCCCATGCGCCCGATCTGCTAGAACGCCGGCTCCGCGCGCCCGTCCCATGCGGTGGTGCGGGGTCCATCCGATCCTTTCGAAAGGGGAGAATATGTTGGAGAAACGCTCGGTGGCCATCGTCGGAGCGACGGGTGCGGTGGGCACGCAGATGCTCCAATGCCTTGAGGAGCAGGGGTTTCCCGTCGGCAGGATCAAGCTCCTCGCGAGCCCCCGGTCCGCGGGCAAGCGGGTCGAGACCCCGTGGGGCGAGGTCGTCATCGAGGCCGCGTCGGTGGACGCCCTCGAGGGGATCGACATCGTCCTGGGCGCGGCGGAGGACGACGTCGCCCGCGCCCTGTATCCCGCCGCCGTCGAGCGCGGCTGCGTCGTGGTCGACAACTCCCACGCCTTCCGCCTGGACGATGGCGTGCCCCTCGTCATCCCCGAGATCAACGGCGACGACGTCAAGGGGCACCACGGCATCATCGCCAACCCCAACTGCGCGACCATCATCGGCCTCGTCCCCACCTGGCCCCTGCACCAGGTGGCCGGCGTGACCCGCATGATCGTGTCGACCTACCAGGCCGCGAGCGGCGCCGGCGCGCCGGGCATGCGCGAGCTCGAGCAGCAGATCGCCGAGATGGGGCGTGGGGAGCCCCTCTCGGAGCCCCGCGCCTTCGCCGCCCAGCTCGTGAGCAACCTCATCCCTCAGATCGGCGGCGAGAAGTTCGAGGGCTTCACCTCGGAGGAGATGAAGCTCCAGAACGAGGGCCGCAAGATCATGCACCTCCCCAAGCTGCGCGTGAACTGCACCTGCGTCCGCGTGCCCGTGCTCCGCTCGCACTCCGAGAGCATCACGCTCGAGTTCGAGCGCGACCTTCCGCTCGAGGAGGCCCGCGAGATCCTCGCCTCCGCCCCCGGCGTCAAGCTCGTTGACGATCTCGAGGCCCCGAGCGCGCACGATCGCTGGCCCATGCCGATCGACACCTCCGATCAGGATCTGATCTGGGTCGGCCGTCTGCGCAGGGACATCTCGAACCCCGAACCCCTGCGCGGCATCACCTTCTGGTGCTGCGGCGATCAGATCCGCAAGGGTGCGGCGACCAATGCCGTGCAGATCGCCAAGCTGCTCGTGGAGTAGGGGAGGCCCTTGGCGCCTTGCCCGTATCGTCGCGAGACATCGAGGGCCCCGTCCGGCGAGCGCCAGGCGGGGCCCTTCCCATATGGCTTGATGGGCGCCGGGGATCCTAGTGCCCGTCCGTCTCGGCGCCGGCGAGCACGGCCCCGATCACCAGCTGGACGAAGCACTCGATGGGCATGCGCTCGGGCATCGTCATCCAGGTGTTCACGGCGGCCAGGACGCCCGAGAGGTAGAACTCGTGCATGATCTCTACCTGTGGCCCGTCGAGCACGCTCTCCGGCAGGATGAAGCGGTCGAGGAGCGGGCTGAGCACGCGCTTGAGGCGTTGCGTGAACGAGGGGTCGCCGTGCGGGCCCATGAGCTGCGGCAGGTAGCCGTCGTAGCGCTGCGCGAGGGCGATGATGAGGTTCATGTGGTGAGAGAGGTCGAGTGTCTCCTCGCGCATGAGCCCCTCGTTGACCAGGCGCTCGACGTTGTCGAGGATCTCCTGCTCGATCTGCTCGAAGAGATCGTAGACATCGCGGAAATACAGGTAGAAGGTCGCCCGGTTGTAGCCGGCGCGGTCGGTGATCTCGCGTACGGTGATCTTGTCGATGGGCTTCTCGGCATAGAGATCCCAGAAGGCGGCGCGGAGGTTGGCGCGCGTCTGCTCGGTTACGGCGGGCTGTTTGTTCATAGGGCCTCCTTGGTTCTCGGCCTCCCTCTCAGGGCGGGCCGGGTATCGCTCGACAATTTGGGTCCGTGTGTCGAGTGGGGGCTGCGGAGCCGTTCCCGCCTCCACTATACTGCGTTTAGACAACAGGTTGTCGAGCAATCGATCGATTTCGCGCGCAGGAGCTTGCGATCATGTCCTATATAGAGTTCAGCGATGTCCACAGGGTCTACGGTTCGGGCGAGGGCGAGGTGCACGCCCTCGATGGCGCGAGCTTCTCGGTGGAGCGCGGCGAGCTCGCCGTCATCCTGGGCGCCTCGGGCGCTGGCAAGACGACGGCGCTCAACATACTTGGCGGCATGGACGGTGCCACGAGCGGGCGTGTCGTGGTGGACGGTCGCGACGTGGGCGCGGCCTCCGAGGACGAGCTCGTCGAGTACCGCCGCGCCGACGTGGGCTTCGTCTTCCAGTTCTACAACCTCGTCCCCAACCTCACGGCGCTCGAGAACGTCGAGCTCGCGGCCCAGATCTGCCCCGACTCCCTCGATGCGGCGGACTGCCTCGCCAAGGTGGGGCTCTCCCAGCGCATGTCCAACTTCCCGGCCCAGCTTTCCGGCGGCGAGCAGCAGCGCGTCTCGATCGCCCGTGCGATCGCCAAGAACCCCAAGCTGCTTCTCTGCGACGAGCCCACGGGCGCGCTCGACTACCAGACCGGCAAGCAGGTCCTCCAGCTCCTCCAGGACACCTGTCGGCGCGACGGCATCACGGTGATCATCATCACCCACAACTCCGCCCTCGCCCCCATGGCCGACCGGCTCATCAGGTTCAAGAGCGGCAAGGTCACGGACATGGTCCGCAACGAGCACCCCACGCCCATCGCCGACATCGAGTGGTAGGTGCCCGCCATGTCCCCCTTCAAGCTGCTCCCGACCCGGTCGCGACGCGACACCAGGCCCAATGCCTTCGGGACGGATATCCGCCGCACCATAACTTCCAATCCCAAGCGGTTCGTCTCGCTGTTCATCATCACCGCGCTCGGCGCGACCATGCTCGTCGGCCTCAAGGCCGCCTGCGACGACCTGCGCGCCACGGCCGACGCCTACTACGATGCCCAGCGCCTCTTCGACATCTCGATCCGCTCCACGCTCGGCCTCGACGACGGGGATATCGAGGCGCTTGCCGCCCTCGACGGCGTTGAGACGGCCGAGGGCGGCTACACCGAGGCCGCCTACACGCAGGTCGATGGTCGGCGCGAGAAGGTCGACCTGCGCGCCCTGTCGAGCGCGGGCTTGAACGAGCCCCTGGTGCTCGAGGGGAGGCTCCCGCGCGATGTCGACGAGGTCGCGGTGACACAGAAGTACCTCAACGAGACCGGCAAGGGGATCGGCGACACCGTGACCTTCGAGGGCGCCGACGAGGGCTCGGGCGAGGCCGAGGATGACACCGCCCTCGGCGGCTCCTCCGAGATCTTCCGGCGGGGCGATTACACCATCACCGCCTCGGTGCTCGATCCCATGGATGTCAACGCCGGCAACAAGACGATGTCGTTCAGGAGCTCGAGCGGCACGAGGTTCGCGTTCTTCTTCGCGCCCGTCGCCGTGGAGGACCGCGGCACCTACACGATCGCCTACCTCTCGGTTGCCGGCGCCTCCGAGCTCCCCACCTATTCCGATGGATACGAGGCCCTCGTCGAGGAGGTCAAGCAGCGCGCCGAGGGCATCCGGGCCGAGCGCGAGCTGGCTCGGACCCAAGGCGTGAAAGACGATGCGCTCGAGGAGGTCGATGCGTTCCGTGCCGACGCCGACGCCGAGCTCGCCGACGCCGAGGGAAAGCTTGCCGACGCCCAGTCCGAGATCGACGACGCCCTCGCGCTCATCGAGGCCGGGCGCGCCGAGCTCGCGGCCCAAGGGGCGGACGGTGAGCGCCAGCTCGCCGATGCCGCCGCCAAGCTCGCCGCCGCCCGCGCCGAGGTCGAGGGGGGCCTGGCCGTTATCGACGCCAAGCAGGCCGCGCTCGATGCCGGACGGGAGCAGGCCCTGGCGGGTCTCAATCAGGTGGAACAGGCCGAGTCCTCCGCGAGTCTCCTCATGATGCTCATGGGCGACGCATGGCCCGCCGACGCATGGGAGAGGCTCCATGCGGGCGACGCGAGCGCGCGCGACCCCTTTGCCGCCGCCGTGGAGGGGTACGTGTCGGACGCTCTCTTTAGGATCGACGACGCGCTGGTGCTTTGCGATGTCGTGGACGGCGCGCTGGCAAGGCTCCCGCAGGATCCCGCGATACGTCAGGAGATCTTGGAGCAGCTCGACCGTCTGGCGCAGATGGTCGGCGAGCTCCTTCCCGAGCATGCCGGCACGATCGAGGAGATCAGGGAGGCCGTCGCCAACTACATGGGCGAGGAGGGCGTCATCGACCAAGCCCGAGCGGGCATCCAGGGCATTCGCGACACCCTGTCCTCCCTGCGCGACCAGGTCGCATCGCTGAGTGTCAACGCGGCGGGGATCGCCGACGCCATCCTCGCCAAGCCGGGCATAGAGGCCGCCCTCGCGCAGATCGAGGCGGGCGATCTCCAGCTCGCCGCGGCCCGCGCCGAGGCCAATCGCGGCCTGGGGCGCATCGAGGAGGGCGAGGAGCAGCTCGAGCGCGAGCGGGCGAGCGCCCGCGCCCAGATGGAGAGCGCCGCGCGCGAGCTCGATGCCGGCGCCGCCCAGGCGGCCTCCGGCCAGGTCGAGCTCGACCGCAACCGCGCGGAGTTCGAGAGGCAGGAGGCCGAGGTCGAGACCAAGTTCGCCGACGCCCGTCGCGATATCGACGACATCGACCGCGCCACCTGGTACATTCAGGACCGCACGTCGCTGCCGAGCTACGCGAGCGTCGAGTCGGATGCGAGCTCGATCGAGGCGATCGCCACGGTCTTCCCGCTCATCTTCTTCACGGTGGCCGTGCTCATCAGCCTCACGACCGTCACGCGCATGGTCGAGGAGGACCGTGGGCTCATCGGAGTCTACAAGGCCCTCGGCTACAGCCGCCGCGCCGTCCAGTCCAAATACCTGATCTACTCCTTCTCGGCGTGCCTTCTGGGAGGCCTCTTCGGCGACGTTGTGGGCTTTGTCGCGCTGCCCTCGGTGCTGTTCACCATCTTCAAGACCATGTACTCCCTCCCCGCCTTCCAGCTCCACTTCGATCTCGTCAGCGCGTTCTGGGGCGTCGGGCTCTTCTCGATCGGCATCGTGGGCGCCACCTTCGTCGCGTGCCGCCACGTGCTCAGGGAGACGCCCGCCTCGCTCATGCGCCCCAAGGCGCCCCGCGCGGGCCGGCGCATCCTCCTCGAGCGCATCACCCCGCTCTGGCGCCGCCTGGGCTTCCTCAACAAGGTGAGCGCGCGCAACCTCTTCCGCTATAAGAAGCGCTTCCTCATGACGGTGTTCGGCATCGCCGGATGCACGGCGCTCATGATCTGCGGTCTCGGCATCCGCGACACGGTCATATCGCTCAAGCCGCGCCAGTACGGCGATGTCGGCGTGACGCGCTACGACCTCATGGCCGTCTCCACCGACGACGGCTTCGACGTCGCGGGTGATGCGCTGCGCGACACCGGCGAGATCGATGAGATGCTCGAAGCGCGCGTGGACTCGGTCACGGTGGGGTTCGGCGGCGCGAAGGAGACGGTCCAGCTCATCGTCGTCCCGCGCGGGACGGATCTCGACCCCTATGTCGATATGCGCGACGACGCGGGATCCGCGCTCGATCTGCCCGGCGAGGGCAACGGGGCGCTCGTGACCAAGAACGCCGAGCAGGTCCTCGGATTCGCCATGGGCGACGAGCTCCAGCTCCAGGACGCGGCCTTCCGCAAGGGGTCGGTCCGCGTGGATGGGATCGCGACCAACTACCTGGGCAACTTCATATTCATGACAGAGGACGCCTATGCCGTGGCCTTTGGCGAGCGGGTCGTTCCCAATGCGTACCTGGCCAACCTGGATGGCTCCAAGGAGGACAAGATCGAGCTCGCGGACGAGCTTGCGATGCGCGACGAGTTCGTGGCGGTGAGCAGCTCGGCCAAGATCGCCGACGACTTCTCCGAGAACTTCAAGATCATCGACGTGGTCGTCGCCATCGTGACCGTCATGGCCGCGGCCCTCGCGTTCGCGGTGGTCTTCACGCTCTCCAACACCAACATCTCGGAACGCGAGCGCGAGCTCGCGACCATCAAGGTGCTCGGGTTCCGCCGCGGGGAGGTCCATCGCTACATCAACAAGGAGACCATCGTCCTCACCCTCTTGGGAATCGTCGCGGGCTTCCCCATGGGATACGCCATCACCCGGTTCCTGACCTTCGTGCTGAGGATGCCATCGCTGTACTTCGACACGATCGTGGAGCCCGCGACCTACCTGATCGCCGCCGTCGCCTCGATGCTCTTCACGCTCATCATCAACCAGATGACCAACAGGAGCCTCGATCGGATCGACATGGTCGGCGCTCTCAAGTCGGCGGAGTGACGCCCTCGTTCACCGTCGCTCCACATTCATACGTCATCTAACTGCACACCTGTATCGTCATCCGGCCTCGAGAGGGGCGGGATGGCGCCGACAGGGCCCCTTTCGGAGCGCTTGCTGGCTGCAGGGTGCCGACTGCGATAGGATGGCGTGGACGAAAACGTCGAGCAGGTAGAATGACTTGCACACGCCTCGGGCGAGGGCGTGCCCGCCATCTGTGTGTCTCGTGCCCGACGGGGCCGCCCCCATGTAGAAGAGGTTGCCTATGAGCAAGTACGTTATCGTGGCCGAGTCCGGTTCCGACCTCGCACCCGAGCTCGCCGAGCGCTATGGTATCCAGATCGTCCCCATGCACGTGACGATCGGCGATCAGACCTATGACGACGGCTCCATCTGCGGACACGAGGTCTACGCGCGCTCCAAGGAGCTGGGCGTGATGCCCAAGACGAGCGCCGCCACGGTCGGCGACTTCGCGACCGTCTTCGATCGCGTCCACGCCGAGCGTCCGGACGCCACCATCCTCCATCTGGCCTACTCCGCGGTCACCACCTGCTCCCATGCCTCGGCCCTCACCGCCGCCGAGGGTCGCGACTACGTGGTGTCCATCGACACCCGCAGCGTGTCGATCGGTCAATCCCATGTGCTCGTGCGGACCGCCGCCTTCCTCGAGGAGCATCCCGATGCGAGCATCGAGGAGATCTCCACCTTCGTCGAGGGTGTCTGCTCCCGCGTGCTTCTGGGCTTCGTTCCGAGCGACCTGGCCTACCTGCGCGCCGGCGGACGCCTGAGCAACGCCCAGTTCCTCGGCGCCCATCTGCTCAAGATCAAGCCGGTCATCGAGATCATCGAGGGCAGGTTCGTCGCCACCAAGAAGATCCGCGGCTCCATGCGCCGCGCCGCCGTCCATTTCATAGACCACCTCATGTCGCAGGGCCCGGTCAACATGGATCGCGTGGGCCTCGCGCACTCCGATGGTCTGCCCGAGAGCATCAAGCGCGCCGTCGAGGACCACGTCGTGAAGCTCGGTTTCAGGGGCTTTGACTGGATCGAGGTCGGCGGCATGATCTCGAGCCACTGCGGCCCCTGCGCCTTCGGGGCCGTCATGGAGCGCGCTGAGTAGGGCGATCCGTCCATCCTCCCCATCCGCAAAGGGGGCGTCCCGGTCGGGGCGCCCCTTTTCTTCCCGTCGTCCCTCGGCGAGCCTTGTCGCTTTTGCGACGGTGCACCCGTCCGCCGCTGTTGCGCGATAATGTTTTGCCGAGAACTGCCAGAGGGAGAGGAGACGCCATGGCCGAAACGGCATTGGGCGATCTGGAAGCCACGCGGGACATGCTCGACTTCGTCCGCGAGGGGCGGACCGCCTTCCACGTGACGGCGGAGATAGCCCGCCGTCTTGAACGCGCGGGCTTCGAGGGCCTGTCCGAGACGGACGGGTGGGGCATGGGCGCCGGCGACTGCCGCTACGCGATCCGGAACGGCTCGAGCCTGATCGCATGGAGGGTCGGCCGCGATCTCGACGCCCGTCGCTTCCAGATCACGGCGGCCCATTCCGACTCCCCCTGCTTCAAGGTGAAGCCCATGGCCGAGCTCGAGGGCCCCGCGGGGTCGCTGCGCCTCAACGTCGAGGCCTACGGCGGGATGATCGACCACAGCTGGTTTGATAGGCCCCTGGGGCTCGCGGGCCGCGCGGTGGTGGCGAGCGGGGATCGCGTCGAGTCGCGCCTCGTGTCCATCGATCGGCCCGTCGCCGTTATCCCGAGCTTGGCCATCCATATGGATCGCGAGGTCAACAAGGGCTTCGCGCCCAACCGCCAGGTCGATCTGTGCCCGCTGGTCTCGTGGGGAGGCCTTGGGAAGGGTGCCGTCGACGCGCTCGTGGCCGAGGCGGTGGATGCCGATCCCGCCGATGTCCTCGCCCGCGATCTGTATCTGGTGAATCTCCAGGAGCCCCTGGTCTGGGGAGCTGCCGATGAGTTCGTCTCGGCGCCCCGCCTCGACGACCTCATGTGCGCCCACGCCTCCCTCGAGGCGTTCCTGTCCTCCGACAACCCCGGGTGCATCTCGGTGTACTGCTGTTTCGACAACGAGGAGGTGGGGTCGAACACCAAGCAGGGAGCCCTGTCGACGTTCTTGCGCGACACCTTGGAGCGGGTCGGCGGGTCCTTGGGATGGAGCGTCGAGGAGCTGCGTCGCGCCATCGCCGCGAGCGTGCTGGTGAGCTGCGACAACGCCCACGCCGTCCACCCCAACCACCCCGAGAAGGCCGACGAGGGCAACCGCTGCTCCCTCAACGGGGGGCTCGTGATAAAGGAGGCCGCGAACCAGGCGTACTGCACCGACGGCTTCAGCCGCGCGCTCATCGCCTCGATCCTCAAGCGGGAGGGGATCCCCTTCCAGACCTTCTCCAACCGCAGCGACATGGCGGGCGGATCGACGCTGGGGAACCTCTCCAACACGCAGGTCAGCCTCCATGCGGTCGACGTCGGCTGCCCGCAGCTCGCCATGCACTCGTCCTTCGAGACGGCGGGGAGCCGCGACGTCGGCCTGGCGATCCGTGCGCTACGCGCGTTCTTCGACGCCGACATCCGCCTTGACGGGGCGGCTTCGGCGCTCCTTCCCTAGGACGCCGTGCGGGAAAGATGCGCCGCCTCGCCGCCTCGCCGCGCTCTTTCCCGTATCATCGTGGGGATGGGGCAGGGTCCCTCGGCGCCGGCCTGATCCGCGCCAGGGTCCGCGCCGCGCCATGCACATATGGAAAGGAAGATCGATGATCAAAGAGCTTATTCACGACGAGGCCGCCCTCCAGCAGGTCGCCGAGCCCGCCACGGCCGATGACGCCGCCCTGGGACAGGACCTCGTCGACACCATGAAGTCGCTGGATGACTGCGCCTGCCTCGCGGCCAACCAGATCGGCGCCAACAAGGCGGTCGTGGCCTTTGAGGCCAAGGGCCGCATCCATGTCATGTACAATCCCAAGATCCTCGCCGGCATGAAGCCGTTCAAGACGGTCGAGGGCTGCCTGAGCCTCGAGGGGACGAGCAACGTCAAGCGCTTCCAGACGGTCCGCGTCTCGTTCCAAGAGCTCGTGGGCGACCAGCTGGTGCCCCGCACGCGCACGTTCCAGGATTGGACGGCGCAGTGCGTGCAGCACGTCATCGATCACTGCCAGGGCAAGCTGGTGTGACGATCCGCTTCGGCGCATCGACGTGTCACGGGGGCCGCGGTTGCTGCGGCCCCTTTTTCGTGGATGCCCGTCGCGATATGGAGATGGCGTTGAGTGCCGGGGCCCTTCCGGCGGATGCTATCATGCCTATGGATAAAGATAACCTGAGCTAACAATTTGGAGCCTGCAGAGATGGTGGGAGAGCGAGCAACCAGCATAGACGACAAGGACACCTCCTGTCGGTGGCCCATGCGGCTCGATCGGCTCGAGATCGGGAAGGACGCCATCGTCTCCGCCGTCGATTCCGACGACCGGGTGCTGCGCCAGCACATCCTGGACATGGGCCTCACGCCCGGCACCGAGGTCACGATGATGAAGCACGCCCCGATGGGGGACCCCCTCGAGATCCGCCTGCGCGGATACGAGCTCACGCTGCGCCGGGCGGACGCCGCGCGCATCGAGCTCCGCGACGTGCACGATGCCCATGACCTGCCGTTGGCGAACGATCGCATAGCCAGCGGCCCGCATCCCGCTCTGGGGGAGCGCCGCTACCGTCCCGTGCCCGGCGACGCCCCGCTTCCCGAGGGAGCTCCCCTGGCCCTCGCGCTCGTGGGCAACCAGAACTGCGGCAAGACCACCCTCTTCAACCAGCTCACCGGCTCCAACCAGCATGTGGGCAACTTCCCGGGCGTGACGGTCGACCGCAAGGACGGCCAGGTCAAAGGGCATCCCGAGGTCACCATCACCGATCTCCCCGGCATCTACTCCCTCACGCCCTACACGAGCGAGGAGGTGGTGAGCCGGCGTTTCATCCTCGACACCCGCCCGGATGCGATCATCAACATCGTGGACGCCACCAACATCGAGCGGAACCTCTATCTCACGATGCAGCTCATGGAGCTCGAGCGGCCCATGGTGCTCGCCCTCAACATGATGGACGAGGTCGTCGCCAACGGCGGCACCGTCGATGTCAACCAGCTCGAGAGCCTCCTGGGGATCCCGGTCGTGCCCATCTCGGCGGCCCGCAACGAGGGCATCACGGAGCTCGTGGATCATGTGCTCCAGGTCGCGCGCTACGGGGAGCGCCCCGGGCGCGTCGACTTCTGCACCCCCGACGGTCCTGATGCGGGCGCCCTGCACCGCTGCATCCACGGTGTCGCGCATCTCGTGGAGGACCACGCCCGCCGCTCGTCCATCCCGTTGCGCTTCGCGGCCACCAAGCTCGTCGAGGGCGACGAACTCGTCAAGGAGGCGCTGGGACTCGACGTCAACGAGCTCCACGGCCTCGAGCACATCATCTCCCAGATGGAGGGGGAGTCCGGGCTCGATCGGCTCTCGGCCCTCGCGGACATGCGCTTCGCCTTCATAGAGGCGGTCTGCCGCCGCTGCGTGGTGAAGCCGCGCGAGAGCCGCGAGCATCTGCGCTCGGTCGCCATCGACCGGGTCCTCACCGGGCGCTTCACCGCCTTCCCCGTGTTCCTGCTCATCATGGGCCTCGTGTTCTGGCTCACCTTCGGCGTCGTGGGCGCCTGGCTCCAGGGTCTCATGGAGGAGGGCGTCGCGGCCCTGACCGGCGCCGTGGACGGGGCGCTCGCGCTCTGGGGCGTCAACCCCGTGGTCCACTCCCTCGTCATCGACGGCGTCTTCGCGGGTGTGGGAAGCGTCCTGTCGTTCCTGCCGCTCATCGTGGTGCTGTTCCTCTTCCTGTCCATGCTCGAGGATTCCGGCTACATGGCCCGGGTGGCCTTCGTCATGGACAAGGTCCTGAGGCGCTTCGGCCTCTCCGGACGCAGCTTCGTGCCCATGCTCGTGGGCTTTGGGTGCAGCGTCCCCGCGATCATGGCGACGCGCACCCTGCCGTCCGAGCACGATCGCAAGATGACGATCATGCTCACCCCGTTCATGAGCTGTTCGGCCAAGCTCCCCGTCTACGGACTGCTCACCGCGGCGTTCTTCGGTGCCTCGGCCGTCCCCGTCATGATCTCGCTCTACCTGCTGGGCATCGTCGCGGCGGCCATCGTGGCGCTCGTCTTCAAGCACACGGCCTTCAGGGGCGAGCCCGTCCCCTTCATCATGGAGCTCCCCAACTATCGGTTGCCGAGCGTCAAGACGACGGTCCTCTTGGCTTGGGACAAGGCCAAGGACTTCCTGACGCGCGCCTTCACGATCATCTTCGCGGCGAGCGTGGTCATCTGGTTCCTCCAGACCTTCGACATGCGCCTCAACGTGGTGACGGATCAATCGCAGAGCCTCCTCGCGGGCCTCGGCGGCATCCTTGCACCCGTCCTCGCCCCGCTCGGCTTTGGCGACTGGCGCGCGAGCACGGCGCTGGTCTGCGGCCTGCTCGCCAAGGAGAGCGTCATATCGACCCTTTCGGTCTTGCTCGGGACGTCCTCGACGGCGGCCCTCGCGCAGGTCTTCACCCCGCTTGGCGCCTACTCGTTCCTGGTCTTCACGCTGCTCTACCCGCCCTGCGTCGCGGCGATCGGCGCGGTGAGGAACGAGCTGGGGACCAGGTTCGCCATCGCCGTCTTCGCGCTGCAGGTGGGCGTCGCCTGGATCGCCGCCTTCGCGGTTCGGCTCATAGGGCTGGCACTGGGCCTCGTCTGACCTCCGGCCTCAAAATGGGCGATTTGCGAAATATGTTGACCAGTTAACTTCTTTCCCCATAATGTTTACGACTTAACATTATGAGGGGGGAACGATGAATCCTATCCGATCGGCCTACTGCCGCGCCTTCCAAGCCTGCTTCCGGGCCGCCCTGCCCGCGCTCCCGTATCGGGAGCCCGTCATCCTCGACGGCCTCGACAAGGTCGCGGGCGCCCTCGGACAGCGGGACGTCTCGCGGGTCCTTTTGGTGACGGACCCGGGCATCGTCGCGCTTCATCTGGCCGACGGCCTCGTCGCGTCGCTGAGCTCGAACGGTATCGACTGCGCGGTCTTCGGCGACACGGTGGCCAACCCGACGGTCGACAACGTCGAGGAGGCGCTCGCGCGCTACCGCGAGCGGGGGTGCCAGGCGATCATAGGGTTCGGGGGCGGATCGGCCATGGACTGCGCCAAGGCCGTCGCGGCTCGCGTCGCGCGCCCGCGCAAGAGCCTCGCGCAGATGCGCGGCCTTCTGCGCGTTCGTCGTCGGTGCCCCTTGCTCGTGGCCGTGCCGACGACGGCGGGGACCGGCAGCGAGGTCACGCTCGCAGCCGTCATCACCGATGCCCGCGAGCATCACAAGTACGTGATCAACGACTTCTCCCTGATCCCGCGGATCGCGGTCCACGACTATCGCGTCACGCTCGCCCTTCCCCCCGCGATCACCGCGACGACTGGCATGGACGCGCTCACCCACGCCATCGAGGCCTATATCGGGCGAACCACCACGGCCTACACGAGGGCGTGCGCCGAGGAGGCCGTGGCGATCATCCATCGCGACCTCGAGCGGGCGTACCTCGATCCGGGCGACATCGATGCGCGCCGGGGCATGCTCTTGGCCTCTTATCGGGCCGGTGTGGCGTTCACCAGGTCATATGTGGGCTACGTTCACGGGATCGCCCATAGCCTGGGGGGATGCTACGGCCTCGCGCACGGCCTCGCCAACGCCGTGGTGCTGCCCCATGTCCTCAGGGCCTATGGGCGAAGCTGCGAGAGGTCGCTCGCCCGTCTCGCCCGTCTGGTGGGGCTCGTGGATGCCGCCGCGGGTGACGCCGCGGGCGCCGAGGCCCTCATCTCGTGGATCGAGGGTATGAACGAGCGCATGGGGATACCCCGGCACATCGACTGCATACGGGGTCGGGACGTCCCCCAGATGGTTGCCCACTGCGACGCCGAGTGCAATCCGCTCTATCCCGTTCCCCGCCTCATGGACCGCTCCGAGCTCGGGGAGATGTATCGTGTGGTGGCGGGCGGCCGCTTCGTCGACGAGGAGGAATGACATGGACAGGAACGAGATCGAGGAGCTGGTCGAGCGCCAGCGACGCTTCTTCCGCACGCACGCGACCCTCGACGTGGCGTATCGGCGCGATGCCCTCGCGCGCCTGCACAAGGCCGTTCGGTCGCACGAGGACGATATCGCCGCGGCCCTGAAGGAGGATCTGGGCAAGTCGGCTGACGAGGGCTACATGTGCGAGATAGGGCTCTCGCTTTCCGAGATCCGCCATCAGCGCGCCCATCTGCGCCGCTGGAGCCGACGGCGCCTGCAGCCCACGGATCTCGCCAACGCGATGGCGACCTCCTATGTCGAGCGCGTCCCCTATGGCGTCACGCTCATCATGGCTCCGTGGAACTACCCCTTCCTCCTCACCTTGGAACCCCTCGCGGGCGCCATAGCGGCGGGGAATTGCTGCGTGGTCAAGCCGAGCGCCTACGCGCCGGCCTCATCCAGGGTCTTGCGCGCCATCTGCGAGGAGAGCCTTCCCCCCGAGCTCGTCAGCGTCGTCGAGGGGGGCCGGGAGGAGAACGGCGTGCTGCTCGACCAGCGCTGGGACAGCATCTTCTTCACCGGCAGCGTCTCGGTGGGGCGTCTGGTCATGTCCCGTGCCGCCGAGAACCTCACGCCCGTGACGCTCGAGCTCGGGGGCAAGAGCCCCTGCATCGTCGATGCGACCGCCGACCTCAAGGTGGCGGCCGCGCGCATCGCCTTCGGCAAGTGGCTCAACGCAGGCCAGACCTGCGTCGCCCCTGACTACCTCCTCGTCGATCGCTCCGTCAAGGACGAGTTCGTCGAGCTCTTGTGCGAGCAGGTCCGTGCTATGTACGGGGACAGGCCGCTTGATAACGACGACTACGGGAAGATGGTCAACGAGAAGCACTTCGACCGGGTGCTCTCGCTCATCGATCCGGGCAAGATCGTCATGGGCGGCGGCTCCGATCGCTCCGCGCTCAAGATAGAGCCGACGATCATGGACGGCGTCGTCCCAGGGGACGCGGTGATGCAGGAGGAGATCTTTGGGCCGGTTCTGCCCATCCTGACCTTCGGGGATCTCGATGAGGCCGAGGCGTTCGTGACCTCGCGCGAGACGCCGCTCGCGCTCTACATCTTCACGCGCGATCGCGCGGTGGAGAGGCGCTTCGTGCGGCAGGTCCCCTTCGGTGGGGGCTGCGTCAACGACACGATCATCCATCTCGCCACGTCCAAGCTGGGATTCGGCGGCATGGGGGCCTCGGGCATGGGGTCCTATCACGGCCGCAAGAGCTTCGAGACCTTCACCCACGAGAAGAGCGTGGTCAGGAAGTGGCGCTTCCCCGACCTTCCGATGCGCTACCAGCCCTACGCTGCCTGGAAGCGCGCGGTGGTGAGGTTCTTCCTCCACTAGTCGGGACGCGTCGCGCGATCCATCCAAGTGGATTATTCTGTTTCATTCATGTACGTCGGGGAGGTCCCGGGCAGGTGCGGGGATAATCAGCAGGACTATTGATGGCCCTACGACGAGGCAGGACCCCGACGATGAGCAAGGTCGATCTGAAGACGGCTGTCGCCGAGGTGCGGCGCCACGCACGGGAGCTCGAGGAGCGCGGGCGGCTCGGCATGACCCGCGACTTCGTGCAGCACGGCGATGTCTCGGTCCATGCCCACGTCCATGCCGTCGCGCTCGCGAGCGCGCGCTTCGCGCTGTGGCTCGAGCGCCGCGGCATCGCTGTCGATCGCGATTCCCTGATCCGTGGCGCACTGCTCCACGACTACTTCCTCTACGACTGGCATATCCCCGACCCGAGCCATCGCCTGCATGGCTTCACCCACCCCTTCGACGCGCTCGCGCGCGCCGAGGAGGACTTTGTCCTCAACGAGCGGGAGCGCGACATCATCCTGCGCCATATGTTCCCGCTTGTCCCCATTCCGCCCCGCTTCCGGGAGTCGTGGATCGTGTGCATGGCCGACAAGGTGTGCGCCCTCCGGGAGACGATCGTGGGCCGCATCCCGGGTCGCGTTCGGCGCACGGCCTGTGACGAGGTGCTATGACGATGCAAGGGATCCTCTCCCACGCGCGGCTCGCCCCCTTCGCCCTGGCCCTGCCGTCGTTCTTGCCGCTCACACTCCCCGACGCCCCGCTCTCGGTGCTCTTCCTCTCCTTCATCCTCTACGGGTTCGTGGGGTGGCTCTACGAGTCCACGGTCTGCGCGATCTCGATATACGGGCGCTTCTCCAACAGCGGCTTCCTGCTCGGACCGTGCTGCCCCATCTACGGCGTCGGCGCGCTCGCGTGCTGGGTGCTCCTGCGCGGTATTCCGAACGTCGCCGTGCAGTTCCTCGCCGCGGCCGTCGTGTGCTGCTGCATCGAGTACGTGGTCGGCGCCGTCCTCGAGCGCCTCACCGGCGCCCGCTTCTGGGACTACACGGAGTTCCCCTTCAACATCAATGGCCGCGTGTGCCTCTACGGCGCCCTGCTCTTCGGGGTCGGGGCCGTCGTGGTGTGCCGTCTCATCCAGCCCGCCGTCCTGCTGGGCTTCGGGATGCTCCCGCGTTCGGTCCTGCTCACGGCGGCGGGGGTCTCGGCGATCGTCCTCGCGCTCGACGCCGTCTCGTCCATAGCGAGCTGGCGTCGCCTCTCCGACCAGCTCGAGGAGATCCGGGGCGAGATGTCGAGCTGGATCGATGACTCGCTCAGGGAGGCGTCCGACAACCTCATCCTCAAATTGCCCGATGCGGCCCTCGACACCGCCAGCTCGGCCATGGTCCGCGGCCGCGTCGTCAACGCCTGGCTCGCCGAGCTCTCCGACACCATGCTCGAGACCGTTCGCGTCAAGGCGGGCGTGCCCTCGTTCATCTCTGACGGGGCGGGCGGTCTGCGCCTGGCCGCGAAGCGCCTCGTCGGCGCCATCCCGCTCCCGTCGCTACCCGTCCATGTGCTCCGCCGACGCGACCTGCGCTTCTTCGACGCCTTCCCGCGTCTTCGCATGCCCTCCTACGAGGGTGTCATCCGTGCGACCAAGCTCAAGGACCGCGCGCGGGAGCTCTTCAACCGCTAACCTGTCAACCACCTATCATGTTAGGAGCAAACGTATGGAGATGTCTGGATTCGGCCAAGCCGTCGTGTGGGCTGCGTTGGGCTGCGGCTTCACCTGGCTCATGACCACCCTTGGCTCGGCCATGGTCTTCTTCGTCAAGGGCGATCGCGCCTTCACCCACCGGATCTTCCTCGGCTTCGCCGCGGGCGTCATGATCGCGGCGTCCGTGTGGTCGCTGCTCAACCCCGCCATCGAGCAAGCCGAAGAGCTGGGGCAGATAGGGTGGATCCCCGCCGCCGGCGGCTTTCTGCTGGGAGTGGCCTTCCTCCTGCTTCTGGACTCGTTCCTGCCCCATCTGCATATCGAGAGCGATGAGGCCGAGGGCATCAAGACGAGCTGGAAGCGCACGACGCTCCTGGTCTCCGCCGTCACGCTCCACAACATCCCCGAGGGAATGAGCGTCGGCTTGCTGTTCGCCGTGGCGGCCCAGACCCCCGGCGCCGCGGGCGACGCCTATCTCGGCATGGCCATGGCGCTCGCGCTGGGCATGGGGCTCCAGAACTTCCCCGAGGGCGCCGCGGTGTCGCTGCCCCTCGCCCGTGAGGGCATCGGCCGCTGGAAGGCCTTCGTGCTCGGGAGCCTCTCCGGCATCGTCGAGCCCATCTTCGGCATGGGCGTCGTCTTCCTCTCCGGCTGGATCTCGCCGTTCATGCCGTGGTTCCTGGCCTTCGCCGCCGGCGCGATGATCTACGTGGTGGTGGAGGAGCTCGTCCCCGAGGCGCATCTGGGCGAGCACTCCAACCTCGGCACGCTCGGCGTCGTGGCCGGGTTCGTGATCATGATGGTCTTGGACGTGGCCCTGGGCTAGGGCCGGTTTCATCGCGCCGCGATCCGGGCAATGGGCGGATCGCGGGGCGCTCCGTATCTAGGGACGTCTCAGCAGGGAGCTGATAGCATGATCAAGTTGTTCGCGAGCGACCTCGATGGCACGCTGCTCAACGCGGCACATATGGTCGACCCGGTGATCCTCTCGGCGATTCGCACCGTCACGGCCTCGGGCGCGCATTTCGCCATCGCCACCGGTCGCACCATGCGCGACAACCACGACTTCGGCTTCAAGGGCGTGGACGTCGAGGCGGTGTGCTCAAACGGCTCCATGATCTTGGATCGCACCGGCTCGATCATCTTCCATCGCGAGATCGACAAGGCCGTGATGGAGGAGCTGCTGCGCGCCTTCCCCGGGGTGTGCTTCGAGTGTGTGGGGCTCGATCGGACCTATGTCACGGGGAGCCCCGAGGACCAGCGCGCCGGCTTCGTCGCAAAGGGTCCCATCCAAGGTATCAAGATGGCGGCGATGCGCTTCCGTCGCTGGCAGATGCGCGCCGACTGCGAGTACGACCAGGGCCCCTCCGACGTCTTGGGGCACGAGATCTGCAAGGTCAACGTCCGCATCCCCGATCCCGGGGCCGAGCGCGAGCTCCATGCCTTCCTCGCCGAGCACGCCGATTCGGTGGTGAACGCCCCCTTCAGCCCGGTTATGTTCGAGATCACCGATGCCTCGGTCAGCAAGGCCAACGCCCTCGAGTGGCTGGCCGACCATCTGGGCGTCTCCCATGACGAGGTGGCGGTCTATGGCGACGGTGGCAACGATATAGATATGCTGTCCCGCTTCGATCACGCCTACGCTCCGAGTAACGCCAGCGAGGCCGCCAAGCGGGCGGCAGGCCACGTCATCGGCAGCTGCGCGTTCCACGCTGTCCCGCGACATATGGCCGCCACGGTGCGTGACCAGTCGGCCCGCGCCAATTACACGCGGATAGGATAGGCTCTGCCGATATATGGGCTTCTGGCCCTTTTCGCAACTTAGTGCACACCATGTGCAATAATGCTCGTATGGAGTATTAAGCAAGGTCGCGAGAGGAGTCCTGCCTTGAAGACGGCCATCGGCCAGAAGTGCGATCGAAGGTCCCTGCGGTCCCAGCGCATGCTGCGCGCCGCGCTGGCGAGCGAACTCATGGAGGCCGGTGACCTCTCCCGGGTCACCGTGGCCGGCCTCACCGAGCGAGCGGGCCTCACCAGGCGCACGTTCTACAGCCATTACCGCGACATACCCGATTTCATCGAGCGCATCGAGCAATCCATCCTCGATGAGGTCGGCGTGCATATCGACGCCATCGCCGCGGCCCATCTCGACGAGCTCTACGGGCGCATCGATGCCCTGGAGCCCGCGACGGGCGCGGTCGAGCTACTCGCCTACCTGAAGGAGAACGGGGAGCTCATAGGCTCGCTGCTGGGGCCCGGGGGAGACCCGGCGTTCATCGAGAAGCTCCAGGAGGCGGCCCGTGCGGCGGTGTCCGAGCGCATGCAGTCGGGGATCTTCCCCGAGGCGCTCGGCACCTTCTTCGACTACTACCTCTGCTCCGTCATCAGCGCGGAGGTCGGCATCGTGCAGAGGTGGTTCAAGGGAGGGCTCAAGGAGAGCCCCGAGACGATGGCGCGCATCATGACCGTCGTGGCCTTCGTCCGACCGGGGGATCTCTACGGCATGCCGATCGACATCAACGTCCCCGCGTACGGCATGAAGCTCATGAGCATGAAGGGTGCCCATCCCGCATGGGGCCAGGGCGGATCCGTTTTGGATCTCGAGGAAGGAAGATAGCCATGGCGGAAGAGTCCAAGAACATCCCCGAGGGCGCCATCTGGAATCCAGATGCCAACACGGGTGCCCTGCACCTTGGCATCGACGTGGGGTCCACCACGGTCAAGCTCGCGGTGCTCAACGACGACAACCGGATCGTCTATGCCAAGTACCAGCGCCACCACACCGACGTCCGCGCCTGCGCGCGCGATCTGTTCGCCGGCGCGGCGGAGCTGCTCGGCGACACCCAGATGACCTGCGCGATCACGGGTTCGGGCGGGCTTCTGCTCTCCCAGTGGCTCGGCCTGGAGTTCGTTCAGGAGGTCATCGCCAGCAAGCGCGCCGTCGAGTCGTTCATCCCGCAGACCGACGTCGCGATCGAGCTGGGCGGCGAGGACGCCAAGATCATCTACTTCGACTCCGGTATCGAGCAGCGCATGAACGGCACGTGCGCGGGCGGCACCGGGGCCTTCATCGACCAGATGGCGACCCTCCTCCACACCGACGCCTCCGGCCTCAACGACCTCGCCAAGGACGCGACGACCATCTACCCCATCGCAAGCCGCTGCGGCGTCTTCGCCAAGACCGATGTCCAGCCGCTGCTCAACGAGGGCGCCCGCTCCGAGGACGTGGCGGCGAGCATCTTCCAGGCCGTCGTCACGCAGACGATCTCGGGCCTCGCCTGCGGTCGTCCCATCAGGGGGCACGTGGCGTTCCTGGGCGGCCCGCTGCAGTACCTCTCCGAGCTTCGCCGTCGCTTCTACCTCACGCTCGACCTCGATGAGGGGCATCGCATCGTGCCGGAGAACGCGCACCTCTTCGTGGCGTCGGGCGCGGCCATGGCGCACGAATCGGGCAAGCTCTCGTGCTTCCCCGAGCTCATCGCCGCCATCGACGCCCTCGGTGACACCCAGGGCTCCGAGGTCGCGCGCCTGGAGCCGCTCTTCGCGGGCGAGGACGACTACCGCGAGTTCAAGCAGCGACATGACGCCGAGGTCGTGCCCAAGGGCAAGCTCTCGAGCTACGAGGGGCGCCGCGTGTTCATAGGCCTCGACGCCGGCTCGACGACCATGAAGGCCGCGATGGTGGGCGAGGACGGGCAGCTCCTGCACACCTGGTACGGGAGCAACAACGGCGACATCCTGGGGACCGCCAAGACCATCATGGCCGACTTCCACGCGCATATCCCCGAGGGCTGCTCGATCGGGCACGTGACCACGACGGGCTACGGCGAGGCCCTGCTCATCGAGGCCCTCAAGGCCGACTCCGGCGAGATCGAGACCGTCGCCCACCTGCGCGGCGCCCGCGCCTTCCTGCCCGGCGTCGAGTTCATCCTCGACATCGGCGGCCAGGACATGAAGTGCCTGCGCGTCCGCGACGGCGTGATCGAGCACATCATGCTCAACGAGGCGTGCTCGTCGGGCTGCGGCAGCTTCATCGAGAGCTTCGCCGTCTCCATGGACATGGATGTGCGTGACTTCGCCCGCGCAGCCATCGAGGCCAAGGCGCCGGTCGATCTGGGCAGCCGCTGCACCGTCTTCATGAACTCCCGCGTCAAGCAGGCCCAGAAGGAGGGGGCGACCGTCGGAGATATCGCCGCCGGCCTCTCGTACTCGGTCATCAAGAACGCGCTCTTCAAGGTCATCAAGCTGCGCGATCCCAAGGAGATCGGCACCCAGGTGATCGTCCAGGGCGGCACCTTCATGTCCGACGCCACGCTGCGCGCCTTCGAGCAGCTCACCGGTGTCCATGCGGTCCGTCCCGACATCGCCGGCTGCATGGGGGCCTACGGCGCCGCCCTCCTCGCCCGCGACCGCGCCGGCGCCGAGGGTCTCTCGAGCGTGCTCTCCGCCGACGAGATCGCCGCGCTCACCGTCACGCAGCGACATGCCCGCTGCGGGCGGTGTTCCAACAACTGCCGCCTCACGATCAACGACTTCGGCGGCGGGCGGCGCTTCATCACCGGCAACCGCTGCGAGAAGGGAGCGGGCGGCCGCGCCCGCAAGGCCGAGGTGCCCAATCTCTTCGCGCGCAAGAACGACCTGCTCTTCAACCGAGAGTCGCTCGATCCCGACACCGCCCCGCGCGGCACCGTCGGCATCCCGCGCGCCCTCAACATGTACGAGAACTACCCCTTCTGGCACACGTTCTTCACCAAGCTGGGCTTCTCGGTGGTCCTCTCCGACAACTCGAGCAAGAAGACCTATGACGCCGGCATAGAGTCCATGCCCTCCGAGTCGGTGTGCTATCCGGCCAAGCTCAGCCACGGCCACATCATGAACCTCATCGACAAGGATCCCGATTTCATCTGGATGCCCTGCGTGCGCTGGGAGCGCAAGGAGGACCCCACGGCCGGCAACTGCTACAACTGCCCGATCGTCATGAGCTACCCCACGGCCCTCGGCCTCAACATCGACGACATCGCCGAGCACCATGTCGAGTTCATGTACCCGTTCGTGCCCTACCACGACAAGATCGAGCTCAAGCGGCGCCTCTACGAGATCCTCGCCGTCGACCGCGTGGCCGACGCCGAGCGGGGCAGGGGCCGTGTCCGCGGGCCCAAGATCAGACGCTCCGAGATCGACGCGGCCGTGAACGCGGCCTACGAGGAGGACGCGCGCTTCCATAGGGCGATCCAGACCATGGGCGAGGAGACCATGAAGTGGATCGAGGACAACGGCGGGCACGGCATCGTGCTCGCGGGTCGTCCCTACCACAACGATCCCGAGATAAACCACGCCCTCCCCGAGCTCATCGCGAGCTTCGGCTTCGCGGTGCTCACGGAGGACTCGGTCGCCCACCTCGTGAAGCCCGAGCGCCCCATCCGCGTCGTGGACCAGTGGATGTTCCATTCCCGTCTCTACGCCGCAGCCCGCTTCGTGACGATGCGCAACGACCTCGATCTCATCCAGATGAACTCCTTCGGGTGCGGCCTCGATGCGCTCACGACCGATCAGGTCCAGGAGATTCTGGAGGCATCCGGCAAGATCTACACGGTCCTCAAGATCGACGAGGTCTCCAACCTGGGCGCCGCGCGCATCCGCGTGCGTTCGCTCATGGCCGCCCTCAAGGATCAGGAGGCGGAGCGCCTCGCCGAGGCGCGCGCGGCAGGGGAGGCATATGAGCCCGGCTGCGCGAGCCCCGTGGCCCCCTCTCAGGACAAGCCCGTCTTCGCCACGCACGAGTACGCGCTCGAGGCCCAGCGCAAGGCGCGCAGCGCGGCCTTTCCCAAAGTGCCCTTCACCGAGGAGATGCGCGCGGCCGGATACACCATCCTGTGCCCGCAGATGGCTCCGATCCACTTCGACCTCATCACCGAGGTCTTCCGCGCCAACGGCTACAACCTGGAGCTCCTGCCCTCGACGGACCGTGGCGCGGTCGAGGCGGGCCTGCGCTACGTGAACAACGACATCTGCTATCCGTCCATCCTGGTCACAGGGCAGATCATGGAGGCGATCGAGAGCGGGCGATACGATCTTTCCCGCACCGCCGTCCTCATCTCGCAGACCGGTGGCGGGTGCCGAGCGACCAACTACATCGCGCTGATCCGCAAGGCCCTGCGCGACTCCGGGCACCCCGAGATCCCCGTCATCTCCATCTCGGCGGTGAAGCTCGACGAGGACAACCCGGGATTCAAGGTCACCCCCTCCATGCTCAAGGCATCCGTCTACAGCGTGCTCTTCGGCGACCTCATGATGCAGATGCTCTATCGCTGCCGCCCCTACGAGCAGCGCCCCGGGTCGGCCAACGAGCTCTTCGAGGACTTCATGGCCCGCGCCCGTGCCCTGGCGCCCAAGTTCTCGCGCCGCAGCTTCGCGAAGCTCTCCCAAGAGGCCATCGAGGCATTCGACTGCCTGCCGCTCACAGGCGAGGGGACCAAGCCCCGCGTGGGCGTGGTCGGCGAGATCCTCGTCAAGTTCCATCCCACGGCCAACAACCACGTGGTCGACGTCATAGAGGCCGAGGGCTGCGAGGCGGTCGTGCCGGGGCTTCTCGACTTCTTCCTCTACTCCATGAGCAACGCCGCCGTCCAGAAGGACGAGCTGGGCAGCTCGGCGGCGGAGCGCGCCGCCATGTCGGGGTTAATCGGGATGGTGGATTGGATGCGTCGTCCCGTCGACGAGATGCTCGAGCGCTCCGATCGCTTCGAGCGGCCCGAGCCGATCTCGGCCATGGCCGAGAAGGCCTCGCAGGTGCTCTCCCTGTGCAACAACATGGGCGAGGGGTGGCTGCTCACCGCCGAGATGCTCGACCTCATCGATCACGGGGCGCCCAACATCATCTGCACGCAGCCCTTTGCCTGCCTGCCCAACCATGTGGTCGGCAAGGCCGTGATCAAGGAGCTGCGCCGCCAGCACCCCGAGAGCAACATCGTCGCGGTCGACTACGACCCCGGCGCGTCCGAGGTCAACCAGCTCAACCGCATCAAGCTCATGATCAGCGTCGCCAAGGAGAACCTGCGCGCGGGCAAGGGCTTCATCATGGAGTCGGTGCATCCGCTCGAGATGGACGCGGTCGACAGCAAGCTCAGGCCGCATCACGGCGGCGACGCGGGCTCGTCCTGCTCATCCTGCGGCGCCGTGTCACCGAGCTCCGCGGCCGTCGACGCCGCGGCCGCCCGTCTGGGACGGGGCGTCGGGCGCGACTGACCGGCACGCGAGGAGGTGGAGGCCACGGGAAAGGGCCCCGTCGATGGACGCGAAGGTCCGCCGACGGGGCCCTTCACGTGGAGCGCGAACATCAGCTGGCGTCGAACTCCACGCGGTCGAGCTCGGGCACATCGAGGCGGATGAGAGCCTCTGCGTCCTTACGCTCGTCGGCGCTGAGCGCGCCATCGGTGCGAACGGTCGCCACGAGCTCGTCGCGAAGCTCCGCCCCCGTGGCGTCCAGGGCCGCGTGCCGGCTGATGGTGAGCTCCTCGAACTCGGGGAGGATCGCCGCGAGCTCCCGGGCGGTCGATGAGGAGTCGATGGACTCCGGGCCCGCCCCTGCGGGCTCCTGCAGGCCCTGGCCCGTGAGGATGAAGCAGGGGATCGCGAAGATGGCCGTTGCGATGACGACGCGTCGGCGGATCGCACGGGACAGCGCGTGCGCCTCCTCGTCCTCAGCCTCCGTCACGATGCCGTCGTCGTTGAGGTCGCGCTCGAGGGGCACGCGCAGGAGCAGCAGGACGATCTCGGCCGAGAGGGAGATGAACACCACGTTGATGCCGAACTCGTAGAGGGCCGAGAGAAGGAGCGCAACCTCGCCAGCGGCGATCCCGTAGCCCGCCGCACAGAGGGGTGGCATGAGCGCCGTGGCGACGGCCACGCCCGAGATGAGGGTGGCGGGCTCTTGGTCGCGCGAGTTTCCGAGTCCTCCGGCGAAGCCGCCCACCAGCGCGAGGAGCAGGTCCCAGACGGTGGGGCTCGAGTTGTCGATCAGGGCGGGCGTCAGGCTGGCGACGGGGGAGAGGTGGAAGTACAGCGTCGAGGTGGCGAGGCAGATAACCATCTGGATCGCCAGCCCTCCCACCGCGTCGCGCGCGACCGCGCGGTCCAGGGTGGCTATGCCATAGGCTATGGCCAAGACCGACCCCATGATGGGGCAGATGAGCATGGCCCCCACGATGGCGATGTCGGAGTCCGTGTCGAGGCCTATGCAGGCGATGACCATGGCGACGATGAGGATGCAGAGATGGGTGCCGGTGAGCCGTGCCCCGTTGACGAAGCGCTTGCGGATCACATGGTAGGGCGCCCGGCCCTCGCGGATGTTGAAGGTTCTCCGCAGGAAGCGCTGGGCGTTCCAGACCGCCCGATCCTCGGCGGGTCGCCATCCGTGGCGCCTCCTATGCCGTTCGACGTACTTCTTGTACTCCCGCCTCATGTCATCGCGGTTCATGGGCGCTCCCGTCCGCGTTCGCGCGCCACGCGGGCGCTCTGTGTCCGACGTGCCGCATTGTACCCCTGCGGGCATGTGCTGGCATCGTCGGATGACGCACCCATGACGGAGCGGGTCAGATGACGCGCGCCCCGAAGGGGAGGAGTGCGAGCTTGGCCATCTTGAAGGACTGCAGGCCGAAGGGGATGCCTATGATGGTGGCGCAGTTGAGGGCCCCGGCGAGCAGGTAGCCGAGCGCCATGGGCAGCCCGGCGAGGACGAGCCAGATCACGTTGGCGACGAAGGAGGGCGCCCCGCCCCCGTAGCGTATCTCCTTGCCGAAGGGCGCGAGTGAGAGCGACGCCATCTTGAACGCCTGGCGTCCCAGGGGTATCCCGACGATGGTGAGGCAGAACAGGCAGCCGATGGCGAACCAATAGAGCGCGGTGACAAGGCCTCCGAAGAGGATCCAGATGATGTTTCCCAGCAGGGTCATGAGGACTCCTTCAAGGGTTCGATGACATGCATCCATGCTAATGCGACGGGGAGGGGAGCCCCTCTTAAGGTTCGCTGAATTCGCCCCCGCCCTTCCAGGGATGCGGGTCAGCTCGGTCGAGTCAGGAGAAATATCGATATCTCGGGTCGGCTGTACTCGTCGAACTCCTCTTCGGGATCGGTGGAGAAGAGGGCCCATGAGCGGATGGTGTCGGATCTCTCCAGGTCGACGTCGATCTCGGCGTGGTAGTCGCCGGCGAGGAAGGTGTCGCGGAACTCCTGGGGCAGATGTGGGGCATCGAGCAGTCGCGGCTCCGCCACGGCCACATCGATATCGGATATGAGGTTCCAGAAGGCGGAGAGGCTATCCTCGGCGAAAGCGAGGTTCTCATCGGGGGCCAGACTCGCGTCGACCGAAGCGGAATAGACGATGCCCTCTATCCGCCCCGCGGGATCGGTCATCACGGAGACGCGCGCCGCGACGTCGCCCTCCTCGTCGACGTTGTTCCCGCTTGCCCGGTAGCCGCCATTCTTGCGGTGATCCAAGGGATCGTCGGCGATCACCTGGTCGCATCCGGATTCGAGCGCCGAGGCGATGATGCGAAGGGATTCCGCAGCCGATTGCCTCGACATATCGGAAGCCTGTGCGGAGGCGACCAGGTGCGGAGCGGAGGCGAGGGCGAGGGCGAGGAGGGGGAGGAGAAGGGTGACGAGGACATGGGGCCGAGTGCTGCCAAGCTTGACGCCGTGTGCCCGCGCGACCGCTTCGGCGGTGCGGCTCATGCTCCCCAGCATCTTGAAGATCCCGGCTATGGACACGGCGGCCCCGGCGAGCTCGAGGCCCGTGCCGAGGACGTCGAGGTCGTCGCTGGAGAGTGCCTTGGCGGCCCTGCCGGCTCCCGCCGCGGTCATGCCCCCAGCGATCATGGGACCCCCCTCGATTCGAGAGGGTGCATCGAGGGCCGTGCGCACGAGGTGCTGCCAGCGCTCGCTCGCAAAGCCCATGCGTGCCCCCGCGACGCACCCCACGCATGCGATAGCCGCGATCACCACGGCGCCTATATAGGCGAATAGCAGGTCTTCGTCGGGGCCCTTGCCTCCGAGGGCGATGCTGTCAACCATGTCGATGACGATGAACAGGCCTCCGGCAAGGAAGAGCGAGGCGAGCGAGGAGAGGGCGATCTTGGGTAGGAGGTGGTGCCTCCTGATCATGCGAACGTCGGCGTCTTCGAGCACGGCGGCCTCCCAAAACGGGGACGTGAGTCGCGACGCGACCCGGCTGGAGACCATGATAGCCCATTCCCGGCCCCTTCGTTCCCCATCGCGCGTGTAGTATCATGGATTGCCATCTGGAGGGCCCCATGCGGCCCTCGGGCCTCACGTCCCGAGCCCGTCTTCGGGCGTGCCCGGGCCCCATTTGCGATGAAAGGAGTCCACATGGCCGTGAACGAGGAGCTTCTCAAGGCCGTTCTCGATCAGATCCGCCCCAACCTCCAGGCCGATGGCGGCGACATGCAGTACGTGGGCGTCGATGAGGACGGTGTCGTCTCCCTCGAGCTCCAGGGCGCCTGCGCGGGCTGCCCCATGAGCCAGCTCACCCTTTCCATGGGCGTCGAGCGCGTGCTCAAGGAGCATGTCCCGGGCGTCACGCGCGTGGTGGCCGTCAACGACGGCCCCGCCTCGGACCTCTTCGACGAGTACGCGCCGTTCTAAACACCACTGCTGGCATCTCCGGCTCGCCCCGGCCCCACGAGGGAGTCGGGGCGCCGTCGAATCTAAGGACCTCCGTTGCTCAACGATCTCTATCACGCGCTCGATCCCGTCGCGTTCTCGGCGGGACCCATCACGATCTACTGGTACGGCATCTCCTACATCGTGGGTGCCGTCATCGCCTGCGTCGTCCTGTATCGGACCCAGCGCCGCTGGGGCCTCGACCTCACCGTCGACGACGTCTGGACCATCGCCACGGGTATCGTCTTCGGCTTGATCGTGGGCGGGCGCCTCTTCTATGTCATCTTCTATGGGGACGGGTACTATCTCGACCATCCCCTCGAGGTCCTCGCGATCAACCAGGGCGGCATGAGCTTCCATGGCGGCCTGGTGGGCGGCGCGGCGGGAGGCGTCATCGCCTGCCGGCTGCTCGGGATCTCGGCCTGGACCGTGGCCGACCTGGCCTCGGTGGGAACCCCGCTCGCCCTCGCTTTGGGGCGTTGCGCCAACTTCGTGAACGGCGAGCTCTGGGGCAAGCCGACCGATCTGCCCTGGGGCGTGGTCTTCGGCGGTGTCGCGGGCGACATCCCGCGTCACCCCTCCCAGCTCTACGAGGCCCTTCTCGAGGGCGTCGTCCTCTTCGCCATCCTCTGGATCATGAGTCGCCGCAAGCCCGTGCCCTCGCAGGGCACCCTCATCGGGACCTTCGTGATGGGCTACGGCGTCGCGCGCTTCCTCGTCGAGTTCGTCCGCGTCCCCGACGCCCAGCTCGGCTACATCATCGGTGACGTCATCACGATGGGGCAGATCCTGAGCGTTCCACTCATCTTGGTGGGAGCGGCCATCATCTGGATGTCCCATCGCCGCGCCCGGCCCCAGATCGGGCACCTGGGCTGACGCGCCGTCGTGCCGGGCGCGTCAGGTCCGGCGGGGATGGCATTCTCGTGTGAGCGCGATTGCCACTTTCGCCGCCCGCGACTTCGGTATATCATTTCTCGCGTCTGTTTATATTAGGGTCGAGCTCCAGCGCTGGATCGCTTGACCGATATGCATATTCGTTAGGAGCTCGCATGTCCGGACACTCTAAATGGGCAACCACCAAGCATCGCAAGGGCGCGCAGGACGCCAAGCGTTCCGCCCTCTTCTCCAAGCTGAGCCGTAACATCACGGTCGCGGCTCGCCTTGGCAACGACCCCAACCCCGACAACAACGCCTCCCTGGCCGCCGCCGTGGCCAAGGCCAAGGCCCAGTCCATGCCCAAGGACAAGATCAAGGCCGCCATCGACAAGGCCTTCGGTTCGGGTGCCGACGCCGCCGTCTACGAGAACATCGTCTACGAGGGCTATGGCCCCGCGGGCGTCGCCGTCTACGTCGAGTGCCTGACCGACAACCGCAACCGCACCGCCGCCGATGTCCGCTCCGCGTTCTCCCACGCGGGTGGCAACCTCGGCACCACCGGCTCCGTCGCCTTCCAGTTCGAGCGCAAGGGCCAGGTCGTCGTCTCCAAGCAGATCGTCGACCCCAACGACAAGAAGGAGAACCTCATGGCCAACGGCGCCGCTGGCGATGAGGAGGAGTTCATGATGGCCGTCGCCGAGGCCGGTGGCGACGATTACGAGGACGCTGGCGAGGAGTGGGTGGTCTGGACCGCCGCGGGCGACCTCATGGCCGTCTCCAAGGGCCTCGAGGCCCAGGGCATCGAGGTCAAGGGCTCCGAGCTCACGATGGTCCCCACGACCCCGACCGCGGTCTCCGGCGCCGACGCCAAAAAGGTCCAGCGCCTCATCGACCGTCTCGAGGAGCTCGACGACGTCCAGGACGTCTACAGCACCATGGACATGACCGACGAGGTCATGGCCGCCCTCGAGGAGGAGTAGGCCGCCTTGGCGCCGTCTGGCACCCCGTCGCTTCTCAAGATGTGCTGATGATTGGGCCGGATCCGCGAAAGCGGGTCCGGCTCGTTCTATAATCTGTCGAAGCGCCCCTTGCGTCCCCGGCCCGGGGAGCGGGGACTTCGGCGCACCCGTTTCGATCCGAGGAAGGAGGGGGTGCCATGGGCAAGGCCGCCAAAACCGCCGCGGCGATATACCTGCTCGCCGGGACCGCGGTCGCCGTCGCGCTCTCCGCGACGCTGTTCGATCCCCTCAAGGGGCGCTTCGAGGTGCTCCTGGCGAACCGCATCTTCCGCATCGCCCTCATCGTCTGCCTGGCGATCTGCGTCCTGCAGATGCTCTACGTGCTGGCGCGCATCATCCTCGACCGCCCCGAACCCGAATGCGTCCGCCCCGCGGGCTCGGACGGCGTCGAGGTCACCGTGGCGGCCCTCGAGTCCGTGGCGAGGTCGGCGGCGCGCGACCGGGACGCTCTCATAGAGGACGTCCGCTGCAGGGTCATGGGACGCGACGCCTCGGCCCTCAAGGTCGACATCGAGGCCATCGCCCTCACCGACGCCGGGCTCGATACCCTCGCCGCCCGCATCCGCGACCGGGTCGACGCGTCGCTCGCGACGCTGCTCGGATCTGTCGAGTCGACGGTTCGCGTGCGTTTCCTGCCAAGCAAGACCACGACGACTACCAGGGAGGTTTCTGGTGAGCGATAACAGGAGGGCCCCTAAGGCCGTGATCGAGCAGGTTCCTGAGACGCCCTCGTCCAAGATGGGTGCCCCCGAGGACGACCAGGCAACGCCCCGCCGCCTCCAGGATGCGACGATAGGCTTCTTCGCCGGGCTGGGCCGCAAGCTGTGGGCATATGCCGACGTCCATCCCCATACCGTCCTCTATGGGGGCGTGGGGCTCGTCCTCTCCGTCCTCATCCTCTGGCTCGGTCTGTGGCACACGATCGTCATCGCCATCTTCGTCGGGGTGGGTGCCGCCATCGGCCAGGTGCGCGACGGCGACGGCGGCTTCTATCGGTTCCTGAGCCGCCTGTTCGGTCGGATGCGCTGATCGCTGTCCGACAATCATCCAACCATAGGTCGATCCCGCGACCGGAAAGGGAAGCACGATGGCAGAAGACAAGAACAAGGATGTCGAGATCATCGACGACGCCGACGTCCTCGTCGAGGACTCCGTCGCCCCCGAGGAGGGCCTCCCCGTCGACCACGATGCCGACGAGGCCCTCGAGGACGAGGTCGATGAGATGGGGTCCGAGGACTCCCTCACCTATTCCAACGGTGTGATCGAGAAGATCGTCGCCATGGCCACGCGCGAGGTGCCCCATGTCCTCGGGATGAAGGGCAACCTCATGCATTTCGTCCAGGAGCAGTTCGGTGCCGAGAACCTCACCAAGGGAGTGAGCGTCGAGGTCACCGACGACAATCGCGTCGTCATCTATATCTCCGTGATCATCGAGTACGGCTCCTACGCCCCCGACATCTTCGAGGACGTCCGCGCCCGCGTGACCGAGCGCTTGGCCGAGATGACCGGCCTCGAGGTCGCCGGCGTCAATCTCCGCATCGACGATGTTGTCACCCCCGAGGAGTACGCCGAGAGCCAGCGCCGCCTGCTCGACACGCGCAAGGCCTCCGATCCCGAGTAGCCACCGCCTCGGGCATAGCCCCAAAGGCCCCGGCCCCGAGTTCGTCACCATTTGGAAATCATGCCCTTCGAAGGTTGCCCACCCAAAGGCGGGCGTGCTATCCTCGGGGGCATGATCACGACCGCTGCACATATCATGATGATGGCTATGGAGATGCCCTCGCCCGGGCAGCTTGCCGTGCCGTGCGCCTCTTGCGGGCACGGGGAGACCGGGCGCCTCCACTAGACCGTCCCCGGCGGGGGAGGGTCCCACCATTCGAACCATCATCGAGCGGAGTATCCCCTTGATCAACATACAGCACATCTCCAAGACCTTCGAGTCGGTCCATGGCTCGACGTCGCGGTCCAAGTCCGACGGGGGCGTCGTCCATGCCCTCGACGACATATGCCTCGACATCGAGGACGGGGACCGGTTCGGCATCATCGGCATGAGCGGCGCGGGCAAATCCACCCTCGTGCGCACCATCAACCTCCTCGAGCGCCCCACCTCGGGCAGGATCGTGGTCGATGGCCGCGACGTGACGGGCATCTCCGGCGCCGAGCTGCGCGCGTATCGCCGCCGCGTCGCCATGATCTTCCAGAACTTCGGCCTCCTGTCGCAAAAGACCGTGCTCGAGAACGTCTGCTTCCCGTATCTCGCCGCCAACGGCAAGGTCACGCAGGCCGATCGCGACCATGCGCTCGCGCTCCTCGACCGCGTGGGCCTCGCCGAGAAGGCGTCCTCCTACCCGAGCCAGCTCTCGGGCGGCCAGCAGCAGCGCGTCGCCATCGCCCGCGCCCTCGCTTGCGATCCCGAGGTCATCCTCTGCGACGAGGCCACCTCGGCCCTCGATCCCAAGAGCACCAACACCATCCTCAAACTCCTGCGCGACATCAACGAGGAGACCGGGGTCACGCTGGTGGTCATCACCCACTCCATGGACGTGGTCGAGAAGATCTGCAAGAACGTCGCCGTCTTGGAGGCGGGCCGCGTGGTCGAGCAGGGCCCGGTCGCGCGCGTCTTCGACGCCCCCCGCGCCGAGGCGACCCGCGTGCTCCTGGGAAAGGTGGACTGGGATGCTTGATGCCTTCATCGCCAACTTCTCCGGCCTGCTTCTGCGCGGCACGACCGACACCTTGGTGATGGTGTTCGTCTCGACTGCCCTGGCCTATGTCATCGGCACCTTCCTGGGCGTCGTCTTGCACCTCACCGCGCCGGGCGGCCTGCGCCCCGTCCCCGTCCTCAACACCGTCCTGGGTTGGATCGTCAACGTCGGCCGTTCCCTGCCCTTCATCATCCTGCTGATCGCGCTCATCCCCATGACGATGGCGCTCGTCAGGACCGTGACCGGCGTCTGGGGCGTCATCCCCCCGCTCGTCGTCGCGACGGCTCCCTTCGTGGCCCGCATGATCGAGCAGTCGCTCGCCGAGGTCCCTCGCGACTCCGTCGAGGCCGCCGAGGCCTGCGGCGCCTCGGTCCCGCGCATCGTGGTGTCCGCCCTTCTGCCCGAGGCCCTGCCCTCGATCGTCCGCGGGGTCGCCGTGACGCTCATCGCGGTGCTCGGCTACACCGCCATCGCCGGCGCCTTCGGCGCGGGCGGCCTGGGCGACATCGCCGTCCGCTACGGTTACTACCGCTACGAGAACGAGGTCATGATCGTCACCGTCGTTTTGCTGATCGTGATCGTCCAGCTCATCCAATCCGTCTGCAACCTCGTCGCCCGCAAGGTCGACCACCGCTGAGGTGCCCCGTCGCCCCTCTTCAGAAAGGAACCAAGAACATGTCCCATAAGATCTCGCGCCGCACCTTCGTCAAGTCCATCGCCGCCGGCCTCTCCGTCGTCGCCCTCGGCGGCCTGAGCGCCTGCGACGGCGCCGGTTCCGACGGCGGCACCAAGCTCACGATCGCCGCGAGCCCCGCACCCCACGCCAAGATCCTCTCCGAGTTCGCCGCCCCCAAGCTCAAGGAGCAGGGCATCGAGCTCGTCGTGAGGGAGTACACCGAGTACATCCTCCCCAACAAGGACACCACCAGCGGGGAGGTCGACGCCAACTACTTCCAGCATGTGAACTACCTCGACAACTACAACCTCGAGAACGGCACCGACCTCGTCTCCGTCGCTCCGATCCACTACGAGCCGATGGCGGTCTACGCCGGCAAGTCCAGCGACCTCTCCGCCATCTCCGAGGGCGCGACCATCGCGATCCCGAGCGATCCCACCAACGAGGGCCGTGCGCTCCTGCTTCTCCAGGACGAGGGCCTGATCGAGCTCAAGGACAAGAAGAACCTCGAGGCCACGCCCAACGACATCGCCGAGAACCCCCATGGTATCGTGTTCCAGGAGCTCGAGGCCGCGGCGCTCCCGCGCGCCCTCGACTCCGTGGACTTCGCGGTGATCAACGGCAACTACGCCATCGAGGCCGGCAAGCACGTCTCGGACTCCCTCGCACATGAGGAGGTCGGCTCCCGCGCGGTCGAGCAGTACGCCAACGTGATCTGCGTGGCGGCCGGCAACGAGGACGACGCCTCGATCAAAGCGCTCGTCGATGTCCTCCACACCGACGAGTTCAAGGCCTTCCTCAAGGACACCTATGGCGAGGACGTACTCCCCGCGTTCTAAGACCGGGTGCCATCGGGTCCGTAGCGCCGCCATGCTCGCGCGGGTCCGGTCGAGGCGAGGGTCCCTATCGGATCCCTCCCGCTCCGACCGGGCCCGCGCTCGCGTGTGCGGAGGGGGAGCGGCCTTGCGATACTGCGGGAGAATTGTGGAGTTCCGCAGGCAGGATGCGATGAGCGAAACTTCCCCTAGCGTTTCGATGCGCATGCGCGTATCATATCGAACGTATTGCCCGGCTTCTGTCGGAACATCGTCATGCCGCAACAGCCAGTGCGGCATCGACGCGACAGAAGGCACGAGGACAGCTCGAAGCGGTCCTAGATCCGCGAGGATCGGGATTCGCGGCCAATGCCCCGTGCTGAAAGACCCCAAAGGAGTCCCAATGGCTGAAGAGAAGTACGTCCCGCGTCTGAAGACCAAGTACATCAACGAGGTCAAGCAGCAGCTCCAGGACAAGTTCGAGTACAAGAACGTCATGGAGATCCCCAAGTTCGAGAAGATCGTCGTCAACATGGGTGTCGGCGAGGCCGCCACTGATTCCAAGGCCATCGACGGCGCCGTCCGCGACCTGCGCACCATCACCGGCCAGCAGCCCATGGTGACCCGTGCCCGCAAGTCCATCGCGTCCTTCCGCCTGCGCGCCGGCATGCCCATCGGCGCCAAGGTCACCCTCCGCGGCGACCGCATGTGGGAGTTCTTCGATCGCCTGACCTCCGTCGCGATCCCCCGTATCCGCGACTTCCGCGGCATCTCCCCCAAGAGCTTCGACGGCCGTGGCAACTTCTCCATGGGCGTGACCGAGCAGCTCATCTTCCCCGAGATCGATTTCGATTCCGTCGACCACACCCGTGGTATGGACATCACCATCGTCACCACCGCCAAGACCGACGAAGAGGCCAAGTTCCTCCTCGACGCCTTCGGCTTCCCGTTCAAGAAATAGGTTTCAATGCTTCGGGCCAACGGGCGGTGCGCGAAGGGCGCGTGCCGCCCGTCCGAAGCGAACATACTCATATGTGAGGAGGAAATAAGTGGCTAAGACATCGATGATCGTCAAGTGCAACCGCGAGCCGAAGTTCTCGACGCGCAAGTACAGCCGTTGCCAGCGCTGCGGCCGTCCGCATTCGGTCTACCGCAAGTTCGGCATCTGCCGTGTCTGCTTCCGCGAGCTGGCACTCAAGGGCGAGCTTCCCGGCATCAAGAAGGCCAGCTGGTAAGTCACTGCCAGCGCGCGCGGGGTCAGCGCCCCGCACGCACGGAAGTACGTGTTGTCTGGCTCCATCGCTAAGGGCGGGGGAGTACCGCGGCACGTGTTCATCAAGAACGAAGGAGAATCTGCATGAACGTCACAGACCCGATCGCAGACATGCTTACGCGTATTCGCAACGCGAACTCTGCGAACAAGGCTGAGGTCTCGATGCCGAGCAGCAAGAAGCTCGTCGAGATCGCTCGCGTCATCTGCGAGGAGGGCTACGTCGAGAGCTACCACGTCGAGGACACCGCTCCGGCCAAGACCCTCCACATCACCCTCAAGTACGGCCCCAAGAAGAAGAAGGTCATCAACGGCATCAAGCGCATCTCCAAGCCCGGTCTGCGCAAATACGCCGGCGCCAAGGACCTCCCCCGCGTCCGCGGTGGCCTGGGCACCGCCATCATCTCCACGAGCAGCGGCGTCATGACCGACCGCGAGGCCCGCAAGCTGGGCGTCGGCGGCGAGGTCGTCGCGTTCGTCTGGTAATCGCCTCGGCGTGTAGAAGGAAAGGAGATCACCGTGTCTCGTATCGGTAAGAAGCCTGTCCAGATTCCCGCCGGAGTCGAAGTGACAGTCAACGACAACGTCTGCGTCGTCAAGGGCCCCAAGGGCACCCTCGAGCAGGAGTTCCATCCCGTGATCAGCGTTGCCGTCGAGGGCAACGAGATCATCGTCACCCGTGCCAACGATGAGCGCACCGCCCGTGCCCAGCACGGCCTCACCCGCGCCCTCATCCAGAACATGGTCACCGGCGTCTCCGAGGGCTACACCAAGGCTCTCGAGCTCGCCGGCGTCGGCTATCGTGTCCAGCTGAAGGGCACCACGCTCGACCTCTCCCTCGGCTACTCCCACCCCGTCCTCTACGATGCCCCCGAGGGCATCACCTTCGAGGTGCCCGACAACACCCATATCAACGTCAAGGGCATCAACAAGCAGCAGGTCGGTCAGGTTGCCGCCGAGATCCGCGGCAAGCGTCCGCCCGAGCCCTACAAGGGCAAGGGTATCCACTACGTCGGCGAGCACATCCGTCGCAAGCTCGGCAAGGCCGCCAAGTAGTAACGCTCACCCGCATCTAAGTCCGACACCCCGTCAGGTGCCGGCACGACTCATCTAAGGAGTTTCAGCATGAACAAGCAAAAGGCGAAGCAGGCTGGCCTCAAGCGCCGTCAGCGTCGCGTGCGCGGCAAGATCTTCGGCACCGTCGAGCGTCCGCGCCTTCGCGTCGTTCGCTCCAACGCGAACATCTACGCCATGATCGTCAACGACACCGAGGGCAGGACCCTGGTCTCCGCCTCCACGCTCGAGGCCGAGTTCGAGGGCACCAAGACCGGCAACAAGGAGGCCGCCGAGAAGGTCGGCCAGCTCATCGGCAAGCGCGCCATCGAGGCCGGCATCACCAAGGTCACGTTCGATCGCGGTGGCCGCATCTACCATGGTCGCGTCAAGGCCCTGGCTGACGGCGCCCGTGCCGCCGGCCTGGTCTTCTAGGAGGTATTAAGCAATGGCTCGTAATATCAAGCAGCAGCGCGAGGCCTCCGAGTTCGAGGAGCGCGTCGTCTTCATCAACCGTGTCGCCAAGACCGTCAAGGGCGGCCGTCGCATGTCCCTCGTGGCCCTCGTCGTCGTCGGCGACGGCAAGGGCAACGTCGGCCTCGGCATGGGCAAGTCCGCCGAGGTGCCCCTGGCCATCTCCAAGGCCTCCATCGACGCCAAGAAGCACATGTTCCATGTCCCCGTCACCGCTGAGGGCACCGTCCCCCACGAGGTCCTGGGCAAGTTCGGCGCCGCTAGCATCCTGATCAAGCCCGCCGTCGAGGGTACCGGCGTCATCGCCGGTGGCGCCGTGCGCCCCCTCTTCGAGCTCGCCGGCATCACCAACGTCCTGTCCAAGTCCCTCGGTTCCGACAACGGCCTCAACATCATCAAGGCCGCTGCCGAGGGCCTCAAGGAGCTTTCGAGCCCCGAGGACATCGCCGAGCTTCGCGGCCTCACCGTTGCCGAGATGTTCGTCGGGAAGGAGCACTAAGCATGGCCAAGACCATCAAGATCAAGCAGGTTCGCAGCATCAACGGCTGCAAGGAGGACCAGCGCCGCACCGTCCGCGCCCTCGGCCTGCATCGTATCAACGACACGCGCGAGATCACCGATAACGAGGGCGTGCGCGGCATGCTCTTCAAGGTCAAGCACCTTGTCGAGATTGTAGAGGAGTAACAATGCAGCTTCATGATCTTACTCCGGCTCCGGGTTCCAACAAGCGTCGCAAGCGCGTCGGCCGTGGCAACTCGTCCGGCAAGGGTACGTATTCGGGCCGCGGCCAGAACGGCCAGGGCTCTCGCTCCGGCGGCACCAAGGGCGCCGGCTTCGAGGGCGGCCAGACCCCGCTGGCCATGCGCCTGCCCAAGCTCCCCGGTTTCGTGAGCCCCCGCCGCATCGAGTACACCGCCATCAACGTGCGTGATCTCGAGGCCCGTTTTGAGAACGATGCCGTCGTCGACGGCGCCGCCCTCAAGGCCGCCCGTCTCGTGAAGAGCGAGTTCGAGCCCGTCAAGGTTCTGGGTACCGGCGACATCACCAAGAAGCTCACCGTCAAGGTCGACAAGGTCTCGGCTTCCGCCAAGGCCAAGATCGAGGCGGCCGGCGGAAAGGTCGAGCTCCCGTGCTAACTGGTTTGAAGAATGCTTTCCGCATCAAGGAGCTGCGGGATAAGATTCTTTTCACCATCGCGATGCTCGTTGTGTACCGTCTCGGTGCACACGTTCCCGTGCCCGGTATCCCCTTCCAGGGGATGCTGGGCCTTTTCCAGTCTGCTGGTGACTCCCTGGCGACGGGCGCGATGGCGGTTCTGAACCTCTTCTCCGGTGGCGCTCTTTCGTACGTCTCGATCTTCTCGTTGGGCATCATGCCCTACATCACCAGCTCCATCATCTTCCAGATGATGCAGAGCGTGGTCCCCTCCCTCCACGACCTTGCTCGTGAGGGCGAGGTGGGCCAGACCAAGATCACCCAGTACTCCCGGTATCTGACCCTTGGCCTGGCGCTTCTCAACTCGATCGGGTACCTCTTCCTGTTCAAGGGCTTCGGCATCTCCTTCAACGGCGCCGGCGCCCCCGAGATCGTCTTCGACATCATGATCGTCGGCACCCTCACTGCGGGCGCCATGCTCATCATGTGGATCGGCGAGCTCATCACCCAGCGCGGTATCGGCAACGGCATGAGCCTCATCATCTTCGCCAACATCATGGCGGGGCTGCCGCAGGCCATCTTCTCGTCCATCAAGGGCGGGCAGGCCGGCGTGCTGGCAACCGTCCTGATCCTGGCGATCATCCTCTGCGTGATCCCCCTGATCGTGTTCCTCGAGCGCGGCCAGCGCCGCATCCCGGTCCAGTACGCCAAGCGCGTCGTTGGTCGTCGCATCATGGGTGGCCAGTCCACCTACCTGCCGATCAAGGTCAACACCGCCGGTGTCGTCCCGATCATCTTCGCGAGCGCCTTCCTGTACTTCCCGGCGCAGATCGCGGTCTTCTTCCCCAGCGTGGGCTGGATCCAGGCCACGGCCAACGCGCTCTCGCAGGGTTGGATCAATTGGCTCCTCAACATCGTCCTCATCGTGTTCTTCGCGTACTTCTACACCTCCATGGTGTTCAATCCCGATGACACGGCCGACAACCTCAAGAAGCAGGGCGGTTTCATCCCGGGCGTCCGTCCCGGCAAGGCCACGGCGCGCTACATCAAGAACGCGCTCAACAGGATCACCCTCCCCTCCGCCATCTTCTTGGCCTTCATCGCCATCGTCCCGTCGATCGTCTTCTCGTTCACGGGCAACGCGCTGATCCAGGCCTTCGGCGGAACCTCGGTCCTCATCATGGTCGGTGTCGTCCTCGACACCATTTCCAAGGTCGAGAGTCAGCTTAAGATGTACGATTACGATGGGTTCTTTAAGTAGTCTGCTTTGAGAGGAGACCGTCCATGAACATCGTCCTTCTAGGTGCGCCCGGTGCCGGCAAGGGAACGCAGGCCCAGCGCCTCGTTCGCGAGTTCGGGGTCGCCCACATCTCCACCGGCGATCTTCTCCGCGCCGCCGTCAAGGGTGGCACCGAGCTCGGTGTCAAGGCCAAGAAGTACATGGATGCCGGTGAGCTCGTTCCCGACCAGCTCGTCATCGACTTGGTGAAGGAGCGCCTCTCCGAGGACGATGCCCAGCAGGGCTTCCTTCTCGACGGCTTCCCCCGCAACACGCTTCAGGCCGTCACCCTCGATTCCGAGCTCTCCGAGCTCGGTCGCGAGCTTGACTGCGCCCTGCTCATCGACGTCGACGCCGACGTGATCATCCGTCGCCTCTCCTCCCGTCGCACCTGCCGCGCCTGCGGCTACACCGGCACGGCCTCCGATGAGACCTGCCCCACCTGCGGCGGCGAGATGTACCAGCGCGATGACGACAAGCCCGAGACCATCGCCAACCGCCTGGACGTCTACGAGAAGCAGACCAGCCCGCTCGTCGAGTATTATCGCGGGCAGGGCATCCTCAAGGCCATCGACGGCGACCGTGACCCGGATGTCGTCTATGCGGAGGTCAAGGAAGTCCTCGGTCTATGATCAAAATCAAGTCCGCATCAGAAATCGAGCAGATGAAGGTCGCCGGAGCGCTGTCTAAGATGGCGCTCCGGCGCGTTGGCGCCATGGTGCGTCCGGGCGTCTCGACGTTCGAGCTCGATCAGCTCGCCGAGCAGATCATCCGCATGCACGGCGGCAAGCCCGCCTTCAAGGGCTACGGCGGGTTCCCCGGCACCATCTGCGCCTCCATCAACGAGGCGGTCGTCCACGGCATCCCCAACCCCGATGTCATCCTGCGCGACGGCGATGTGATCTCCATCGACACGGGCGCCATCGTCAACGGTTGGGTGGGGGACAATGCCTGGACCTTCTTCTGCGGGACCCCCGCACCCGAGGTCAAGGCGCTGTGCGACGTCACTCTCGACTGCCTGAGGGCCGGCATCGCACAGGCGGTCCCCGGCAACCACATCGGTGACATTGGCTGTGCGATCCAGGCGCTTGCCGAGGCCCATGGCTACGGCGTGCTCCGCGACTACGTCGGTCACGGCATCGGTCGCGCCATGCACGAGGACCCCAACGTCCCCAACTACGGGAAGAAGGGTCGGGGCGTCAAGCTCCAGGCCGGCATGGTCATCGCGATCGAACCCATGGTCACCATGGGGTCGCCGCGTGTCCGCGTGGGCTCGGATGGCTGGCTCGTCTCCACCAAGGACGGTCAGCCTGCGGCGCACTACGAGAACACGGTCGCCATCACCGAGGACGGTCCGGTGATCCTCACCCAGGATGCCGAGGGGCCGTGGTGCCAGATGCAGGGCGGCGTGCGCTAAGCTGACATACCCCGCTTAAATATGGAGCGATTAGGGAATTTGTTTCTTTAGCGAATGAGTGTTGTATCATTCGCTATTGCTGTCGTTTTACTCAAGAGAAAGATGATTGCTTGTGAAAAAGGAAGATGCCATCGAGCTCGAGGGCACGGTGACCGAGCCACTGCCCAACGCCATGTTCCGCGTCGAGCTTGAGAACGGTCATTCGGTTCTCTGCTCCATCTCGGGCAAGATTCGCATGAACTACATCCGCATCCTTCCGGGCGACAAGGTCGTCGTGGAGCTCTCCCCGTACGATCTCACGCGCGGACGCATCACCTATCGCTATAAGTGACGATAGCGACAGACGCATTCGAACACGATCGTGGGGACGCTCAGCCCGCGGTCGCGTTTGCATGTTTTCCAGCCATCAGATTCAACGCCTGCGGCTGGGCGAGTAGATAACATTCCGTTTTGTAGCATGAGCACTACCGAAAGGAAGAACGATGAAGGTACGCCCTTCCGTCAAAAAGATGTGCGATAAGTGCAAGATCATTCGCCGCCATGGCAAGGTCCTCGTCATCTGCGAGAACCCTCGCCACAAGCAGCGTCAGGGCTAAGAGAGGAGAACCATAGTGGCCCGTATCAACGGTGTCGACCTTCCGCGCGAGAAGCGCGTCGAAATCGGTCTGACCTACATCTACGGCATCGGCCGCACCACCGCCACCAAGATCTGCGTTGATTGCAACATCAACGTCGACACTCGCGTTCGCGATCTCACCGAGGACGAGGTGAACGCCATCCGCGAGTACATCGATAAGAACCACATCATGGTCGAGGGTGACCTCCGCCGTGAGCGCACCCAGAACGTCAAGCGCCTCATGGACATCGGCTGCAACCGCGGTCTCCGTCACCGCAAGGGTCTCCCTGTTCGTGGCCAGCGCACCCACACCAACGCTCGCACCCGCAAGGGTCCGAAGCGTCAGATCGGTGCCAAGAAGAAGAAATAAGGGAGGCTGACGCAACATGGCTACTGCTAAGAACAAGCGCGGCGCCACCGCTCGCATCAAGCGCGCCGACCGCAAGAACATCTCCGTGGGCCAGGCTCACATCCGCTCCACGTTCAACAACACCATCGTGTCCATCACCGACAACCAGGGCAACGTCATCGCCTGGAAGTCCGCTGGCACCGTTGGTTTCAAGGGTTCCCGTAAGTCCACCCCGTTTGCCGCCCAGATGGCTGCCGAGAGCTGCGCCAAGATCGCTATGGATCACGGCATGCACAAGGTCTCCGTCTTCGTGAAGGGCCCCGGTTCGGGTCGCGAGACCGCCATTCGCTCCCTCCAGGCCGCCGGCCTCGAGGTCACGAGCATCCAGGACAAGACCCCCATCCCGCACAACGGCTGCCGCCCCAAGAAGCGTCGCCGCAACTGAAAGGATCGATAAACCATGGCAATCGATAGGACTCCGGTTCTCAAGCGCTGCCGTCAGCTCGGGATCGATCCCGTTGAGCTCGGTTACAGCAGCAAGAAGGAATCTATCCGTCAGCCCAAGCGCCGTCGCAAGGAATCCGAGTACGGCATGCAGCTGCGCGAGAAGCAGAAGGTCAAGTTCATCTACGGCGTGCTCGAGAAGCAGTTCCACACCTACTTCGTCCGCGCCCGCAAGATGAAGGGCATCACGGGTGAGAACCTCCTCATCCTCCTTGAGAGCCGTCTTGACAACGTCGTCTTCCGCCTGGGCTTCGCTCGCACCCGCAAGGAGGCTCGTCAGTCCGTCCGTCACGGTCACTTCACCGTGAACGGCCGTCGTGTCGACATCCCCTCCTACCAGGTCAAGCCCGGTGACGTCGTCGCCGTCGGCGAGAAGTTCCATGACCTTCTCCCCATCAAGGAGGCCCTGGTCTCCTCCGAGCGCTTCGAGGTCCCCGGCTGGCTCGAGGTCGATACCGCCAAGCTCTCTGGCAACGTGCTGGCCCTGCCCACGCGTGAGCAGATCAGCGGCGATATCAAAGAGCAGCTCATCGTCGAGCTCTACTCTAAGTAGTCCGTTTGGGCTGCTGAGGCTGGAGGTATTACATGTCAGAATTCATTAGGCCCCAGGTTCAGGTCGAGGAGATCAACGACACCTGTGCCCGCGTCTCCGTCGAGCCGCTCGAGCGCGGCTACGGCGACACGCTCGGCAACTCCCTTCGCCGCGTCCTGCTCTCCTCTCTCGAGGGTGCAGCCGTCGAGGCGATCCAGATCGATGGCGCTCAGCATGAGTTCATGTCCATCGACAACATGGTCGAGGATGTCACCGACATCGTGCTGAACGTCAAGGGCCTGGTGTTCCGTTCGCTCGGTACCACTAGCGAGGCCACCGCAACCATCTCGGTCGACGGCCCCTGCGAGGTCACCGGCGCGGACTTCTTCATCCCGTCGGAGTTCGAGCTCGTGAACCCCGAGCAGCACATCGCCACGCTCACCGAGGGCGGCCATCTCACCATGAGCATGCGCATCGGCTACGGCCGCGGATACGTCTCGTACGAGGCCAACAAGCGCGACAACGATCCCATCGGCGTCATCCACGTCGACTCGCTGTACTCGCCTGTCCGTCGTTGCGCCAAGCTCGTCGAGGCCTGCCGCGTCGGTCAGCACACGGACTACGACCGCCTCGTTCTCGAGATCGAGACCAACGGCTCCATCGACCCGCGCGAGGCCGTCGTCCAGGCTGCCAACATCATCAACCAGCATATGGCTGCCTTCATGAACCTCGCCGACGCTCCCGAGGAAGAGGAGGAGATCTCTATCTTCGCTCCCGAGCAGGCGACGGACAACGCTGAGCTCGACAAGCAGATCGAGGATCTCGATCTCTCGGTGCGCTCCTACAACTGCCTCAAGCGTGCGAGCATCCACTCCGTGCGCCAGCTTGTGGAGTTCTCTGAGAACGACCTGCTCAACATCCGCAACTTCGGCGTCAAGTCGATCGAGGAAGTCAAGGACAAGCTTGAGTCCATGGGTTTGAGCCTCAAGGCTTGATCCCGTGTCATAGAGGAGAACCAGACCATGCGTCACAACAAGAAGAAGGGCCTGAAGCTCGGCACCGATGCGAGCCACACCAAGGCCATGAAGAAGAGCCTTGCCAAGGCGCTCTTCGAGAACGATCGCATCAAGACCACCATCACCCGCGCCAAGGCGCTGCGCAGCTACGCCGAGCCCATCATCACCTGGGCCAAGAAGGGCGACCTGCACTCCCGTCGTCTGGCCATCGCCAAGCTCGGCGATAAGGACCTCGTGGCCGAGATCTTCGACAAGGCCGCTCAGGGCATGTGGGCCGACCGCAACGGTGGTTACACCCGCATCATGAAGCTCGGCACCCGCAAGGGCGACAACGCCGAGATGGTCATCATCGAGCTCGTCACCGAGCCTGTCGTCAAGAAGGCCCCCAAGAAGGCTGCCGCCCCCAAGAAGGTCGAGGCTGTCGTCGAGGAGAAGGCCGAGGAGACCGAGGCCGTCGTCGAGGAGGCTGCTTCCGAGGAGGCTGCCGAGTAACATCCGCCATCTGGCACGTTGTTATTCTATTGGAGGGGTGCCCCGTGCATCCCTCCTTTTTTATCAATTGGGCATGAGGAGGTGGGCCTGTGCTGAGAGCGCGCGACATCACAGTGAGGCATGGCGGGCGCGATGTCGAGGCGCTATCGCGCGTGAGCTGCGCCTTCGAGCCGGGTTCGATCCACGCGCTCGTCGGCGCCAACGGATCGGGCAAGTCAACGCTCGCCCGCGTGCTCTGTGCCATGTCGGCTCCGTATGCCGGCTCCGTGTCGCTCGATGGGGCCGATGCCTTCGCCTCCGTCGACGCCCGGCGCGCGCATCGTCAGGCGGTGGGGATCGTGCAGCAGGACCCTGTCGATCAGCTCGTCACCACCCTCGTCCACGACGAGGTCGCCTTTGGGCCGCGCAACCTCGGGCTCGACAGTGCCGAGGTGGAGCGCCGCGTCCACGAGTCCCTCGACATCGTCGGACTCGCGGACGCGACCGATCGCGCCGTTTCGACGCTCTCGGGTGGCGAGCAGCAGCGCCTCGCGCTGGCCGGCGTCCTGGCGATGCGCCCGCGCTTCCTCGTCCTCGACGAGGTGACCTCCCAGCTCGACCCCATCCATCGATCCGAGGTTCGCGAGCTCATGCTGGCCCTTGCTCACCGCGAGGGCATAGGCCTCGTCGTTGTGACGCACGACCCCTTGGAGATGGCGATCGCCGATCGCCTGACGATCCTCGATGGCGGGCGGATCGCATGGACGGGCTCGCCTGCGGACGCGATCGCCACCCAGGAGCCGCTCCTTGACACGCTCGTCATGGAGACACCGTATCTCAAGGCCCTCAGATGCGCTCTGGGGGCGGGAGCGGATGTGCGGGCTGTCATGGACCCGGATGCGTTGGGATCGTGGCTCCTGGGCCATCCTGGTGCCGCCACAGGGCTGCGGGACGCCCTCGGTCCCCTCACTGCGAGTGGGCGCGGTGCCGGGGAGGGGGGCGTCTCGCTCGCGCTGGAGGGGGTCACGTATCGCTATCCGGGCCAGGCGGGCGCGGCCCTCATCGATGCGACCCTCAACGCGGGGGCGGGCGAGCTCGTGCTCGTCGCAGGGTGCTCGGGTTCGGGCAAGTCCACCCTCGCCGCGATCGCTGCGGGGCTCGTCGAGCCCGATTCCGGGCGCGCCGCGATCGGCGCCGATCCCGTTGAGCCGGGTCGGTGCGCCATCGCCTTCCAGCGACCCGAAGACCAGCTCTTCCTGCCCACGGCCCGCGATGAGCTGGCCTTCGCCCCGCTTCTGGCCGGTGCATCGAGCGCGGAGGCCGAGGCCGCGGCCCTTGTCGCCGCGCGTCGCTCGGGCTTTCCCATGGAGCTGCTCGATTCATCCCCCTTCGAGCTCTCCGGTGGCGAAGCTCGCCGTCTGGCGATCGGCTGCGCGCTCAGCCAGCGGCCGCGCGCGCTCATATTGGACGAGCCCACGGCTGGCCTTGACGCGCCTGGTCGCCGCGCCCTCCATGGACTCGTCCGCGACCTCCTGGCCGAGGGGCTCCCCATCGTCGTGGTGAGCCACGATGTCGAGGAGTGGATGACGCGGGCCGACCGTGTGGCGCTCATGTCCCGGGGGCAGGTCGTCTGGTATGGGCCGACGGTCGATTTGGCAGCGGAGCCGCACGCCTTCGAGGTGGCCGGGCTGCCCATTCCCGCGGGGCTCCTGATCGCGGCCATCCTCGCCGACGCCGCCGGGTCGACGGGGGAGGGGGAGGGCTGATGGCCGTCTTCAGGAAACCGATCGGGTCCTTCGTCTCCACTGACACACCCTTGTCCGCCATCGACGCGCGCATCAAGATCGCGCTCTTCATCCTCGCCTCGGTACCGACCTTCGCGGCCCCGCATCCCGGCGTGCTCGTCGTGGGGTATGCGGCGCTCGCGATCAGCCTCGTCCTCGCGCGCGTCGAGGTCCGAGCGCTCGTGCGCGCGATCCGCCCCCTTGCCCTGATCCTCGCCGTCATGCTCCTCTCCAACCTCGTCTCCTGTGGCGCGCCCGCCCCCGGATCGGCTCTCCCCACGGTCGCCTTAAGCGGTCAGGGGGGCTTTCGCGCCGTCCTCGCGGCGGGGAGGATCGTGCTGTTCGTCGGGTTCTCGCTCGCCATCTCGGCATCGACGACCTCCTCACAGCTCGGGGACGCGTTCGTTCGGATGCTCAGGCCGCTCGCGGCTCTGGGGGTCCCGGTGGGGGATCTGGGTTCGCGGGTGTCGATCGCCCTCAGGTTCATACCGGTGGTGGCGGAGGAGTTCGAGCGCATCAGGCTCGCGCAACGGGCGCGCGGGGTCCGTTTCGACGAGGGGCGCGTCCTTGAGCGCGTGGGCAGATGGCTGTCAGTCTTCGCCCCCCTTATCGTGGGCCTTCTCCGCCGTTCCGATCGGCTGGCGGACTCCATGGCGGCGCGATGCTATGCTGATGGAGCGGACACCCTCGTGGAGGCGCGGCCCCTCGGTCGCGTGGACTGGCTCGCGATGCTTGCGGGTATCGGGGTGCTCGCCGCCATGATGTTGATGGGATGGCTCCCCTGAAGGGGCGTGCCGACATAGGGAAGGGGAGGGTGCCCATGGGCGCTTCCGATATCGAGATGCCCTTCGAGCCCGCGGGGACGCTCGTCTTCCGTCTAGGATACGACGGCGCGCGCTTCTCGGGCTTCGCTGAGCAGCCCGGGCAGCTGACCGTCGCCGGGGAGGTGAGGAGGGCGCTCGAGACGTTCATGCGTCGCGAGATCGACCTCACGTGCGCGGGGCGGACCGACGCGGGCGTCCACGCCATCTCCCAGTACGTGAGCGTCCCCGCCCTCGCATCCGAGCTCGAGGTGCCCGGGAATCGCTGGATGAGGGCCATGGCCGCGCTCCTTCCCGACGACATCGCCCTCGCGTCGGTCCACCATGCCGCACCGGGGTTCTCGGCTCGATTCGATGCCCGCTCCCGCACCTACACCTACCGCATCGCGACGGGCGAGGCCCGTCCCCTGATCACGCGCCGCTTCGCGTGGTGGCATCGTGCGCCGCTCGATGTCGAGGCCATGGAGCGCGCCGCCGCCTGCCTCGTGGGGGAGCATGACTTCAAGAGCTTCTGCAAGGTCGCCTCGACCGTGGGCAAGCCCACCTGCCGCAACGTCCATGCGGTCTCGTTCGCCCGTGCCGCCCAGATGGGCGAGGAGCTCATAGAGTTCACGATAACGGGCAACGCGTTCCTCCACTCCATGGTGAGGACGATCGTGGGCAGCTTGGTCGAGGTCGGCACGGGCCGCCGCGATCCGCGGTGGCTCGCCGACGCCCTCGCCGCGTGCGATCGCCTCGCTGCCGGGCCGACGGCCCCGGCCCAGGGGCTCTGCTTCATGGGTGTCGAGTACGACGAGGGGGCCCTGGCCCCCTGTCCCGATATGGTGCGCGGGTGAGCCCCATCTGTACTTGGCGTGCACGCGCGAGTTGATCGGTTCCGCCTGTATAAGCTGCGTTACCATGCAGGGGAGTCATCAGTCTGGTGGAAGGGTGGTCAGGTGGCCCGTCGTGCACTCAAGCTCCCCCGCGTCTCCGTCGTGCTCACTGCGCGCGATGCGGACGGCTCTATCGGTCGTGCTATCGAGAGCGTCCTCAACCAGACCCTTTCCGATCTCGAGCTCGTCGTGGTGGATCGCGGATCGCGTGATCGGACCCGCTCGCTCGCCGAGCGCTACGCGGAGCGCGATATCCGCGTCGAGGTGATCGACGCCGCCGATGGATCCCATTCCGGCGCCCTGGTCCGCGGTTGCGCGGTCGCGCGAGGTGCCCATCTCTTGTTCCTCAACCAGCGCGACTGGATCAGCCCTTCCTTCCTCGATGTCGCCATGGCATGTGTCGAGGCGGATGGGGTCGACGTGGTCGTCCCCGAGTTCTCCATCGATTCCGAGCAGGCCGACGGGGCGCGCATGTCCTCGATCATCGCGCACGAGGCCCGCGTTTGGTCCGATGCCGCCTCCTTCCATCGGGCCGTGCCCGCCTTGGTCGAGAGCGGCGCCTTCTCGCTCCTTGCGGGCAAGATCCTCGATCGGCGCGTCTTGGAGCTCGCGCTCAAGGACGCGGGCGGCTTCGATGACGAGCGCGGGCTCATGCGTTCGATCCTCGGCGCGATCGACCGAGGCTCCGCGGTCGAGGGCTCGCGATACCATCTCACCGTCGCTCCGCCGGTCAGGCCGGTCTTCGATCCCGACATGTTCGTGCGCTGCGTCCGCGACCACGAGGGTTTGAAGGGCCTCTACGACTCCTGGGGACTCCTCGACGACGAGGCGTCTCGGACTGCCTTGTACCGCCATCACCTGCGCGACATCGTGCGCTGCATCGAGAATGCGAGCGTGGGATCGGGCGCCATCACGTCCAACGAGCGCCGCGAGGTGGTGCAGGACATCATCGACGCCCCCTCGACCCGTGCGTGCGTGGACGCACTGCGCTCGGCGAGCCATGAGTTCGGCATCATATACACGCCGATCGCCCGCAGGAATGCCATGGCGTGCTGCATGGGCGCGCGGATCCAGGAGATCGCGTCGCGCGCCCTGATGCCGTCCTCCCCGACGACGCTTCCCGTGAACGTTTGATAAAGGTGCCTTACAATTCATAAGATATACGCTTATCATGCGTACATCCGCCAATCTTATACATTCACCGATGGCGAGTTGCCAAATAATTGTTCGGCTTGAGCCATGACTGTAGAATGTGTGGCTGATGCGGCCGTTTGCCTCGGTCGCCGTAGCGATGGAATTGACACCGAAATTGGGAGTGAGGTGCGTACAGGTATGGCGAAGAAGCGCAACGGGCGCCAGGAGGCGATTCGCGAGATCGTGCGCAACAAGGATGTTCGCACGCAACGGATGCTCGTGGACGAGCTCAAGGCATGCGGGTTCGACTGCACCCAGGCGACCGTGTCGCGCGATATCGCCGATATGGGCCTGCGCAAGCTCCCCGAGGGCGTCTACGTCCTCGCCGAGGACCTCCACCTCCAGCGGATGGTCTCGGAGCTCGTGATCGATGTCCAGCGCACCGAGAACCTCGTCCTCGTGAAGGCCCAGCCGGGCACCGCGTCCGGCATCGCTGCCGCAGTCGATGCCGCCGAGCTCCCCGATGTCCTCGGCTCGCTCGCCGGCAACGACACGATCCTGGTCATCGCTCAGACCGCCAAGGATGGAGAGAAGTTCGAGACGCTCATCTCCAAGCTCAGGAGCGTGCGCAAGTAAGATGGTCGCCTTCCTCCATATCGCCCTCATCTCACTGGTCATACTCTTGCCGGTAGCGCTCGTGGCGCTGCTCGTCAGCTATTATCGCCGGTCGCGCCCCGTTCGCTGATCTCGCGCGCGGAAGGAATGGGAAGGACCCCGGGAGCCCTCGATCGGGCTCCCGGGGTCCTTTTTCACATCCCGGTGATCTTGATGATGGGCCGCATCACGACCTGGGCTTGATCGCCTGCAGCTGGCTGGAGGGGAAGGCGCTGCGCGACGAGCGGGTGCCGGGTGTGGGGACGGGGTCCGGGCCAGGCTCGGGATCGGGGCCGGGCTCGGGGTCCGGGCCGGGCTCGGGATCGGGGCCAGGCTCGGGCTCGGGATCGGGCGTGGGTTCAGGCGTGGGCGTGGTGCCGCCTTCCTGCTCCTGCTCCTCCTCTTGCTTCCTGCGCTCCTCCTCTTCCTGCCTCAGGCGCTCCTCCTCTTCCTTCTGCTTGAGCTCGGCCTCGGTGCCACCGGAGAACTTCCAAGTGCTGTTCGCCTTGTACTGGGGGGCGTCGCCCGTGGGGAACTCCTCGCGCGGCGCATCGCCGAGGGCGGCGTTCATGAAGCTCCGGAAGATGGGCAGGGGGATGTCGGCGGTGCCGTAGCGGCCGATGGGGGCGTTGCTGCCGGAGCGGCCCGTCCAGATGGAGCAGACGAGCTGGGGCGTGTATCCGCAGAACCAGAGGTCGGTCGTGTCGCTCGCGGTTCCGGCCGTGCCGGTCTTGCCGGCGACGGGCTGGTTGATGGAGGGACGGCCGTACACGCCGGTGCCGCCGCCCGTCAGGACGCCCTTCAAGACGTTGGTGACCGCCGCGGCCTGGCCGGTCGTCAGGACCTCGGTCGGGTTGTCCTCGTGCGTGTAGAGGGTCTTGCCCTCGCGCGAGACGATCTCGGTGATCGCGACGGCCTCGCGGTGGTAGCCGCCGTTGGCGAAGGCGGTGTAGGCCTCGGCCATCTCGAGCGGCGTGATGCTCGCGGTTCCCAGGGTGAAGGAGGGCACGTCCTGGAAGTTGGCGGTCTCGCCGTCGATCCCCAGGGCCTCGCACATGTCGAAGATGGCCTTGTTGCCGATGACCTCGGCCACCTGCACGAAGCCCGTGTTCGAGGAGACCGCGGTGGCCTGGGCGAGGGTGCGGTTGCCGTAGTCGTGGTTGCCGTAGTTCTGGAAGGTGCTGCCCCAGACCTCGAGCGGCGAGGAGCAGTTGATGAGGACGTTGGGGTTCATGCCGGCCTTGATGGCGGCGGCGAGGGTGAAGGTCTTGAAGGAGGACCCGGGGGAGCGCCTGCCGAGGGCGTGGTTGACGTGGTTCTCGTCGGCGTTGTAGTCCTTGCCGCCGACCATGGCCTTGATGTAGCCGGTCTTGGGGTCGAGGACGACCATGCCGACCTCGAGCTCGTCGGCGCCCACGGCGGCCATCCGCTCAACGGCAGCGGTCTCGGCCATGGACTGGAGGGTGGGGTCGATCGTCGTCTTGACGGTCAGGCCGCCCCTGAAGATCATGTCGGTCGAGAACTCCTCGCGCAGGATCGACTTGACGTAGTCGACGAAGTACGGGTAGGCGAGGGTGCCGCTCTCGGGCATCGCGGGGGCCAGGTTCAGGGTGAGGGGCTCGGCTTGCGCGGCGTCGTGCTCCTCCTGGGTGATCTTGCCGTTGGAGAGCATGCGGTCGAGGACGGTGTTGCGACGCGAGAGCGCGTAGTCGGGGTTGATCGTGGGGTCGTAGAGCGAGGGGGCGTTGGGCAGGCCGACGAGCATGGCGGCCTCGGCGAGGGTGAGGTCGCTCGCGTTCTTGGAGAGGTAGGTTTGGGCAGCGGCCTGGATGCCGTAGGCTCCATGTCCGTAGTAGATGGTGTTGAGGTACATCATGAGGATGTCCTCCTTGGAGTAGACCTCCTCCATCTTGATCGCGATGAACGCCTCGCGCACCTTGCGCTCGATCGTGTTGTCGAACTGCTCGGCCGAGAGGATCGTGTTGCGGACGAGCTGCTGGGTGATCGTCGAGGCGCCCTCGGATCCGCCGGTGAGCTGGACCATGATGGCGCGGCCGATGCCGATGATGTCGACGCCGTTGTGCTCGTAGAAGCGCTCGTCCTCGGTCGCGACGGTGGCGTCGAGGACATAGGGCGAGACGCGATCGATCGTGATGCTCTCGCGGTTCTCGACATAGAGGCTCGCGATCTCGTTGCCGTTGGCGTCGAGGACCGTGGTGGGCTCGCTGACGAGGTATTGGTTGGCGTCGGTGTAGTCGGGCAGGTCGGAGAGCCAGCGCGACACGTTGCCCATCATGCCGACGCCGAAGGCGATGCCCGATAGGAGTAGGAATCCAAGGAACGATACGATGACGATCGGAATGACGTGCGTTTTCGAGCGCCTGCGCATCTGTCGCTCGCGTGAGCCCATGTTCGACCTCCTGCAAATCGCGCCGGGGCGCTCGCGCGCCCCGAAGAGTCGGGGAACTACAAATAGATACAGATTAGCGCAAGCGCTGCTAGGCGCCCTCGTGTATCCTTGGCTGCGAGAATGATACAGACTTGGGCGGGCTCCGGTCCGCCCTCGTGCGAAGGGGGTGGGCGCCATGTCCCGCGTTCCCGAGCTCCTGGCCCCGGCGGGCACCTACGAGGCCCTGCTCGCCGCTGTGGCCGCCGGCGCCGACGCGGTCTACACGGGAGCCGGCGCCTTCAACGCCCGCGCCGCCGCACGGGATCTGGATGGCTCCGAGTTGCGCCGCGGAGCCGCCCTGGCCCATGCCCATGGAGCCCGCCTGTACGTGACCATGAACAGCCTGCTTCGAGACGACGAGTTCCCCGGCGCCGTCGCCCTCGCGCAAGATGTCCTCGATGTCGGCGCTGACGCGCTCATCGTGGCCGACCTCGGCTTGGCCCGCGCCCTCTCCCGGGCGATCCCCGGGGTCGAGATCCATCTCTCGACCCAGGCGGGTGTCCATGCGCCCGACGGGGCGCGGCTCGCCGTCTCGGAGCTCGGGGCGAGCCGGGTGACCTGTGGTCGCGAGCTCTCGCTGCCTGAGATCGCGGACCTGGTGGCCACGGGCGTGGAGATCGAGGCATTCTGCCACGGGGCCATCTGCATATGCTATGCGGGGGCCTGCTCCTTCTCGGCCCTGCGCGCCGCCCGCTCGGCGAACCGCGGCGACTGCACGCAGCCCTGTCGCATGCACCATGCGCTCGAGGACGGCGCGCGGACCCGGCTCGACGCGCGCGAGGGCGACCTTCTGCTCTGCCCGCGCGACCATCTCTCGATACGGCATCTCCCCGAGCTCGTCCGCATGGGCGTGGGGGCGCTCAAGATCGAGGGGAGGATGAAGAACCCCGACTACGTCCACAACGTGGTGAGCTGCTATCGGGAGGCTCTCGACGCCATCGCGGCGGGCCGGCCGTTCGATCCCTCGGCCATCGAGGAGCGCCTGGCGCGGTCGTTCAACCGCGGGTTCACGGTCGAGTACCTCGAGGGGCGCTCGGGTGCGGAGATGATGAGCTGGGAGCGCTCATGCCACCAGGGGCTCGCGGTCGGCCGCGTCGTCGAGCGTCGGCGCGACGAGGTGGTCGTGGCGTTCGAGCGCGCGGTCGAGGAGGGGGACGTGCTCGAGATCCGCTTCATCCCGGGCGAGTCCGCGCCCGCCGACGTCCCCAAGCGCTGGCCCATGGTCCCCTGTCCGGTCTCGGTCGGGGCGGGGGAGCGCGCCTGCGTGCATTGCAAGCGGAAGGTCGACGTGGGGAGCGTCGTGCACGTGGTGCGCAGCGCCCGTCTCGTCGATGGGGCGGCCCGCTCCATAGCCGCGCTCGATCCGACCGTCGCCGACCCGGCCCGGTCCCGCCCCACCCGGCGTGATGCGCCTCCCGCCCCGGCCTTCGACCCCGTCTGCTCCCCCAGCGGGTGCGAGCCCTCCCGCATCTCGATCGTGGAGGACCCCGTCGTCGCGGAGCGCCTGCTCGGCGACGGCGGCACGGAGGTAGCGGTCGTCGCTGAGCGCCTGCTCGAGGACGACGCCGATAGATGGGACGGCCTCCTCGGCGAGATAACCGTCATCCTCGACGAGGTCGCGCGGATCGGCGACGAGGGGCGTCATCGCGAGCTCATGCGCCGTGCCCGCACGGTCGTCTGCCGCAACCTCACGCAGGTGGCGCAGGCGCGCGAGGAGGGAGTGCGCTTCGAGGTCGCGGCGCCCGTCAACGTCACGAACGCCCTGGCCGCGCGAACCCTCGCGGATCTGGGGGCGCGTCGCATCTGGCTGCCCGAGGAGCTCGACCTCGAGGCGACGGTCGGCCTGGCCCGCTCGATCGATTGCGATATCGCGCTTGCCGCCTGGGGCTTCGGCAGGCCGCGGCTCATGGTGACGGAGCACTGCGTCCTGACCGCCGAGGGGCCGTGCCCGGGTCGATGCGCGAGCTGCTCGCGACGCCTGGCCCAGCGCTTTCTCGTGGAGCCGGACGGCGCCCGCCTCCCCGTTCGGGTCGATCCGCTCGGCCGCTCCCGCATCTTCGATGCCGAGCCGATCGATCGGCTCGGCGAGTCGGGCCTTCTCGCGGGCGCGGGCATCGGCGGCCTCGTGGTCGACCTGCGCCCCCTTTCGCGTCCCGATGGGGGCTGATGGCCGTGCGGTCCGGTTGATCCTTGGGCTTTTGGAGGTCGCCTACCGGACGCGGGCATTGTCCGCTACACTGTTCTGCTGGTAACTTCATCGTCCGGGGCGCCCAGGGCGCCTTGGACGTCATAGCCATCAAAGACCATCGCATGATTCCAGGAGGGCAGAGACTTGTTGCCAGTCGACGAGCAAATGCGCATCATCACCTCGGGTGCGGCGAAGATCGTTCCCGAGACCGACCTGAGGAGGAAGCTCGAGAAGGGCGAGCCCCTCAACATCAAGCTCGGCGTCGATCCCACGAGCCCCGACCTTCACCTCGGCCATGCCGTCCCGCTGCGCAAGATGCGCCAGTTCCAGGACCTGGGTCACAAGGTGACCCTCATCATCGGCAACGGGACCGCTATGATCGGCGACCCGTCGGGCAAGAACACCACGCGTCCGCAGCTCTCCCAGGAGCAGGTTGAGGCCAACGCGGCGACCTATGTCTCCCAGGCCATGAAGATCCTGGACCCCGAGAAGACCACCATCGTGCACAACGGCGACTGGATCCTCTCGATGGACCTCAAGGGCCTGCTCTCGGTCTGCAGCAAGTTCACGGTCGCGCGCATCCTCGAGCGTGACGACTTCACCAAGCGCTATCAGTCCCAGACCCCCATCGCGCTCCATGAGTTCCTCTATCCGGTCATGCAGGCCTATGACTCGGTGATGATCGACGCCGACGTGGAGATGGGCGGCACCGACCAGCTCTTCAACCTCCTTGCTGGCCGCGAGCTCATGGAGAAGTCGGGCATGGAGCCCCAGGTTGCGCTCACCATGCCCCTGCTCGAGGGTACGGACGGCGTCCGCAAGATGTCCAAGTCCTATGGCAACTACATCGGCCTCACCGACGCCCCGGCGGACATGTTCGGCAAGACCATGTCCATCCCCGACGAGATGATCGCCAAGTACTACCGCCTGGCGAGCTCCAAGTCGATCGACGAGGTCGAGGCCATCGAGGCCGCGCTCGCCGACGGCACGGCCGATCCCTACGAGCTCAAGCGCGCGCTCGGCCGCGACCTGTGCGACACCTACCACGGCGCCGGTGCGGGCGAGGAGGCCCAGGCCGAGTTCGACCGCGTCTTCAAGCAAAACCAGCTCCCCGAGGACATCGCCGAGGTCTCCCTCGAGCTCAGCCCGGCGGAGGATGGGACCGTCTATTTGGCGGGTGTCCTCAAGGACGCCGGCCTCGCCCCCTCGGCGGGCGAGGCGCGCCGTCTCATCGACGGCGGCGGGGTCAAGATCGACGGCGAGGTCGTCGCCGCCAAGTCCTACAACGTCGACGCGGCCCTGCTCGGGTCCGGTACCGTGCTCCAGGTCGGCAAGAGGA